>CANQHX010000105.1 GCA_947623905.1 uncultured Lachnospiraceae bacterium
GCATACGCCTGATCCGCCCGCTGCTGGATGTCTGCCCATTTTACGTCCCACTCCTCCGGAGAGATGGTTCCGGCCTACCTCGCCTCCATGAGCGCCAGAGCCTCCTCCCGCAACGCCTGAGAAGCCGACGGCGCGGAGGCGTCATCTCCGTTATCTACGAGCAGATACAGACCGTCCGGCGCCTGATCTGTCACCATATAAGCATAGCAGTACAGCTTCTCCGCCGTACTCTTTTCCTGATCGATGTAAATGCTGTCCGGCAGAGTATTTCCGGCTCCGTCCACAAAGGAAAACCGGCAGGGAGTATCCTCCGCGAAGCTGGCGCCTTTGCCCGGATTGTTGATCTCATTTGTGGTGAACAGCGTCACGCCCTCCGCCCGTTCCAGCGTAAAATACACCTGGGCGCCGTGCGCGCTGTACACGGAATATTCCACCGTAAGGGTATGATCTCCTATCTCTGCCGTCACCGGCCGGGTGTTCACATAGTCCCCGATGAGGCGCTCCGCCTCCTCTGCCGTCACCGGCACATATTCTCTGGCGGGCACCTGTACGGTCTCACCCCCGCCAAGGTCCGCCTCATGGGCTGCCACATCATCCTTGGTGGAATTGCCGAACAGCCCGTCGAAAAATTCCACAAAAGACGCCCCCGCAAGGGCCGCGTCGGGAGCCGTAAGAAATGCTGCGGCCGGTATTGCCAGCACCGCCGCCACAGCCGCCGCCACGACGAACTTCCGCCATCTGCCGCCTGTCCTTCTGGGCGCCTGCTCCAGCCCCTCCAGTATGTTTCTCTTTTTTTTCTCATATGTTTCAGAAAATGTATGCGTCCCTGTGAGAGCGTCAAATTCCTGTATGGTCATGCCGCCGCTGTCTCTTTTATATAACTTTAAACCTGCCATCTGCCTGGCCTCCTTTCCGCTGTTCCAGCAATATCTTCCTGGCTCTCTCATAACGCTTCCGCACAGCCGCCTCGCTGATTCCAAGGACTTCTGCCGTCTCCTTCACTGTCAGTTCCCGCAGGCAGCGGCATTCCACCACTTCCCGGTATGCTTCAGGAAGCGTCCCCAAAAGCCTGTCCACTGCGGTCTGGCTGTGGAGCCTCCCAAGCAGCCTGTCCATGGGATCCGCTTCACACTCCGGCTGCCGCGCCTCACCTGAGAGAACGGTAAATGTATTTCTTTCCCGCTGGTTTTTTCTGTACAGGTCAATGGACGTATTTCGGATCACCCGGATGACAAACCGCTTGGTCCTGTCACTCTCCGGATCCCTGATCTTTTCCATATTGGCGATGATCTTTACAAAGGCCTCCGAAACCGCGTCCTCCGCCTGCCAGCTGTCATGAAGAATGGAATACGCTATGACGTACATTTTCTGCTCGTACAATGTAAAGAGCTGTTCCGCCCTGTCCCGGGCGCTGCATCTCTGCCCCATATCCTCACTCCGTTTCCTGTTTCTTTTTTCTGACCGGTCATTTGGAACGTTCTGCCTATAATAACGAATCATCTGTAAAAAATGTGACAAAGCCGGACACAGTTATCAAAAACTGCATCCGGCTTTTCAAATTCAGCGCATACAAATATAAAGTTTGTGATACCGGCAATGACGCGATCCTTCATTCTGTGCCCTGATTCTTTCCCTGCTCCCACAGGAGCATATTGTTTTCAAATCGTGTGTTCAGCTTGCCGGTATCTTTTAGCCATGCAAGATATGAGCGGACGGTACTTCCGATCAAAACGTACTGTTCAAAATTCATTGTGAGAGAATAGCAGGTGAACAGCCGCTGTAAAATTGCCTCAAAGCAAAGCGGCTCTTTACAAATTTCAATGATTTTCCCGGCAATCTCCCATACTTTATCGATATTGTACTGTGCTAATGAGGAAATATTCTCCGTTGCCTCCGCATGGGCCGGAACAAACATTTTCGCGTTCAGTGTCTTTACCATTGCAAGTGTTTCCAGATAGGCAGCCACATCATAGATAAATCCAATCTGGTATTTATCCAATGTTTCGCAGCTCGATAAGCAATCCGCGAGATACACAACATTATCTGGTGTCCGAAATCCTACCATGTCAAAGAAATGTCCCGGCAGATCGATAATCTCAAAGCCGTCCGGCAAAATATCTTTTGTCAAATAGTTCGCATTGCTTTCCTGCGCCAGTAAAAATTTGTGTCGCAGGTCTTTGCATGGATAGCCGCCGTACAGAAAGGACGGCTCCAAAATGGGATGTCTTGTAAAATCGCAGTCTATTCCCGGCGCATATATCTTGCAGCCTGTTTGTCCCTGCAAATATTTATTCCCGCCTATATGGTCCGCATTGGAATGGGTGTTGAATATAACGGTGAGCTTCCAGCCGTTAGCGTCTAAGATCTTCCGGACTTTACGCCCTGCGTCTTTGTCATTACCGCTGTCTATGAGGCAGACCTCTTTATCATTCAGCTTTACCAACCCGATTTTAGCGGGACTTTGAATGTAATAGCTTGCGTCTGTGATCTGAATAAGTTCGTACATAATGTGGCTCCTTCTTCCGTTGTTATCCGATCAATGTGGCACAGGCCTATATCTTCCGCGTATCCAAATCGATATAATTGCCGTTAAACATGGAACGGTAATCTTCCTTACAGGTCAGGAATATCACCTGGTGCCGTTTGGCACAGTCCTTTACCAGTTCCACGGCCTGTGCCGTTCGTTCGGCGTCCATATTGGCAAACGGATCGTCAAGCACGGTAACACCGCCACCCTCCGGGAAGAGATGATCGAGCACTGCCATACGGAATGCCAGCGAAACAGTTTCCTTTGTCCCCTCTGACAGGTGATCATAATCGACCTGGCGGTCGGCGCTGTATAACTTCATGTTCAGCTTATCCGCTTCCGGGAACTCGGAAACCACCCTGCCGTTCGTGATCATGGCAAGGCAGCGGGCGAAATTCTCCGCCAGATCAACAAGCGGATTGTTGCGGATCTTCTCCTTTTCCTTCTCAAAGACTTCTTTGATATGCTTCCAGTGCTCAAACAGCGCCCTCTGCTCATTAAACTCTTGCTCCGCCTTCTCCACATCATCGGAAGGGTCACTCGTAAGAATGCCATTCCTGTCATCCCGGTCACGGATCGTATCTCTCTTGTTATCCCGGGCATCCTCCCTAGATTTCCGCGCTTCATCATACTCATCCTTCAGACCTTGACAATACGCTTTCGGATCGGTGATGCTGTTAAATTCTTCCGGGATGTTCTGAGCGGAAGACCGTTTTTCCTTGGCCTTATCCAGCTCTTCCTGAAGGTTAGATTTTTTTTCTTCCAGTTCCGGAACACTGCCATAATCGCCTTCATACGTTCCCAGGCCTTTTTTAGCGTAGCCTATAAATTCCTCAAGCGTTTTACTGTCGTAGTCAGCGATGACAGCTCTGATATCGGCTTCAATCTCCTCTTTCTCACGCGGCATAGGGGATATCTTATTCGCCTCCTCTTCTATCTCCTCGAATGTACGCCCCTCAAACTGTTTGTCCCAATCAGATTGCGCATTTAAAATTTCTTTCCGTATGTTCCCTGATACATCCCTTAAATTCTCCAGTTCTTTCTTGCTTTTAACCTTGTACTTCGCGAAAATGCCATCGATCACGTCTTGCTTCTCTTTCATCTCCTCTTTGACAGCAGCTACATCCACATTCGCCGGCGCCAGTTCCATCTCCATAACACCAGGGACCGTGATCCTGACTGCTTCCGTGATAGCTATCGTATCAGAGACCGGAATCTCCTCCCCGGTTTGGATGGAATGTACCTCAACACAGTTTCCGCCTGACATCCTGACTGACGCGTATAAATTCATCCCTCCCAGCTTACCGGCAAGAACTTTCATGCATTCCTCAGCTTTGTCGACATCCGATATTTCTTGTTCTTCCGGACAGGGAATGGAAGAACGCTCCTTTTCTTTCTCCGTGATCTCATCATGCAAATCTTTCGCAGCGCTGTAATCATCGTAATACTGCCGATCCTCCAGCTCTTTTTTCAGCGCCTCAGCCTTCTCCATGTTGGAGCACAGGACTGGCCATTGGGAAAGTGCCTCTTTAGCCTTCTTGATATCTCCTTCCAAACGCTCAATTTCTTTTCCGCTGTCTTTTCGGTCAATCAGGAGTCTTTCATACTTCTGAAATTCTTCTAACTTTTCTTTCGCCTTTTGAAGGGCCTTGTCTTTTTTTTCATAGTCAGCCTCAGCCTGCGCCGCTTTATCTTCAAGGTCAGATATCTCTGAAAGGACATTTTTCGCGTCTTCCAGCCTGTAATACGCCTGCAGGATCGATCCGACCTCCTTTTCTCTGCGTTCATTGGTCCCTTTCTTTTTTGGAACCGGGCCTCCTCGCTCAAAATCCCAATTTTTCCCGATCTCATCCATTTTTTCCTGAATCTTCTGACCTACGGCGTCTACGGAAACGCCGGCGCTTTCGATGAAAGCCTGCGACACAGCGTCCGCAATCTCGCGTTTCGTCGCGTCCGATTTGGATTGATCCTGCAGGATAGTCTCCAGGGACTTGTCGGCGTTCCTCTGGGAAGAAAGCAGCATATCGGCGTATACCCCTTCTCCATAGACCAGTATATCTTTTAGAATCTTCTTAATCGATTCGCTGTCACGGAACATGTCATCCGGAGTCTTAAGCGTACAGCGGGAGCTGTCCCCCCATTCTTTTGCGAGCGTGTACGTCCCCTGCTCCGTTTCAAACTTGATTTCCCCGTCTATAGAATCTGTTTTTGCAGTATTTCCTCTTTTGGGCGCAGTAAAAAATGATTTTTTAAAATCTCTTCCCTCCTTCGATCTCTTGTCTTCCTTTACATCCTGGAAGAGCGTCCGGCTGATCAGATTTACAAATGTGCTTTTGCCGCTTTCATTTTTTCCATATATCACATTGATCCCGTCTTCAAGCGAAATATCCAAATCACGAACTCCGGCAAACTGTTCACAGGACACATGGGTAAGTTTCATCCTTATTTTTCTCCTTTCAGCGATTTCACCAGTTCATACGCAAGCTGTGCTTCCTTGGGATCGTCAAGAAGCGCATTCAAAAATTCAGCAGCAAAAGACGTTTCCGGGAACTCCGCATCGATCTGCTCCTTTGTTATCAGCGGACTGAGCTCGGAGTCATGATAGTTTCCCTCAATAAATCCGGCAAGGGCGTCCTCCATTATGCGGCGACGATCCTCATATTCTTTCGCTGACACCGTGCCCTTCAGAATGACATCTGCAACGGAATCCTTCGCGAGACCGCCCAGTGCCTCTCTGACCCGGTTCTCAAACTGTCCGGCGGCAAGGGTCAGCGTCATCCGGCGGAAACATACATTTCCGGACTGATATTTCTTTGCCCGCACGGTTTTATCCTCATCGATCTGAATGATAAAGCATTCCCCGTCGGTATTGCAGGAGACATCCGTCTGTACATGGGTACCTGCGTTAAATATATTTCCGCTGACTGTATAATCTGTTTCGTTCAGGTTCTTCGGGAACGGGACATGCGTATGCCCTATAAGCCATACATCTACCGGGATCTTTTCCAATTCCTCCCGTTTCATAAGAAAATAAACGCCTTCCTTATCAATGGTCTCCCCTTCCACAGCTCCATGCGCGATTCCGACGTGGTAGGCGCTGCCAGGAGTAATTGGCTCATTTTTTAACCACGCCAGGTTGTTTTCACCCGGTTCGGAATGAAGCGACCGGCATAATGCCGGATATAGGTATACTTCATTTTCCCCACAGTTAACCTTGTCGGGTTTATATTCCGTGAGGAGTTTAATATTATCATAAGACGGCAGCAGGTGTTTAAAATCCTCCCAGACCTTAACATCATCTTTATAATAGTCATGATTGCCCGGCAGGACCGCCACAACTCCCTTAAACCCGGATAATATATCCATAATCCGCTTTATAGTTTTCCGGGGTATACCCGTTGTCCTATGAAAGAGATCTCCGGCGATCACAAATAAATCACAGTCCTCACTGTTGGCGGTCTGAACCATCCCTTCAAAGGCCGTGATCCTTTTTTCACGAAGGATCTCTGATTGACCATAATTCGCGTACATTAATCCAATATGATTATCTCCCGTTAAAAATATCCTGAGCATTTGATTTTCCTCCAAAATTTCTGACCCTTAAAGGCCATTCCTTTACAATAATCAGTTTAATGAGGGCAATCCCAACTCCACAGCATCGCGTTAACTGATCAGAACTCTTTGCCATTTTTCATAAAATCAACAAGGTTTATATGCACTATGCCATTTCGCCGCTGAAGGAGAGTATCCATCGTGGCAACATACTTAGGATAGTTATCTTTTATCGACTCTAACGGCTTGTACTCCCGATCCTCCGTTTCCTTCGACAACGCTATCGTATAAGAAACCTGAACATAAGAATACTGCATGTCATTATCCCTGAAAATAAAATCACATTCAAGCCTTCCGATTCTTCCTACGCTGACAGAATAATCATGGGACTTTGCATATACATATGTGATATTTTCCAAAACTGGCCCATAGTTGATCCTGTTATCCGTATTCTGAACGAAATAAAAGCTCAGATCCGCAAGATAATATTTCTTCTCCCCGCTTAATGATTTCTTTGTCTTCATGTCAAACCGGGGGCACTCATAAAGAATCTTTGCGTCGAGCAAAGCCTTGATATATCTGGCAAGCGTTGCTTCACTGATCGGGGTCCCCGTCTGTTCGATCGCTTTTTTGAGACTTTTCAAACTCGTAGCTGCGCCAAAATTATTGACAATATATTTCTGAACCGTCTCGAAAGTATTTTTGTTACGGATCTTCAATCTCGCCCGTATATCCTTTTCAAAAATCTCCGTGATAACGCTCTGAACATATCTGCGCTTTGCGGCCATGGTCTCGAGAAAAATTGTTCTTGGAAATCCACCTTCAAGAATATAGTTTTGCAATTCCTCCTGACGATCAGCCGCAATTCTCTTATCGTAAAATCTTTTCATCTCCTCATACTCCTCAAAGGAAAGCGGAAACATTTCAAATTCAATATAGCGGCCGGTAAGCTTCGTCATCAGTTCTCCGCTCAGAAGATAGGAATTTGATCCCGTAATAAAGATTGACCATTCACCTGTTCCGCGGAAACCATTGAGAACCGTCTCAAATCCTTCTACGTTTTGTACTTCATCAATAAAGAG
>CANQHX010000106.1 GCA_947623905.1 uncultured Lachnospiraceae bacterium
TCACCGCCACGGCGGATACGGTGGAGGACGCCCTGCGCATGGTGCGCAAGGCTCACAGCCGCATTCGTCTTGAGGCGGAAGACAGAAAGGAAGAAACCACATGAGCGCAGTAGTAGGAATCATCATGGGCAGCGATTCGGACCTTCCGGTCATGTCCAAAGCGGCAGAGATGCTGGACAAGCTGGGCGTTGCCTACGAGCTGACGGTCGTATCGGCTCACCGTACCCCCGACAGGCTCTATGAGTACGCGAAGACCGCCAGAGAGCGGGGCATCCGCGTGATCATCGCGGGCGCCGGCGGAGCGGCCCATCTGCCGGGCATGACCGCGGCTATGACCACCCTGCCTGTCATCGGCGTGCCGGTGCAGACAAGAGCCCTTGGCGGCGTAGATTCTCTTTATTCCATCGTGCAGATGCCGCCCGGCATCCCCGTGGCCACTGTGGCCATCAACGGCGCCCTGAACGCCGGCCTCCTGGCGGCGAAGATCCTGGCGGCCACAGACGACGCCCTCAGTGAAAAGGTAGCTGCCTACGCGAAGGAACTGGAAGATATGGTGGAAGAGAAGGCGGCAAAGCTGGAGGACATAAAATACAAGGCATACCTGAAGGACATGGAGGGCTGACGATGGATTACAAGAAGGCAGGCGTAGATATCGAAGCGGGTTACCGCAGCGTGGAACTGATGAAACAGCATGTGCGGCAGACCATGCGCCCGGAGGTACTGAACGGTCTTGGCGGCTTTTCCGGCGCGTTTTCCGCGGATGCCTTTAAACAGATGGAGCATCCCGCTCTGGTGTCCGGCACCGACGGAGTAGGCACCAAGCTGAAGCTGGCGTTCCTTCTGGATAAGCACGATACCATCGGCATCGACTGCGTGGCCATGTGCGTCAACGACATTGCCTGCGCGGGGGCGGAGCCTCTGTTTTTCCTGGATTATATTGCATGCGGCAAGAACTATCCGGAAAAGATCGCGGATATCGTAAAGGGCGTGGCGGAAGGCTGCAGGCAGGCCGGCGCCGCCCTGGTAGGCGGCGAGACGGCGGAGCATCCCGGACTGATGCCGGAGGATGAATACGATCTGGCCGGGTTTGCCGTGGGCGTGGTGGATCAGAAGGATATGATCACCGGCGCGGACCTGGCAGCGGGAGACGTGCTCATCGGCATTGCCTCCTCCGGCGTTCACAGCAACGGATTTTCTCTTGTGCGGAAGGTATTCCCCATGGAGAGGGAAGCGCTGGACACCTACCATGAGGAGCTGGGCACGACCCTCGGGGAAGCGCTGCTGGCTCCCACGAAAATATATGTAAAGGCCCTGCGCTCCGTAAAGGAAGCGGGCATCACCATAAAGGCATGCAGCCACATTACGGGGGGCGGCTTTTACGAGAACATTCCCCGTATGCTGAAGGACGGCGTGACGGCTGTGATACAGAAGGACAGCTATCCCGTGCCGCCCATCTTTGCCATGCTGGCAAAGGCGGGGAACATTGACGAGAAAATGATGTATAACACCTACAACATGGGTCTCGGCATGGTGCTGGCCGTGGACGCGGATAAGGCGCAGGACGCCGTAAAGGCCATTGAGGCGGCGGGAGAGAAAGCCTATGTGGTAGGTTCCGTGGAAGCAGGAGAAAAAGGAGTGCGGTTATGCTGAAGGTTGCAGTGATGATCTCCGGCGGAGGGACCAATCTTCAGGCGATCATAGACGGCATTGCCGGCGGCACCATCACCAACACGGAGCTGGCGGTGGTCATCAGCAACAAGCCCGGCGTGTACGGGCTGGAGCGGGCGGCGAAGGCCGGTATCGACCATCTGGTGGTAAGCCCGAAGGATTACGCGGACCGGGAAGCTTTTAACAAGGCTCTGACGGACACGCTGGACCGCTACAGTCCGGATCTTATCGTGCTGGCAGGCTGTCTGCTGATCCTGCCGGAAATGCTCGTAAAGAAATATGAAAACCGCATCATCAACATTCACCCTTCCCTGATCCCTTCCTTCTGCGGGCCGGGGGCCTACGGGCTGAAGGTTCACGAGATGGCCCTTGCCAGAGGCGTGAAGGTCACCGGCGCCACGTGTCATTTTGTGGACGCGGGCACGGACACCGGGCCCATCATCTACCAGAAGGCAGTGGAGGTGCGGCAGGGGGACACTCCTGAGATCCTCCAGCGGCGGGTCATGGAGCAGGCGGAATGGATCATCATGCCAAAGGCCATCGACGGCATCGCCAACGGCCGGATCACCGTCCGGAACGGAAAGGTGCATATTGCGGAAGGATAAGGGATCCCGGAAAAGCAGGAATACGCGGAAAGAAAAACACTGTGCGTAAAAGAGTACGGAATATAAAGGAGTTATCTGTATGAAGATACTGATCGTAGGAAGCGGCGGCCGTGAGCACGCCATCGCCTGGAAGGCGGCCCAGAGTCCCCTGGCGGACAAGATCTACTGCGCGCCCGGCAACGGCGGCATTGCGGAGTACGCGGAATGCGTGCCCATCGGCGCCATGGAATTTGACAAGCTGGCGGCGTTCGCGAAGGAAAAGGAGATCGACCTGACCATCATCGGTATGGACGATCCCCTGGTGGGCGGCATCGTGGATGTGTTTGAAAAGGAGGGACTGCGGGTGTTCGGCCCCAGGGCCAACGCGGCCATCCTGGAGGGATCCAAGGCATTTTCCAAGGATCTCATGAAAAAGTATCACATTCCCACTGCCGCTTATGAGAATTTCACCGATGCAGCCGCCGCCATGGAATATCTGGAGACGGCAAAATATCCCATTGTCCTCAAGGCGGACGGTCTTGCCCTGGGAAAAGGCGTGCTGATCTGCGGCACAAAAGAAGAGGCCATGGACGGCGTAAGGTCCATTATGGTGGATAAAAAGTTCGGCGACGCCGGCAATGCGCTGGTCATCGAGGAATTTATGACAGGCCGGGAGGTGTCGGTGCTCACCTTTGTAGACGGAACGCACATCGCGCCCATGACCTCCGCTCAGGACCACAAGCGGGCAAAGGACGGGGATCAGGGTCTGAATACCGGCGGCATGGGAACCTTTTCTCCCAGCCCGTTTTATACCCCTGACGTGGACGCCTTCTGCCGGGAGCACATCTATCAGCCGACGGTGGACGCCATGGCAGCGGAAGGAAGGCCTTTTGTGGGCATCATCTTTTTCGGGCTCATGATCACCGCTGAAGGGCCCAAGGTGCTGGAGTACAACGCCCGGTTCGGAGACCCGGAGGCCCAGGTGGTGCTGCCCCGCATGAACAACGATATCATCGAGGTCATGGAGGCGTGCATCGACGGCAGGCTGGATGAGATAGAGCTGGAATTTGCCAGAAACGCCGCCGTGTGCGTGGTGCTGGCTTCCGACGGCTATCCCGTGGCCTACGAAAAGGGATTTCCCGTCACGGGACTGGATACGGTGAAGGCGAAGGAAAAGGACGGCTACTACGTGTTCCATGCGGGCACGAAGCTGGAGGACGGACAGATCCTCACAAACGGCGGCAGGGTGCTGGGCGTTACCGCCATCGGAAAGAACCTGAAGCTGGCCAGACAGCGCGCGTACGAGGCTGTGGAGTGGGTCGGCTTTGAAAATAAATATTTCCGCCACGATATCGGAAAAGCCATCGACGAGGCGGAGGAGAACTGACGGCGGAGAATACGCATATGAGCACGCGGGCGTGCTCAGGGAATGGAGAAGTACAATGAAGAAAAAATTCTGGAAAACACTTGCGGCTGCAGCGGCATTTTCCCTTCTTGGCACTATGTCTGCCTGGGCGGAGGCCCGGTTCAGCGTGTCAGCGCCGGAAACGGTGGGAAACGGCCAGGAATTTACCGTACAGGTATTTGTGAGCAGCGACGACCCGGTCAATCAGGTGGAGACCACTCTCGTGTACGATGATAGTGTGATCTCTTATGTCAGGGGAGACGAGGGCGCCCGGTCCGTCAGCAACGGCCATGTATCCATGCAGCAGGTGGACGAGAGCGGCATGACGGAGAAGTCGTGGACCATCACATTCCGCTCCACGGCGGAAGGGTACACGGATATGCAGCTGGAAAACACCTATGCGTCCAGCAATGCCGACGGCGAACAGCAGGTGAGCAATACTCCCACTGCTCTGACGGTGTCCGGTACGGGAACGCCGGCCGATGCCACACAGGCGCCTCAGGAAGGGGAAAACGGCACGATCCCGGCAGATCCCGCCGCGGTTCCTTCCACAGATCCTGCCGCGGTCACCGGTCAGACGGCGCCCGACGCTCCCAATCAGGCGCTTGTGGATGAGATCAACAATGACAGCGCCTTAAGCTGCCTGTATAATAACGAAAAATGGATGGCCGCCGAATCCTTTGACCCGGCGCTGCTGCCTCCGTATTTTGTCAGCGGACGACAGTTCTACAAAGGGGTGGAGATCCAGACGGCCCAGCTTGGCGAGTCCGGATATCACATGGCATATATTACAAGAGAAGACGGCAGCAGCGGACAGTTTGTGCGGTATGACGAGGAGACAAAGACCTTTTCCGACCCGCAGAAGCTGGAGATCACGCCGGAGCTGTTCCTGTATGTCATCACGCCGGAATCCGTTCCCCAGGGCTTCAGCCAGATCATGCTGGATGTGGAGCAGAAACAGTATAACGCATATCAGAATCCGCCCATGGCACAGAATAATTTCTGCATCCTGTACGGCGTCAATCAGAACGGCCTGGAGAGCTGGTTTACCTATGACGCGCAGGACCATTCTCTTCAGAGGTATGTGGCGGAGATCGGATCCTCCTCCTCGGACGCGTCCGCGGCGGATCTGCGGAAGCAGCTGGACGAGGCCAAACGGCAGAATGACTTTATCATGGAGTGCATAAAGTATGTGGGTATCGCGCTGGCGGCCCTGCTGTTCTTGCTGCTCATCATAAATGTGGCCATGGGCCGCGACAAGAGTTCCAAAAAGCGTGTTGATTTTAAAGACGATTATGAGGATATGCCGGAGACCCGCAGGGAGCGGAAGGCCAGAGAGAAAAAGGAGAAAGAGATCGCCGAACTGGGAGAACAGATAGCTTCCGCAGAAGAAGAGATTTCCGGGGAAGAAGCGCCTGAAACATCCGGCGCGGCAGAGGCGGAACCCTCTCAGGAGAGCATGACAGAACGGGCCGCAGAGGAAAGCGGCAGTGAGGACGCTCAGCCGACAGCCGGGGAAGACGAGCCCTTCGCGGAAAATAATGGGAATTTCCTGTCGGATACCGGACATATCGGCGCCGTTCCTCCGGTACGCCAGCGGGAAGATGATGAAGAAGGATTCTTTGATTTCTTCCATGATTTCGATGATGACCAGGGGGTTACCGGTGAGATCCCTGTTCAGAAGGAGGTTCCGGAAAAGCCCGCAGATGTGACAAAGGTCTACGGGAAAGAGCTCATACCCGCGGGAGAAAAAACTGACGGGGAAGCATCTGCTCAGGCAGGGACCGAAGACGACGACATTACTTTTATCGATCTGTAAAAGATAAAAACAGGCTGCCATCCGTATTTCAGCGGACGGCAGCCTGTTTTGGACAGAAAGCTCGGCAAAGAAAGGAGACAGATGGAAAAATGAAAAAGAGATTGATCTCCATGGGGCTTGTAGCGGCTATGGCACTGGCTATGCTGGCAGGCTGCGGCGGCAGCGGCGGCAGTACGGGAGGAGACGTGCAGGGGGATCCCGAGGCAAAGAAATTCCCTGAGGAAGGGAAAGTGGTGAGCTGGTGGCTCATGGGCGGCGCCGATGAGTATTACCAGTACTACTGGTCGGAGATGAAGGGTCTCCAGGCCATTCAGAATTCCGTAGGCATCCAGATCGATTTCCAGGTGGCGACAGGCTACGAGTCCTACCTGCCAATGATGGCGTCGGAGGATTATCCGGACGTGATCACGGCAAAGAACCTGGAGCAGTACAGGGGCCGCATGGCCGGCATGTACAGTGACGGCGTATCCATCCGGCTCAATGACTATATGGACGAGTACATGCCCAATTTTAAAAAGATCGTCGCAGACAACGCGGACATTGCCCGTGACCTGAAGCTGGACGACGGCTCCTACACCTTTGTGAGCACGCTGTATGACATTGAGGATGAGGATGACCGCGCCGCGTCTTCCCTGTATGGCCTGGCTATCCGTCAGGACTGGCTGGACGCGGTAAACAAAGATGTGCCCACCAACATGGCGGAGTGGTATGAAGTGCTCACCGCCTTCAAGAAGCAGGACCCCAACGGCAACGGCGAACAGGATGAGGAGCCTATCTGTATGGCTTCCTCCGGCTGGGGCTATTTCCTTCCCGCGTACGGCATCGACGACGACCCCAGCGTGATGTTTGACGAGAACGGCAACGAAACGGTCGTTTACGGTTTTATGACAGACGCCTACAAAGAGTATCTCACAGAGATGAACAAGTGGAATACCGACGGCCTCATCTACAACATGTTTGAAGGCACCTCCCTGGAGAAGAGGCAGGAGCGGGTGACGGGCAACTTTGCCGGCGCGTGGAAGGCAGACGCTGATCACTTTGACTATGAGAAAGCCGGCTCTTATCTGTCCATCCTCCGGGAGAAAGCCCCCGCGGCAGCCTTCTCACCGGTGCCGTGGCCCAAGACGGCCGACGGCAAGCAGTGGTGCTTCTCCGATATCAACACGTTCCACAGGGACACCACGGTAGTGACAAACAACGCCGTAAAGCACGGGACGGCGGAAGCAGCATGCTACATCATCGACTACATGCTGTCCGAGAAAGGCTCCAACTATCTGACATGGGGTATCGAGGGCGAGAGCTATGAGGTAGTCAACGGCGAGAAGAAGCTGAAGGAAGGAATGGACGACAAGGTGGACTTCCACGGCACGAGCATCCGGAAGTTCAACATCTACGCGGATCCCATCACCATCGCGTTCCCGACCTTCGGGACCATTTCGGAGTATGTGCTGTCCCAGCAGACAGATACGTATGTAGAGGCATGTAAGACCTGGTCCCAGGGCGACACGTCCTACAAGATGCCCGCGGCCTGCCAGCTGTCCACAGCGCAGGAGGAGGAAGCGGACGAGAAGACGGCGAACATGAAGGGATATACCACGAAGATGCGCCAGAAGTTCATCGAGGGAACGGAGCCCATGACCAACTACGACAC
>CANQHX010000107.1 GCA_947623905.1 uncultured Lachnospiraceae bacterium
GGGACAATGGAAGTCTTAAGGGAGGCATCCAGGCCGACTTTAGCAGCTTTTTTTGAATCAAATTTATCATTATGTAGTTTCCTGACGTTCAAATTTATGCTATTCTTAGTAATGATAGGAGGGATTTCTATGAGAAAACATATTTTTCGCGTATTGCCGGCGTGCATCCTGCTTGCCGCTGCCGCCCTGATGGCTCTGGCCGGCTGCGGCGGCAATTTGGTTTCTATCGGCTCAAGCCCGGTCCCGGACAAGCCGCCGGGCCTGACGATCGTATGCGGCGAAAGCTCCGTGGATGCTTTGCAAGGCACTTATTCATGGCAGACGAAACTGAAAGATGGCACAGTGGACAATATCATTGCCGACAGCATGCACCCACTGGACTGTGAAGATCTGCTTACTGTACTGGAAACCGATGAGGCAGCGGCTGCTTTGCAGTTTGCCGAACCGCCTGACCGGATCTTACACGCCCAGTGCTGGAGCGACCGGCATCTGGGAGATCACGACGCGGAAAAGGAAGATGTGGAGATAAACGGCTATGAGATCACACTGAAGCCGGGCGGGTATATCTACCACGTGGAGGCGGAGTGGAATGTCCATGACGGTCGCGGCGGAACGGCATGCTATTCATTTTATATCAAAACCTCTGAACCGCCCCTGCCCGACGCCTGATCACATAATGGGGTGAGCCTGCATTTTCTTCAGAAAAGAAAACCACTTTTTCTTCATTCCCGTCAATCCATTCCCTTCAATCTGTTTGCCAGCGTTCCGAACTGCTCCAGCGTCAGGGCTTCTCCCCGCACCGTCTCCGGCAGATCCATACCCCGGATGGCCTCTGCCAGCTGCTCCTTTGTGTAGGGCAGGCCGCCGTTGTACAGGCTGTTGACCAGAGTCTTGCGCCGCTGGTTGAAGGAGGCCCGGATAAGCCGGAACAGCAGCTTTTCATCTTCCACCGCCACGGCAGGCTGCCGCCGCAAAGTCAGACGGATCACCGCCGAACCGATCTTCGGACGGGGAATAAAACAGTTGGGCGGCACGTTGGCCGCCAGATAGGGCTCCGCATAATACTGCACAGCCAGAGACAGGGCGCCGTAATCCTTTGTGCCGGGCCCCGCCTCCATGCGCACAGCTACTTCCTTCTGCACCATCACCGTGATGCTGTCCACGGGAGCCCGTCCTTCCAGCAGCCCCATGACAATGGGAGTGGTGATGTAGTAGGGCAGATTGGCCACTACCTTTATGGGCCTGCCCTCATTGTACTGTTCCGCCAGGGCTTTTATATCCACCTTGAGAATATCCTGGTTGATGATGGTCACGTTGTCGTAACCCGCCAGTGTCTCCTGCAAAATGGGGACCAGATGGCTGTCGATCTCCACTGCCGCCACGCCTCCGGCCTGTTTTGCAAGCGCCTGGGTCATCGTGCCGATGCCGGGGCCGATCTCCAGCACAAAATCCTCCGGTCCGATATCTGCCGCAGCCATGATCTTATCCAGCACATGGCTGTCGATAAGGAAATTCTGGCCAAATTTTTTCTGAAAATCAAAACCGTATTTCTGTATGACCGCAATGGTATTTTCCGGCCTGATCAGTGGTCTCTCTTCCATATTGTTTCTGTCTTTGTCCTATTTTTCTGCCCATGCTGCACGCGCAACGTCCCAAGATCGGAAAGTCAGCGCACCTCCGCTCCTGCAGGCATATCCTTTTCCGGCACCATGAGAGCCAGGTTTCCTTCGGCGTCCTCAGCGCAGAGGATCATGCCCTCTGACATGACGCCGGCCAGTTTGGCGGGTTTTAAGTTCACCACTACCATGACCTTTTTGCCTACCATCTCCTCCGGCTTATACCACGCCTTGATGCCGGACACGATCTGCCGCACCTGGCTGCCGATCTTTACCTGGCTGCACAAAAGCTTCCGGGAATTTTTCACTTCCTCGCAGGCGATGATCTCGCCGATCTGGAACTGCATGGCGGCAAACTGGTCGTAAGCGATCTCCGGCTTGGGCTCTACGTCCATGACCTTCTCCGCGGCGTCCCGGACGCTGTCCTTTTCACCGGCCTGCGCGTCTTCTTTTTCCGCATCTCCTGCGGCCGGATGAAGAGCTTCCACCCTTTCCATCACTTCTTTGATATCCTGTCTTGCAAAAAGGATCTCCGGCTTTTCCGTCACCTTTGTGCCGGAAGGGTACATGCCAAACGTGGACAGGTCCTCCATAGTCCGGGCCTTTGCGTTTAACTGGGCCAGTATCTTCTCAGCCGTCTCCGGCATGAAGGGCGTCAGCAGGGCAGCGCCGACACAGATGCTCTCCACCAGATTGTAGAGCACAGTAGAAAGGCGATCCTGCTTTGTCTCGTCCTTTGCCAGGATCCAGGGTGTCGTCTCGTCGATATATTTATTGCACCGCTTGAACAGGTTGAAGATCTCCGTAAGCGTATCTGCCACCCGCAGCTTGTTCATCTTTTCCACGCAGACAGCGGGCGTGGCGAGAACTACCTGCTTCAGGTCGTCGTCCACCGGCTCCGCAGCGCCCTTGTCGGCCACAACGCCGCCGAAATATTTGTTGGACATGGAAATGGTGCGGTTGACCAGATTGCCGAGGGTATTGGCCAGATCGGAGTTCAGCCGTTCCACCATCAGCTCCCATGTGATCACGCCGTCGTTTTCAAATGGCATCTCATGGAGTACAAAATAGCGCACTGCGTCCACGCCGAAGAAATCCACCAGCTCGTCGGCATAGAGCACATTGCCCTTGGACTTGCTCATCTTGCCGTCCCCCTGGAGCAGCCAGGGATGCCCGAACACCTGCTTAGGCAGGGGAAGTCCCAGGGCCATGAGCATGATGGGCCAGTAAATGGTGTGGAACCGGAGAATGTCCTTGCCGATCAGGTGCAGGTCGGCGGGCCAGTATTTTTCATACATGGGATCGCTGTCGCCGTCCAGATCAAAACCCAGTCCGGTCACATAGTTGGAGAGGGCGTCGACCCACACATAGATCACGTGACCCTCGTCAAAATCCACGGGAATGCCCCACTTAAAGGAAGTACGGGACACGCACAGATCCTGGAGGCCGGGGAGAAGGAAATTGTTCATCATCTCATTCTTTCTGGACTCCGGCTGGATAAACTCCGGATGGGTGTTGATATGATCAATGAGCCTGTCGGCATATTTGCTCAGGCGAAGGAAGTACGCCTCCTCCTTGGCAGGCTTACAGGGCCGCCCGCAGTCGGGACACTTGCCGTCCACCAGCTGGGAAGGGGTGAAAAAGGACTCGCAGGGCGTACAGTACATGCCCTCATACTGACCCTTGTAAATATCCCCCTGCTCGTACAGCCTGCGGAAAAATTTCTGCACCTGCACCGTGTGGTCCTCATCAGTAGTGCGGATAAACCTGTCGTAAGAGGTATTCATCAGATCCCAGATACGCTTGATGGTGCCTGCGGTTCCGTCCACAAATTCTCTGGGCGTGATGCCCGCTTCCTTTGCCTTCTCCTCGATCTTCTGTCCGTGCTCATCCGTCCCGGTCTGGAACCGGACGTCATAGCCTTCCAGCCGCTTAAACCGCGCGATGCTGTCTGCCAGCACTACCTCGTAAGTGTTGCCGATATGGGGTTTCCCCGACGTATATGCAATGGCCGTGGTAATATAATACGGTTTTTTACTCATGCTGTGTTCCTCCATCTTTATCATATTGCTGCTTTGGCAGTTCGCTCAAAATCTATCGTTTCTTTATACTAACACAGCCAAATTGGAAAGTAAAGCCATCTGATGGAGAAAAGAACAACATGCACCCGTCAGATGGAGCGTCCCCACCTGCGTTTCTTCCGAAATTTTCTGGGCTTCATCCGGGTAACGGCCACCTCCTTCTGGACATTCTGCCTGCTCCGTATGGCAATATCCAGCTGGCGGAAATGTTCTTCCTGCTGCTGCCGCTGCCGTACTTCCTGATCCCGCAGCATAGTCTCCAGATCCTCCGCGATATCGTTGCTGATGGTGGTGCGCATCTGGCGCATGAGTTTTTCATTATTTTCATCCATGATCCCGCGGACCGTATTGCCCAGTATCTCCTGAAACTGGAGCAGCCGCCGCTCCACATCACTGACCTCCTCCGGCAGCGTCACCTGACCAACGTCGGCAAGACGGGTCTCTTCCTCCATCTCCTCCGCCCGGTTGTTCAGTTCTTCCTTCAAAAGCAGCAGGTTGGCCAGGGCTTCCGGCTCCTTATTCTCCAGCTCCGGCAAAAGCAGCTTGATCGCTTTCAGCTGAAATCCCTGATCCTTCAGTGTCTTTATGTTCTGAAAAATCCTTATGTTGTCTTCCGTATAATACCTGTGGCCCAGATTGTTGCGCAATATGGGCAGTCCCAGTTCTTCCTCCCAGTACCTTAAGACGTGGGCCTCCACGTCCACCTTTTTCGCAGCGTCAGAAATCAAGAATCGTTCCTGTTCCATTCTGCTCCTCCCATTTTTACTGTGTATCAGCCTGTCCTGCATGATATTTCTCCGGACAGGCCTCTGGCACTGATAGAAATAGTATCACACAACTTTTATGGGAAAACAAGCACAGAATATCGCAGAATCTGACACCGAAATCCCACAGATAGCATATCATACCTTTTGCGGATCTTGTTCGACAAATTTCACTTAAAATTGCATGGTCACTTTCCTCTTAATGATACGTTTAACAGCGCCTATGCAAAAGAAAAGCTGGCTTTCAGTTTTATGTGAAAGCCAGCCTTTCTCAAAACAGATTTATAAACATTCGTTTTTTGAAACCATTGAATCCAGTCAGAATCAGAAGCCTTTTTTCTGATTCAATTTTTGATTCAACCGGAAATTCTCTAATACTGCCTGCGACCTTTTTTATAACGTACAAAGCATCTGTCACTGATACTTCATTATCGCCGTCAACGTCTGCCACTATCTTTTGCTGCCCATTTAATTCTTCTGCTCCTACTACATACTTTAAAATATGCAGCGCGTCAAGTACAGTAACCTTATCATTACCATCCACATCTCCAAAGCAATACTCTGGTACAGGGCTGGGCGTTGCCGTGGGTTCTGGCGTGGGCGTGGCTGTGGGCTCCGGCGTAGGCGTTGCCGTGGGCTCCGGTGTAGGCGTGGCCGTGGGCTCTGGCGTGGGCTCTGGCGTAGGCGTTGCTGTGGGCTTCGGCGTAGGCGTGGCCGTGGGCTCTGGCGTAGGCGTGGCCGTGGGCTTCGGCGTAGGCGTGGCCGTGGGCTCTGGCGTGGGCGTGGCCGTGGGCTTCGGCGTGGGCGTGGCCGTGGGCTCTGGCGTAGGCGTGGCCGTGGGCTTTTTGGGCAGGCTTACTGCTTCCTTCCGTGTGACCGGAGTATAATCCATCCCCTTTTCTTTCTCGGTAACAATGAGCGTCGTCTGCTCCGTTTGCTGCGGCTCGAATGTGAATGTGATCTGCGCCGACGGGCTTATCTCGGCGGCATCGGCAAACGCGATGGTAACCATGCCTTCTTCGCTGTCAACGAAGTAGGAATGATACGCCATGGAGGAGGAAAGGCTCTTAAAGGTCAGCACGTTGGGATCATACTGAACAGTCGTCAGACCATTTGTGGTGTTCTCCTCCGTCAACTGACAGGTAACGGTTTTTTCGTCCTCGTTCACCTCAACGTTAGGATTCTCAGCATAGGTCTGAACCGCCTTTGAGGTGTTCGCCGCAGTCGTGGCAAGGCCGGGATATTCAGAATAATCGTACTGATACAGGATTCCGACCTGCCGCACATCATCGTCAAATTCACGGGTCATCACAAGAGAATGCGTCTTGGGATCGATAACCTGTACCCTGGCGGCTCCGATGCCGATCTTGCTGACGAGCACAAGCTTTTCGGTCTGGCTGTCGTAAATCATGGAGGATGTGGCATAGTTCTGCATTTTGCTCACGCCAGGGAGACTGACGCCGTCGACGTGGCCGATCCGCGTTGCATAGGCCTGCTCCGTAACGGCCCATTCACCCGACTCGCCCGATATGTTATAGGCGTACCAGCGGGGCGCCTCATAGCAGTACAGCTCGAACAGGTCGCCGCTTTCATTGATCACATAATAAACGTCGGCAACATATCTTTTGTCGGCGAGATCCGGATTTTTCTCTCCGTATTCGCAGAGGTCTTCGGCGTTTTCATCGAGGCATTTATAGGCGATGCCCGCCAATGCACCGACGTCCACACGGCCCGTGTGCATGCTTACCGACACTGTTTCAAAGCCTGTTTGCTGCCCACCGTTTCTTGCGCCGAGCAAAAGCGTCTGACCGTTGCTTTCCACGGTGAAATAGCCGAACCGCGTAAAAATTCCCGTTGTTCTGCCGGGCGCGCCATCGGCGTGCAGGTGGGAGTCGTCGATGGATGCCTCCAGCGAAACCGACTCAAAAGTTTTGGGATTCACCCGGTACGCCCACGTCCCCGAAAACAGATACAGGGAATCCCTGTCATGATTCAGCGTGCCGACGGTGTATGCGCCTGAAAAGGCGAGGCGCTTACGTTCGTTGGGCTTGGCAGTATTAAAGCTTTCCCAATAATAGGAGCCGCTGCCCTCGCAAAACAGGGCGGCAACGTCAATGCTCGGCGCGGCCGTCACATTGACCTGATATTCGGCGGTGAGGGGCTCGCCGCCCGTCTCGATGGTCGCGGTAATCGTGGCCTGGCCCTCCTTAACTGCCGCAGCCAGTCCGTTTCCATCAATGGTGAGCGTGTCTGTGCTGTTTGACTGCCATTTCACCGTCGAAGGGGAAATTTCCGCATTCCACGGGGAGATCGCGGCGGTGAGCTGCACCGTATCGCCCGCCATCATCTCGCTTTTCGCGCCGAGGATATAGAGCGCGGAGGGTGCGACGGATTCACTGTCTTTCACAAGGTCAAGCGTCGGCATGGCGGCGAGGTTGACCAGTCCGCGCACCGCTTCGTAAAACCGCGACAGGTTGAGATCAAACCCGGAAACGGCTTTATACGACACGCAAGTCCCGTTTTCAAAATTAATCGAGGAAATTTCATACAGATAGTTTTTGTAGTTCGACCGGTCGAGGTTCTCGGCGCAGGCGGCATAAAGAACCGTGCGGGAGGGATCCTTCCAGGTCAGGCTGATATAGCG
>CANQHX010000108.1 GCA_947623905.1 uncultured Lachnospiraceae bacterium
CTTTCAGCTTGGCGTCCACTTCCTCAAATGTCCAGCTGAGACGCTCGCTGTTCTGGCTCATCTCCAGAGCGGAGGTAGCTACGCCGCCGGCGTTTGCAGCCTTACCGGGAGCAAACAGCACCTTGTTGGCCTGCAGATACTCGGTAGCTTCCATGGTGGTAGGCATGTTGGCGCCCTCACATACTGCGATCACGCCGTTTGCAACCAGTGCTTTTGCGTCGTCCAGATCCAGCTCGTTCTGGGTGGCGCAGGGAAGAGCAATGTCAGCCTTAACGGTCCATACGCCCTTGCCGTCATGGTACTGTGCGTTAGGACGATACTGGAGATAATCTCTTACACGTCCGCGCTTCACTTCCTTGATCTCCTTCAGTGCTGCCAGGTCGATGCCCTCGGGATCGTAAACCCAGCCTGTAGAGTCGGAGCAGGTAACAGGCTTAGCGCCCATCTGCTGTGCCTTCTCGATGGCATAGATAGCCACGTTGCCGGAACCGGACACGAGAACGGTCTTGCCTGCGATGTCAATGCCGTTGCAGGCGAGCATTTCCTTTGTGAAATAGAGCAGGCCATAGCCGGTAGCCTCTGTACGAACAAGAGAACCGCCGTAGGAAAGGCCCTTGCCGGTCAGCACGCCTTCGTATACGTCCTTCAGGCGCTTGTACTGACCGAACAGATAACCAATCTCACGGGCGCCCGTGCCGATATCGCCGGCAGGTACGTCTGTGTCAGCGCCGATGTGTCTGTACAGCTCTGTCATAAAGCTCTGGCAGAATTTCATGATCTCACGGTCAGACTTGCCCTTGGGGTCAAAGTCGGAACCGCCCTTGCCGCCGCCGATGGGAAGGCCGGTGAGGGAATTCTTGAACACCTGCTCAAAGCCAAGGAATTTGATGATGCCGATATTTACAGAAGGATGCAGTCTCAGGCCGCCCTTGTAGGGTCCGATAGCACTGTTGAACTGTATGCGGTAACCGGTGTTTACATGAGCCTGTCCCTTGTCGTCTACCCAGGGCACGCGGAAAATGATCTGCCGCTCGGGATTTACCATTCTCTCCAGAAGAGCCTCTTTGCGGTACAGCTCCTCATTGGCGTCCACAACTACGCGAAGGGACTCCATTACCTCTTTGACTGCCTGATGGAACTCAGGCTGGGCGGGGTTCTTCTCAATTACCTGCGCCACGATCTCGTCTACATAAGACATATGTATGACCTCCTCTTTTAAAAAATACTTTTCCCCTTTACTCCACTAAACTGCAAAGGTCGATTTATTATATTATAAAAAAAAGAGAAAAACAATTCTTTCTTTTAAAAAAATCAAAAAAACTGCACAAAATTAAGTTTTTTCCAAAAAAAACTTTCATTTTTTCACCCGCCATTTGCGGATGACCCGTCCTCCGACCATTTATCACTTCCACATTGACACAAAAGCACGCATAAAAATACATTTCACCGCGGCATCGGCGTCCACCATTCCGGATAAGACAAGACGCACGCGGCAAAAGTAAACAAAGCTACGATCAGGAGCAAAGCGATATGGAACGCAGCAAAAAGCAGACTCACAAGGCACTTCTTCGCATTCATCTGTTTTCTGTTTTTCCACTGCCCCGCCAGATAAAATATCAGGTTTTCTATCAGGATACAGGTCACGGCACAATGGATCCAGAAGCAGGCTTTCTGATCCAATATCTTTACAGGGAAAAATCGCTCCGCAAACAATATGGCTTCAAGCGCTGCCGCGATCCCGCAAATGATATAATGGATTTTCGTGTGCTTTCCGGGCAGATCCATCCGGACGGCAACGCCGGCGCTCAGCCCAAGGACCGCCGGCAAAACAGCATAGACACACAGGATAAAATCCGTATGCCCATACATGATGATCTCAGGCAGCAGAAGCCCGCATCCGATCAGCCCCGGCAGGAACCACCTTATGTACTTCGTATAAATTCCGATGATAAAACTGCAAATGCCCAGCGCCAGAGAAATATACATCGAGATACCAAGCTTATAGGATACGGATACATTGCATTTACAGATCAGATACCCGTTCAGAGCCAGCATTGCCGCCGCGAAGAAAAGGGTTACCGGCAAAATAAGATCATATCTTAATTTTCTTTCCATTTGTACAGATCCCCTTTCTACGGCCAGAGCTCCAGAGCACAAGTGACCGCAATAACGAACGCAACGCATGCCGCCAGACCGACCGCCATGACCCATATGGGCCGTTTTCGTATCTCAAGTCTGCTGCCGGGCTCCCACGGCAGCGTCCTGCCCTGCCTGTTTAAGAAAAAGCAGATGAGCATAGCCACCTCACAGATCACAGGGATCGTCAGCCCTTCTCCAAAAAACACTACTTTCCGCGTCCTGTCGATGCCGGATCTGAGATCCAACGGATTTCCATTATAGGAAACCACACGGATCCCCATAATGAACTTTCCAAGTGTGGTCTTGAAAAAATGCAGCAGCACCGCCTCTGTCACTATGACAAAAAGAACCGCAAGGGCAAAAAGAAAGATCTGCCAGGGTCCAAGCTGATCGATATCCAACCCAAATACCCAACACAGCACCGCCCAATAGATACATCTGTACATAGTCATATCAACATATCTGGCAAAAAACCGCCGGATGCTGTTAAAATCATTCTCTGCGTTATCATAATATACTGCCATATCATCTACCTCCTCGCAAAACAATAGCGTTCAACCGGTCCGACTGTTATTTCCCCTCTTCATCCGTTCCTGAAGTATCTTCCTCTACAATGCGCTTTAAAAATGAGTAGGGCCAGATGCACATGCCGATGATGAACAGCGGGGATTTTTGGTATCGTTTCCCTACTTTACAGTACAATGTGGTAGAAATGATCAATTGAATGACTATGGCCAAACACAGATAGCCCATAAATATGATACGGAAAAGAACATTTTCCAAGAGTGTGTAGATCATAAATCCCCCGACAAAAGCACCTGCGATCCCAGCCAGCTTTCCCCAGTAAGACAACGCGCCTTTTCCGTTACAGAAGCATGCGTAAAAATTCCAATCTGTCCCCCGATAACTGTTATAAACATAATTTTCTCTCCACATAAGCGCTTCCTGCAGATGCTGGGGAACTCCTTCTCTTAACAGTAAAAATACCATCAGGAGCACACATACTCCTATTCCTATACCGCTTTGCGCCAAGCTAAGAAACCATCCAAGCCCAATTAAATGTTGATAAATGTAATCCATAGTCGCTCCTCCCAAATCATTTCAGAGAACAATACTGATCTTTGAACCGACGGGTATATCCCTCTCAACATCTACATCAAGCAAGTTTGTTTTATCTTTATATTGATAAACCTGTAAAGTGAGTTCTTTCGCATTTTGATCCAGATGGGTCCTTATTATCGGATTTTCATAAGTTTCCAGGTAAAAACTGCAGGATGTCTGGTTTCGATAATTTTCACCCCCTGCGGCACTGCCTTCACCAGTGCTGTGTACAACGCCCATCCGAAATATAACCGTATTTCCCAGATCGTCCTTCCCATACAAATAATATTTTTCCGTTAACAGTGCCGATGTCTGCATAGTGATCCTGGTTTCAATATCACTGCTGTAAAAATCTGAAAAACACATGACAATATCATCCGAAACCGACACATCCTGATTCAAAACAACATGTTTTGCCGACCTGTTTATAAAATCGCTGTCAACATAAAAGACATCAGAAAGCTGAGATGTGTACCATACTTCTTTGCCTGTATCCATATCAAATTCCCGGAAAGACTGCAGACCATACTGTATTTTTACCGAATCAGAAATATCTGCATCCTTTAAATACCACTTACAGGCAAGCTGATAAGTTTCCTCATCTACTACCTCCATTTGGATCATCTCACCATCATTTATTTCTGCATCATTGATCTTTATCTGAGGATAGACATCCAAAAACTTATTTTCAGATTTTATAAAATCGCTGTCATGGATCATGTATTTCATGATCACTTCATTAGATGATAGGAGAATGCCATTCACCTGCATATCGATGCTGCCATCACTTGCACTTGCCAGAATATCCGTTGAAGTATTCAGGAATTTTATCAATATATCATCTTCGTCTTCTGCCATAGTTGCTTTTTCCGTTTGATTTTCTTTATCCTTGAGGCTGTATATCCAGCAACAACAGGCAGCAACTGCTAATACGATCAAGAAAACTATCAAAAGGCTCTTATATGATATATGCTTAAATATCCTATTTTTCATCCTTGCCTTCCCTCTTACCGTTCTAGTTTTGGTAGTACAGTTATATAATCTCATATATGTACTGATTTGTCAACCCCATTACCGAACGCACTAACGGGGGTGCGGACATTTTCCTGAATGAAATGACCACACCCCCATTATCTTGTTAATTTGCGGCATTACCTGCTGCTGCAATCCGGAGACCCTGCTTACCCAATAAGATCCAGTACGTCGTCTAACAATTCTCTCTGTTGTTCTTTTCGACCATCCTCAATTGCATGCCGCACTATGCATTCCTGAAATGCCTTGCAAAAATTTTCTTTTTCTCCGGTATATAAATATCCAAAAATATAAACATCGCCTTCCTCTGTAAGGAAAACAGGACATTCCCGCGTTTTTGCATCATAAATACACCAGGATCTGCAATCTATTTTATCAACTTCCGGAGATGACATTTCCACTTTCTCTGAAAAATTCTCCTCTTTCAACTCAATGCTTGTCAACAATGTTTCCAATTCATCTGTCTCTACAAACGGATCGCTTGATTTGTCAAATCCCCATGCGTATTCCTGCACTGTTACAAACCAACAAAAAATATCTTTATTATCTTTCTTTACCCAACAATACCTATTGGGGCCATATTCAATCCTATACTGCGTACCTGGCAACAGACTGATATTGACCGGTGGCTCGAATGATTCGCCAGGCATTCTTGGTATAAACCTCTGTGGCGGATCACTTGCCTCGCTTGCTTCCTTTTTTGTCTCCTCTAATACCGGTTCCATTGATGGTTCCATTGATTCAACAGGCAACCGATCACCCTCTTTTTGCAGGCTGCAGCCAGTTATGCCAAAAAGAATGATCGCAATTATAAAAGAAACAAGACTTCTTCTGATCACCAAAAACACCTCCCGCTTTCTATAGAAATCATACGTTCATAACGCATCTCTCATATAATAAAGCGTTTGAACCGGTCGGTTTCGGACAAAAAATCATTCTTCATCCGTTCCCGAAGCATCTTCCTCTACAATTCGCTTTATAAATGGGTAAGGCCAGATGCACATGCCAATAACAAACAGCGGAGATTTTTTGTATCGTTTTCCTATTTTGCAGTACAATGTGATCGAAATGATCAATTGAATGACCAGAGCCAGCCACATAAAGATCACAACTATGATACGGAGAGGAATACTTTCCTTGAGTACTGGGATCATAAATCCCACGACAATAAAGCCTACAATCCAAGCCAACTCTCCCCAGTATGACAACGCGCCTTTTCCGTTACAAAAACATGCGTAAAAATCCCAATTTGTCCCCCGATAACTATTAAAAACATAGTTTTCTCTCCGCATGAGCGCTTCTTTCAGATACGGGGGAAATCTTTCTCTTAACAGTAATAATACCATCAGGAGCACACATACTCCTATTCCTATACCACTTTTCCCCGCTCGAACAACAAGCCAAGTATAAATCATATCCATAGCCGCTCCTCCCAAATCATTTCAGAAAACAATACTGATCTTTGAACCAACGGGTATATCCCTCTCGATATCTACGTCAAGCAAGTTTGTTTTATCTCTATATTGATAAACCTGTAAAGTGAGTTCTTTCGCATTTTGATCCAAATTGGTTCTTTTTATTGGATTTTCATTATTTACCAGGTAAAAACTGCAGGATGTCTGGTTTCGAAAATTTTCATCCCCTGCGGTACTGCCTTCACCAGTTCTGTGTACAGCATCCGTCCGAAATATCACAGTATTTCCCAGATCGTCCTTCCCATACAAATAATACATTTCCGTTAACAGTGCCGACGTCTGCATATGATCCTGGTTTCAATATCACTGCTGTAAAAATCTGAAAAACACATGACAATATCATCCGAAACCGACACATCCTGATTTAAAACAACATGTTTTGCCGACCTGTTTACAAAATCGCTGTCATGGATCATGTATTTCATGATCACTTCATTAGATGATAGGAAAATGCCATTCACCTGCATATCAATGCTCCCATCACTTGCACTCGCCAGAATATCCGTTGAAGTATTCAGGAATTTTATCAATATATCATTTTCGACTTCTGCCATAGCTGCTTTTTCCGTTTGATTTTCTTTATCCTTTCCTTTCCTCTTACCGTTCTAGTTTTGGTAGTACAGTTATATAATCTCATATATGTACTGATTTGTCAACCCCATTACCGAACGCACTAACGGGGGTGCGGACATTTTCCTGAATGAAATGACCACACCCCCATTATCTTGTTAATTTGCGGCATTACCTGCTGCTGCAATCCGGAGACCCTGCTTACCCAATAAGATTCAGTACGTCGTCTAACAATTCTCTCTGTAGTTCTTTTCGACCATCCTGAGCTGCATGCCGCACTATGCATTCCTGAAATGCCTTGCAAAAATTTTCTTTCTCTCCGGTATATAAATATCCAAAAATATATACATCGCCTTCCTCTGTAAGGAAAACAGGACATTCCCGCGTTTTTGCATCGTAAATACACCAGGAAAAGCAATCTATTTTATCAACGTCCGGAGATGACATTTCCACTTTCTCTGAAAAATTCTCCTCTTTCAACTCAACGTTTGTCAACAATGTTTCCAATTCATCTGTCTCTACAAACGGATCGCTTGCTTCTTCAAATCCCCATGAGGTTTCCAGCGGGTTTATAAACCAACAAAAAATATCTTTCTTATCTCTCTTTACCCAACAATAATAATTGATGCCATATTCAATCCTATACTGCGTACCTGGCAACAGACTGATATTGACCGGTGGTTCGAATGATTCGCCAGGCATTCTTGGTATAAACCTCTGTGGCGGATCATTTGCTTCGCTTACTTCCTTTTTTGTCTCCTCTAATAC
>CANQHX010000109.1 GCA_947623905.1 uncultured Lachnospiraceae bacterium
TCCTGAAGAGCCGCGAGATCGCGGGCCAGGCTGGTGGGCTTGCAGGAGATGTACACTATTTTCTCCACGCCATAGGCAAGGATCTTCTTCAGGGCCTTGGGGTGGACACCGTCCCGGGGCGGATCCAGCACGATGATATCCGGCTTTTCCGTCAGGTCGTCCAGCACCTTCAGCACATCGCCGGCAATGAACTGACAGTTGTCCAGGCCGTTCATGGACGCGTTCTCCCGGGCAGCCTTTACAGCCTCCTCCACGATCTCCACTCCCACTACCTTTTTCGCCACGGGAGCCAGCAGCTGGGCAATGGTGCCGGTGCCGCTGTACAGATCGAACACTACCTGGTCCTTCGTCTCTCCCACATAGCCGCGGGCTTTCTCGTAAAGTACCTGGGCGCCCAAGCTGTTAGTCTGGAAAAAGGAAAAGGGAGATATCTTGAAACGCAGACCCAGCAGTTCCTCATAAAACCAGTCACGTCCGTACAGTACCCTCGTCTCGTCTGACCGGACCACATCCGCCATGCTGTCGTTGATCACGTGGAGAATGCCTGTAATAGAGCCGGACAGCGGCAGTTCTGTAAGAGCACGGACAAACCCTGCTTCATCCAGCGTTCCCTGAGAGGACGTCACAAGGGCGATGAGGATCTCTCCCGTCCGGGCCGCCTTCCGCACCAGCAGATGCCGCAGAAACCCCTCATGGCTCCTCTTGTGATAGTAGGTATCCCCTGTTTTTTGGAACCACTCCAGCACAGACCTCAGAATAACCGAAAAATCCTCGTCAGCGATCCGGCACCCGTCCGCCGTCACCACATCATAAAAACTGCCCCGTCTGTGAAATCCCAGACACAGCGGGCCGCCCTTTTCCATATCTCCAAAAGAAAATTCCATCTTGTTCCGGTACGCAAAAGGCCGGGGGCTGGGCAGTATACCTTCAAATCCGTAAGCGTCCCTGCCCACGGCATCATCCAGAAGCGCGCGCACCTGTTCCTCCTTTATGGCCAGCTGCCGCTCATAGGGCAGGGACAGATACAGACAGCCGCCGCAGACGCCAAAATAGGGACACGGAGAAGGGATCTCATCCGGAGCAGGCTTCACAACTTCCAGCAGATTCCCTTCCACACGGCCGTTTTTCTTCTTGGTGACCCGGAAAGACACTGTCTGGCCCGGCAGGGCGTTCTTCACCACCACGGTCCCGTCTTCTCTGCAGATCTTCCCTCTGTTGGGAAAGGCTATGTCCGATACCACACCTTCGTATATTTCCCCTTTTTTCATACTAATCTCCATTAAAATCAGCACATCAGTGTGATTTTTCACACTGCTCCCCTTATCCCATATTTCTCATAAGACAAAGAAAAGCTCTGAGCTGCCGCGCAGCACAAAGCTTTTCCGTTTCTGGCATCACTGCAGATCACTCTGCTTTTTCTTCCTCTTCCTCAGGAGCGGCCTCCTCAGCAGCTTCTTCCTCGGGCGCCTCCTCTTCCTGGATCGCATCCTTTACGGCTTCTGCTACTTTATCTTCTTCCTCCTCATCATCGAAGGTAAAATCATCATCAAAATCATCGTCAAAGTCATCCAGATAGTCCGGTGTAAAATAACGGTATACCGCGTATGCGATGCCGCCTACAAGAGCTATCACACCCACTACTGCAAGAACAATGGTGGCAGCCTTTTTCTTCTTTTCTTCCTTTTCCTTCTGATGGAGCATCTCCGCAATCTTGTTGGACTGCAGCAATTCCTCAAGACGATTCATAACGACACTTCCTTTCCGTAACTGTACAATGTTTTACAAAGAATTAAAACCACGTTGTAAATAGTATAACACGAACAAATGTATTTTACTATATCATTTTGAAACTTTTCTGCTATATTTTTCTAAGTCTGGCAAAGGCTGCAAACATTTTCTTTACGCCGAACTTTTCAAAGTCCACCGTTACCTCGTAATCTCTGCCGCCGTCCACGATCTTCTGCACCACGCCGGTACCGAACTTGACATGCTGGACGCGATCGCCCTCCTTATAATCCAGACCGGCGCTCTTCACTGCCATCTGTTTCTCTCTAGCGGTGGTAAAGGCATTGATCATGGCATTCCCCCTGGATCTGGGCCTTCCGTATCCGGTGACGATCCTGTCACCCGTACTGCCGGTATCCCGGTTCTCCGCGCGGTCCCAACGGTCGGAAGTACTCTTTTGGGCGCTGTCGCTCTCGGCCCTGTCAGGTCCGCCAAACCTGCCGGTGTAGGCGGGCTGATACGCGTCCGGTTCATCCCGGCGGCCCTTGTTGGGATATCTCCTGTAAATGTTCGTCTTCACCACCTGCTCCGGGAGCTCCTGCAGGAATCTGGAAGGAGGATTGAACAGCATCTGTCCCCGCTGCATCCTGGAAGAAGCGCAGGACAGGAACAGTTCCTCCTTTGCCCGGGTGATGCCCACGTAGCAAAGCCGCCTCTCCTCCTCCAGGTCGCTGGGATCATCCCCCGCGAAGGACATGTAGCTGGGAAAGATCCCCTCCTCCATGCCGGTGAGGAACACAACGGGAAACTCCAGTCCCTTGGCGCTGTGAAGCGTCATCAGCACCACATAATCCGTAGAATCCTCCAGGGAGTCGATGTCGGATACAAGAGCCACTTCCTCCAGAAATCCGCGGAGGGTGGGTTCCTCCGCCGTCTCCTCATAGGCCGCGATCTTGCTGAACAATTCGTCGATATTTTCAATGCGGGCCTGGGCTTCCTCTGTTTTTTCCGCCTCCAGCTCCCGCACATACCCGGTCTGGTCGATGATCCTCTGCAGCAGCTGGCTGATGGTCAGTTCCGGCGCCAGGCTCCTCCACTCCTGTATGGGGCGGATGAACTTCTCCACACCGTTGAGCCCTCTGCCCAGATCCGGCACGCCTCTGCCCAGCATGGCCGCCTCCAGGAAACCCATGTCATGCTCCAGGGCGTATCGTTCCAGACGGGCTACGGTAGTATTTCCGATGCCCCGCCGCGGCACGTTGATGATCCGCTTGGCAGCCACATCGTCCCTGCCGTTGTCAACCGTCTTCAGGTAGGCAAGCATATCCTTTATCTCCCTGCGGGAATAAAAGTTGACGCCGCCTACGATCTTGTAGGGGATCCCTGCCATGAGCAGTTTTTCTTCAAAGATACGGGACTGGGCGTTGGTGCGGTACAGCACCGCCATATCCCCGTACCGGTATCGTTCCTTTCCCACCTTGATCCCGATGGTCCCCACCACGTAGTCCGCCTCCTCGTAAGCGGATTCAAAGCGGGTCACATGGATGGGCGCCCCGGCGTCCTTTTGCGTCCACAGCCGTTTATCCTTACGCCCTTTGTTGTTGGCGATCACACCGTTGGCTGCCTCCAGGATATTGCCCGTAGAGCGGTAATTCTGCTCCAGCCGGATAACCTTCGCGTCGGGATACTGCTTTTCAAAGCTCAGGATATTCTGGATATTCGCCCCGCGGAACTTATAGATAGACTGGTCGTCGTCTCCCACCACGCAGAGGTTGCGGTATTTGTCCGCCAGCAGGCGGACCAGTTCAAACTGCACCGTATTGGTATCCTGGTACTCGTCCACCAGTATGTAGCGGAACCGCTCCTGATACTGGTCCAGCACAAGAGGCGCGGCCCGGAACAGCTCCACCGTCTTCAGCAGCAGGTCGTCAAAATCCAGGGCGTTGTTCTGCTTCAGCTGGCGCTGATACGCGGCGTAGGCTCTGGCGTACACCGTCATGGTCCGGTCCCCTTCCGCATCCTTCGCATACGCTTCCGGAGTGATCATCTCATTTTTCGCGAAAGAGATCGCCGCCAGAATAGCCCGCTCCCTGTAGATCTTTGTATCGATCTGCAGCTGCCGGCACACATCCCGCATAACAGATCTGGAATCTTCCGTATCGTAGATAACAAAATTGGTGTCGTATCCGATGTTATCGATAAAACGGCGCAGGATCCGCACACAGGTAGAATGGAAGGTGCTCACCCATATGCTCCCCGCCTCGTTCTGTACCAGACGGTCTACCCGCTCCCGCATCTCCCCCGCCGCCTTGTTGGTAAACGTAATGGCGAGGATGTTCCAGGGGGAAACGCCCTGTTCGATGAGATGGGCGATCCGGTGGGTCAGTACTCTTGTCTTGCCGGAGCCTGCCCCGGCCAAAATAAGGAGAGGCCCTTCTGTGTGCAGAACAGCCTCCTCCTGTTGCGGATTCATAGTTGCATGTAAGTCCATATTTCTTTTTCCTCTATTTGATAAGCTGCTGTCCGCAATTGCTGCAGAACTTCCCGCCGCCTGCGGGCGCGCCGCAGTTGGGACAGAATTTAGGCGCGTTCTGACCGGCTGCTGCCTGAGGCTGCTGACTCTGCGAAGGCTGCTGGTTCTGCCCCTGCATGTTCTGCACCATCTGCTGCCCCATCATCATGCCCACGGACATGCCTGCCATATCCGCGGCCGCGCCGCCTTTGCCGCTGGCCAGGGCGTCCGCCATGGCGATCTGCTGGTATTTGTTCACATCTCCCACCATGCTCTGGGACGCCGCCTTGTTGACCATGGCCTGCACTTCCTCAGGATAGGATACGCTGGCGATGGCAAACCCGCTGATGCGGATGCCGATCTGGGACATTTCCTGATCCAGATCACCGCAGATCCCGCCGGCGATCTCTTTTGCATTGGCCTGGAGATTGAACATATCCCTGCCCTCTTTGCTGATCCACTTCATGAGCAGCTGGTCGGTCTGGGACATGATGCGGTCCCGCACATCCTCCACCGTAAAGGAATCCCGGATGCCCGCGATCTTATTTACGAATACGTCATATCGGTCGATATGGCAGTTGAACGTGCCGAATGCCCGGATGGGCAGTCCGCCGGGGAGACTAGGCGTGGGAATGTAGATCTCATTTTTCGTGCCCCACTTGCAGGTGATCTCCTTCATGTTGACAAACAGCACTTCCGCCCGCAGGCCGCTGTTAAATCCGAACTTAAAGCCTTTCAGGGTAGAGAGCAGCGGAATGATATCCGACTCCACCTCATACCGGCCTTCCTGCTGGAATACACCTTCCACAGCGCCATTGTACATAAAAATAGCATTCTGACCGGGGCGGATGATCAGTTTGCTTCCTTTTTTGATCTCGTCATTGGGCCATTTCCAGAACAGCATATTATCCCGGAATTCGGTCCACTCGATGACATCCAGGAACTGGTCAAACAATCCCATGGTATCTTTGCCTCCTTTTTGCGCGTTGTTTGATAAATTGTTCTTGCGAAATAGTTTCTGTAGTTATATAATGTAGAGTAGTAAACTACATCAGAGAATGGAGAATCTTATGAAAGCCGAAACAGAAGCCTATATTCGAAGCCTTCTGGAACAGACCGTTTCACAGGAGCACATCACCCCGGAACAGGTGCCGGCCATCGACCTGTACATGGACCAGGTGACTTCTTTTATCGATTCCCATCTGGGCGGCGGGGAGCATTCCGAACAGGGTCCGGTACTCACCAAGACCATGATCAACAATTACGCCAAAAACAAGCTGATCCCGCCTCCGGATAAGAAAAAATATAACAGCGAACACATTTTTCTGCTGATCTTTATCTATTACTTCAAAAAACACCTGTCCATCGGAGAGATACAGGCGCTTATGTCGCCCCTGACGGAACGGTATTTTGATCAGCCGGATTTCTCCCTGAAGGACATTTACAGCGAAGTATTTGCCCGGAAGGAAGCGATCCTGGACGGCGTCTGCGACGATGTGGCGCGGCTTATGGAGCAGTCCTCCCATACGTTTTCCGGCAGAGAAGACGCTGACGAACAGGACAGTCTTCAGCTGTTCGCGCTGATCCACGCGCTGGAATACGATATCTATGTGAAGAAACAGCTGATCCAGTCGCTCATCGATACCCTGACGCCCGGGACAGAGGAACCGGAAAAAAAGAAAAAAGAGGGAAAATGATCACTTTTTTTCTTCCGGAGCTGCCAGATGGGGGCAGATACGCCTGAATACCATATCATAGCCGTCGTTTCCGTAATTCAGGGAGCGGTTCACGCGGCTGATGGTAGCGGTGGACGCCCCTGTCTTTTCCCCGATCTCCGTATAGCGCTTCTGCTCCCGCAGCATCTTTGCCACTTCAAAGCGCTGGGCAAAGCTCAGCAGTTCATTGATGGTGCACACATCTTCAAAAAAGCGATAGCACTCCTCTTTGTCTTTTAAGTTCAGAATGGCATCGAACAACAGGTCTACTGCTTCTGTACGTAATTTCGCGTTCATGATACCCACCTTCCTTTCATACTTCAAAATTTTAACACGGTGAAGTTTGAAAGTCCAGCCTTTTTCTCGTTTTTTTATACAATCGTATTTTTATATCGGTTCACATAAGACCGGATCCTGTCCGCGCTTCCGTTGACGATCAGCTCCTCCGGGAAACCGATCTCCTCCAGCCTGGGCTCCAGCTGATCAAAGCTTCCCACAAGAGCATCGATGTGAGCGTCGCTGGCCAGAACGACGGGCACTTCCATCTGCCGGCACAGCTCCAGTATGATCCTATCATTTTCCCAGCAGCCGTGGCGGGCTCCCGCGGGATTCAGGGAACCGTTGTTGAACTCAATGAGCACGCCGTGCCGTTTTGCCCCTGCCACAAGCGCCTCATAGTCCACCGGATACCTGCCGTCGTCCGGATGCCCGATGATACGGATTTTCCATGGCTTTCAGATAAGCTCTTGTGTTCTCCTCCTTTGTGCCGGGCTTCAGACAGGGAATGTGGAGGCTGGCAACGCACAGGTCCATATGCTTTAATATATCCGCGTCCAGATCCACCTCTCCGTCGTAGCTGACAATGTTCAGCTCCGCTCCCAGAAGCAGTTCCACGCCGCACATGACTCTCGGCACCACTTTCATATTGTAAAAATAAAACCGGTGGCAGCTTCCGGGCATGGCAGGTCCGTGCTCGGTGATGCCCAGTATCTTCAGTCCTTTTTCCTTCGCGGCATAGGCCGGCCGGTGAAACAGGACGATATCCAGCG
>CANQHX010000110.1 GCA_947623905.1 uncultured Lachnospiraceae bacterium
ATGGCGTCCCGCCATTTGGGCACATGAAAGGAATGTACGTCGTCTCCGAAGAACCGACGCATGGCCTCCTGGCTGTACGCGCCTTCCACGCCCTGGTACACCACCCGGATATTATCCGTGTCCAGCTTGTCCACGGCGATAAAAGGCAGCCGTCCGTATACGCCCTGGCGCTCCATCTCCTGGTACTGCAGCTTTCGGCTCATAGCCATGATCTGGCTGAACATGTCATGGATACAATGCTGATTGAAGTCATTTTCCGCGAAAGCAGACAGGGCCGACAGCTTCTCCTGCTCCCGATCCTTGTCATACACCTTTTTTCCGTTCCGGATCTTGTATGCCGCCACATCCTGGCAGATATCCATGCGCTTCAGCAGCAGTTCCACCATCTGTCTGTCTATCTTGTCAATTTCCGTGCGAAGATCTGTTAAATCCATTGTGCTCTCTCTTTCCTGTAATTTTTCTTACTTATCTGTCTGTTTCTCCCGCAGCTCTTCCAACAGCTGTGCCACGGTCCTGCCAAGCAGCGGGTGCCGTTTCCACGGAGCCAGCTCGTTCATGGGTTCCAACACAAACAGCCGGTTGTGCAGATCGGCGTGGGGGATGGTCAGCTGCTTCGTATCCATGATCAGATCATCATAAAACAGAATGTCCATATCAAGGGTGCGGGGGCCCCAATGGGTGGTCCGCTCCCTGCCGGCTTCCTTCTCGATCCGCTGCAGCACCTGAAGCAGCTGGACAGGCTCATAAATGGTGCGGAGCTCCAGACAGCCGTTGTAAAATTTATCCTGCTGAGTGTATCCGTATGGCTCTGTCTCTTTCCAGTCGGTGACCTTCTCCACCCGGCAGCAGATATCTCCTTCCAGAGTGGCCACGCCGTCCTCCAGGTACATGAGCCGGTCTCCCATGTTGGAGCCCATGGAAAGATATACAGTGTGCCAGCGGCGGGAGATCTCCACGCTGACGGTCTCCAGGGGCAGGCCGATGGGCGCCCATGGTTTTTCCAGCCTGACAGTGACCCCGCTGAGCTGTTCATATTTTTTCAGCAGCATGATAGTCAGCTGCTCCGCCACCGCTTCAATAAGGCTGAAGGTGTTTTCCTTCATAAAGGAGGTGATATCCTCACATACGCTGCCGTAATCCACGGAATTGCGCAGGTCATCCGTGACGCCCGCCATGGCGGTGTCCATATACAGGGAGGCCGTCACCACGAACTTCTGTCCCAGTATGTTTTCCTCCTCGTATACGCCGTGGTTGCAGTATACTTCCAGTCCTTTTATCTCAATGCGATCCATAGTATTCTCCCGTGTGAATGCCGACGCCTGCAGCATGGTCTTATCTTTGTAACATGTCGTTTCATTCCGGCCGTTCTACGTCGATCGACGCGTCCCGGATAGCCTCCGTCATGATAATGGCTTCCCTGTTTTCCCGGATGTCGTGGACCCGTACAAAACTGGCCCCCTGCATAACGGCATAGACGGTGGTGGCCACTGTGCCGAAAAGCCGCTGGTCGACCGGTTTGTCCAGCACCGCGCCGATGACCGACTTGCGCGAAGCCGCCAGCATGTAGGGATAGCCGCACGCCTTGATACAGCCCAGTTCCTTCATTACCGCCAGATTCATCTCGGTATTCTTTCCAAATCCCACGCCGGGATCCAGAATGATCTTATCCTTCTCGATACCAGCTTCTTCCGCCGTGGCAATGATGTTGCTGATATCCCGGAAATACGCCCGGTTGAAATTCCACCGCCCCCGCTTGTCGGAATAATCCATGTTCCTGCGGTTGTGCATAAGACAGCAGGCCACATGGTTGTCCGCGATGACTTTCGCCATGGTACCGTCCCACTGAAGGCCCCACACGTCGTTTACAAGGTCCGCGCCAGCTTTGATGGCGGCCCGGGCTACCGGACTTTTATATGTGTCAATGGAGATCACCGGGTCAAACTCTCTTCTCACCGCCTCGATCACCGGCAGCACCCGGTCCATTTCCTCCTCATCCGTGATCTTCTTGTAACCGGGCCGGGTGGATTCTCCGCCAATATCGATGATATCGGCCCCTTCCTTCAGCATTTCCTCCACATGGGAGAGAGCCTTGTCCATCCGGTCGTATTTTCCTCCGTCGGAAAAAGAATCGGGAGTCACATTGAGGATCCCCATGATATAGCAGTGGTGCTGTACATCAAACTCCCGTTTTCCTATCTTCATATCCATCAGTCCTTTACAAACATATTTCTCTGCTCTTCCGGCCAGTTGCACGTAGCCTGAGCACGACACAAAAAACACATGCGGGACTCCTTGTCCGCCCTGTACATACACTCTGCCAGAAGGCGGGCGGAAGCCTCCGTTTCCGGCGAAAGCGTCGCCGCAAGATAATCCGGGAGAGGACGGGCGGGCACACCTTCCCGATGAGCGCCGACGGCATAGCAGATCATGGCCTGCTCCTCCGGCGAAAAATCCGTCTTTTCAAGGATCCTGGCGGCCAGCGCCACAGAAGCGCCGCAGTGGTCTTTTCCGCCGGTATACTGCTCTACCCGTCCGAGGTCATGGAGCAGCGCGGCCCCGTAAACTACCTCCTTATCCAGGGGCAGCTTTTCCTCCAGCACGCGGATCCATATGAGGCGTGCCACAGCCAGGCTGTGTTCCACGTCGTGGCTGCAATATATCCGTTCCCGCTCCAGTTCCTTTATCCGGTCCATATACTGCCGGAAAACGGCCTGGTCTGTTATCTGACGTATCCGGTTCATTCCGTGCCTTTCCCATCTATCATGTCCCGCAGGGCGGCCATCCAGGATAGAGAGCCCCACGCTACGATCACCGTACGGTCCTCGCCCGCCCCGGCCGCGGCTGCCAGCGCTTTTTCATATCCTTCCCGCACACTCCCGCAGGGAACCGCAGAAGTATACCGTCCCATTTCCTCCGCCAGTACCCGGCCGTCCAGGCCCCTGGGGCCGGGAGGCGTCACCGTATAGACCTTCCGAAAAGCCGGCGCCAGGATGCGGCACATTTCTTTCCGGTCCTTGTCGGCGAAAACACCTGCTATGCCCACCAGGCTGCAGCCGGCATAATCCTTCCTGAGATTGTCCAGGAGCGCCCCGGCTCCGTGGGGATTGTGGGCGCCGTCCAGTATGACGGTACAATTCCCGGCATAAGATCCCGCCCGTACGGTACACTTTTCGTACCGGCCCGGCCAGCGGGCGCTGAGCAGTCCCTGCCGTATCGCATCATCCGAAACGGCAAAGCCCCGCTGAGACGCCAGATTGGCGGCCAGCACCGCCAGAGCGCCGTTTTCGCGCTGATATTCCCCTGTCATGTATCCACCGGACAACTGTTCCGGGGCGAGGGGCGTTTCCGCAACATAAAATCTGCTGCCAAGCGTTTCCGCTCTTGTCCTCAGGACGGCCTCCGCCGCCGGCTGCTGGAGCGCCGACGCCACGGGACATCCACTCTTGATGATCCCGGCTTTGTGCGCCGCGATCTCTTCCAGCGTATCTCCGAGAAATGCCGTATGATCCACCGCTATGGGAGTGATCACGCTGCACACATTTGATGCCGTTACATTTGTGGCGTCTTCCCTGCCGCCCATGCCGCATTCTACTACCGCGATATCGCATTTCTCCCCGGCAAAGATCCACCAGGCCAGGGCTGTTTCCGTCTCAAACACCGTGGGACGGTCCTGCCCGGTCTTCCGGCTGCGGCTGTCCCCTTCCCGGTTTTCCATCTGCCCGGCCGCTTCCGCGACAGCGCTGACGCCCCGGGCGTACAGCTCCTCCGACACGGAAGCTCCGTTGATCCGGATGGTCTCCGTGGGAGAAAACACTGCCGGCGAAGAAAAATGTCCGGTCTTCCAGCCCGCCGCCGTGAGCATCGCGCTGAGAAACGCCCCGACGGATCCTTTCCCGTTGGTCCCGGCGATCTGGATCACGGGAGTGCGCTTCTCCGGGTGCCCAAGACAGGCAAGAAGAGACCGGATCCGGTCCAGTCCCGGCTTGCTCCCGAGCCCTTTCAGCGATTCCATATACGCCAGCGCTTCCGAAAAATCGTTTATCTTTTGGGGATTCATGCCTGCAGCCTCATTCAACACTTTTTCCATACGACTTGATTATATATAATCTCGGCCGTTTTGTCACTACTTTTTTCACATCTGCCCGGCCGCAGCCCGGCGGAGGGATCACCGTTTCTGAAGAACTGTATCTGTATAAAAATAACGCAGTATTTCCTCGCAGGTATAGCCTTTTTCCGCAAGGGCATTAGCGCCGTTCTGCGTCATCCCCAGGCCGTGGCCGCAGCCGCCTCCTATTACCCTGTAGCCGGTAAGCTTTCCGTCCTTTTCCACCGCGTCAAGATAAAAATACGGGCTGGGCGTCTTTTCAAAGCCCTGCTCCTGTGTGCCGTCATTTTTGGTGATCACCTCGCTACGGGGCCACAGGAACTGCCGGATCTTCTGTTCTCCTTCTATCGTATCCCATTCCTCTCCATCCTGCACGGCCAGCTGCAGCACCGCTCCGCCGGCGCCTCTCTTCGTGACCTTTGCGCCGCAGATTGAATGCTCCGGAACGGTTTCCCCACCGGCAGTTTCCCCGCCGGCAGTTTCCTCCATGAGATTTCTGTTTTCCGTCAGCCGTTCCAGCGATATCTCATAACTCCAGCGAAACCATCCCATTTCTTTCTCATACGCCCCGCCGTCTTCTCCCAGCTTCCGCCGGAAAACATCCTCCTGTGACAGATCCTCCTCAAGAGGCGTATCGGACACGGAACGGCTTTTGCAGTAGCTGATCTGCTCCTGGCCCCAGAGGCCCGCGTCCGTCGTATATCCCCAGGATGTGGAAAAATAATAGGTCTGAACAAGATCATCGCCGCAAAACAACAGCATTCCCGAAGTATCGTCGATGGCCTTATCCGTGGAAGGGCACGGCGCGCAGTTGTTATATACCTGACAGCGGATACTGTCGTCAAGATGGGCGCCGTATGCCGGATAGCCCGGATCCAGGATGTGCTGCCATGCAAAATTCCGGGCGCAGACCGCCTGGGCCTTCAGCGCCTCCTCCCCATAGCCGGCGGGCATCTCGCTGGGCACCACATACCGGAGATAGGTTTCCACATCCAGAATGTTCACCAGAACGATCTCTTCCCCGTCCTTCTGCAGCTGCAGCCTTCCCTCATAAGAAGGATTGCCGCATTCCCGCTCTATCGACAGGACCTGCACGCTCCCGTCCCCGGCGTCCGGATACACATACACCTCTCCATCTGCCAGATCTTCCGCCTTCCAGGTCATCTGCGTCCCAGCCGGGTATCTGTGGGCGTCATCCCCCCGCTGTACCCAGAAGGAGCCCGCGCCTGTGACCGTGACTTCTTTATGGGTGGTCTTCTGAAACGACGAATCGGTGATAAGCACCCGAATGTTATCTCCCGCCGTTTTTACCGCGCTGCGGCCCGTAATCTCCGCCTGCTCCGTCTGTTCCGTTTGCTCTTCTTCTGCCGAAGGCCCGGTCCCGTCTGCCGTCCGCATATGTACAGCAAAAAAAAGAGCAGCGTTAAGAAGCAGCAAAAGACCTGTCACAAGCCGGACCGGTCCGTATTTTTTCTTCTCCATCCCACACCGCGCAAGACTTTTTTATACTGTATGATAAGAAGAAGGCGAATATGAAAACGTGCCCGCGGCGGCGCGCAAAAAAGTGTCGCCCGGCAGGCGCAAAAAAAGAACGGGCGGCAAAGCCGCCCGTCTTTTTGCTCTCATACCCTGACAATCCCTTGCGGATACGATCACTGTTATAAAATATCCCAAAATGCCGGTCCTACTATTTTGACGCCTAGCCTAAGCCAGGTGGGTCACCGCAGTTCAGCATCAATCTTCCGCTCAGAGGCGGCCTGACATCTTCTGAAATCATATAGGCATCCCGTCAAAAAAATGTAGGTTCAAAATTGGTAGGTTGTCGCACATTTCAGGATATTATTCGCGTTTCAGGGAGTTATGTTACCCTTTTGATATTGTTATTATATGCAATCCGGCGTAAAATATCAATAGAAATTTTTATATAAAAATACCGATTGATTTTTATGCAGTATATATACAAACCCGGATTGTCAAGTAGTTTTTTCTGTTTGCCATTATTTTTAACCGCTTTTTACACTCAGTAAATGGTACTGTGCAGCCTGTTGATCGTGTCCGACATATCCGGCACCATCATTTCCCCTTCGTAATGGAACATGTCGTCGTATGGGATGTAAGACTGCTCTATGGAAAAATTCATGATGGAGGCCAGCTTTGCCATATAGGACAGCACGGTCCCTTCGTCCATATTGTGGGTCACATAGGGGAGCACAGCCTGAGCCGCATTGTTCAGCGTCATCAGTCCGCCGGCGCGGGCCGTATCAAAAATAGCCGTGAGCACCCTGCGCTGCCGGTCAGCCCGGCCAAAGTCATGCGTGGTCCCTGTGTAGCGGTTGCGGGCAAACGCCACCGCCCGGAAACCGTCCAGATGAAGCTGGCCGCCGCCGCTGAAGCGGTGGGCTTCATAATTCTCTCCGTAAAGACTGCACATTTCCTGTACGTAGGGATTGCAGACTTCCGCCTCGTCGTCCGTGACCTCCATGTCGATTCCGCCGACGGCGTCCACCACATGGATCATGGCTTCAAAATCCACCGAGACATAATTGTCGATCTTGATCCCGTAATTGCTCTCTATCGTCTTCACAAGAAGCCGGGGACCGCCATGAGCGCAGGCCGCGTTAAGTTTTTTTACACCGATCCCGGGAATATCGGCGCTCAGGTCCCGCAGAAAAGATGTCATGTATATAGTGCCGCGATCATAATTGACCGAGACGAGTATCATGGCGTCAGAATTGCCGTACCAGCTCTTATCCCTGCGGTCCACGCCGATAAGCAGAATATTGTCCACACGGGACGCGCTCCGGCTG
>CANQHX010000111.1 GCA_947623905.1 uncultured Lachnospiraceae bacterium
CAAATGAGCGAATTATGAGCGAATTGATGAGCGGAAAAATGCAAAAGCCTGTGCAACAGATACTTGAGTATCTTAAACATAATGATACAATTACTACGATGATCGGAAAAGAGATCACAGGAAAATCGGAAGCGCAAGTTCGTAGATACTTGAAAGCACTGGCGGATTGTGGAGTTGTCAAAAGTAAAAAAACAACAAAAGGAAATGCGTATACAAAAATATGAATAATTCGCTCATTTGAGATGAGCGAATTATGAGCGAAAAGTTAAAGCTGGAGTAGTGGATGGATAATTTCGTTGATGAGACTGCTTTGAAAGTGAGAGTAGAAAGTCAAAAAAATCCCCGGAAAGCCCACACGGACGTTTCCGGGGATTTGATCTTTTCATATAAGACAGACTGACGGTTTTTACAAAATCGAAAAAGCCACCACAGCGGTGGAGAACACCAGGGAGACGGTGGACACCAGCTTGATAAGGATGTTGATGGAAGGACCGGAGGTGTCCTTCAAGGGATCGCCGACGGTATCTCCGATAACAGCGGCTTTGTGGGCGTCGCTGCCCTTGCCGCCATGGGTGCCGCTCTCGATGTATTTCTTGGCGTTGTCCCAGGCGCCGCCTGCGTTGGACATAAAGACGGCCATGGCAAAGCCGGTGACAGCTGTGCCGCTCAGCAGGCCGATGACGCCGTTGACACCAAGGACAATTCCGGTTACAATGGGGACGATGACCGCCAGCAGGGCGGGAAGCGTCATCTCCCGCAGAGAGCCGGACATGCAGATGTCCACGCATTTTTCATAGTCCGGATCCTCTTTGCCTTCCATGATGCCCTTGATCTCCCGGAACTGCCGGTGCACCTCCGCTACTACCTTTTCTGCCGCGCGCTGCACGGCTGTCATGGTAAAGGCGGAGAAGAGGAAGACCAGCATGGCGCCGATGAACAGCCCTACCAGCACGGTGGGGTTGGTCAGGGAGAGATCCAGCGTCTTTCCGGCATTGGTGAGCTTTCCGTTGACGACATCGACGTAGGAGACAAGCAGAGCGAGGGCTGTCAGAGCCGCGCTGCCGATGGCAAACCCTTTGCCCGTAGCGGCGGTGGTGTTGCCCAGGGAGTCCAGAGCGTCTGTGCGGTCGCGGACTTTTTCGTCCAGACCGGACATTTCGGCTATGCCGCCTGCGTTGTCGGCCACGGGTCCGTAAGCGTCGGTAGCCAGGGTAATGCCCAGAGTGGAGAGCATACCTACCGCGGCGATGCCGATGCCGTAGAGGCCGGCGCTGTAGTTGGAAGAACCGCCCGCTACAAAGAAGCTGATCAGCACCGAAGCGCCGATGATAAGGATAGGCGCTGCCGTGGAGCGCATGCCCAGGGCAAGGCCGCCGATGATGACAGTAGCGGAACCGGTTTCGGAGGAATCTGCCAGCTCCTGGGTGGATTTATAGGAATCAGAGGTAAAACGCTCGGTAAAATAGCCGATGGCGCAGCCGGCGATCAGGCCGCAGAGGATGGACACCAGGATGCCCCACCAGCGGTCGGTCACATTTCCCATGAGAAAATACGTCAGGGGAACGGCGATGACGGCTGAGACGATGGCGGAGAAATACGTGCCCCGGCGCAGGGTCTTCAGCAGCTGCATCTGGCTGGCGCCCTCCTGGGTGCGGATCAGAAACGTGCCCAGCAGAGAGGCTACTACGCCGCCAACCGCCAGGAGGATGGGCAGGAGCATGCCGGCCCAGTCATAATGGGAAGCGGCCCCCAGGGCAAATGTGGCCAGGATGGAGCCTACATAGCTTTCGTACAGATCGGCTCCCATGCCGGCTACGTCGCCTACGTTATCGCCTACGTTATCGGCGATGGTGGCGGGATTGCGGGGATCGTCTTCCGGAATGCCGGCTTCCACTTTGCCTACCAGGTCGGCGCCTACGTCGGCAGCCTTGGTAAAAATACCGCCGCCCACGCGGGCGAACAGGGCCATGGCCGAGGCGCCCATGCCGAACATGACCATTGTCTGGGCGATCTCGGTGGAGGAAGACAGCTTAAATACATATCGCAGCAGGTGGAACCAGAGGGAAATGTCAAACAGGCCCAGGCCCACAACGGTGAAGCCCATGACGGTACCGGAGGAGAAAGCCACTTTCAGTCCCTTGTTGAGACTTTCGTTGGCCGCCCAGGCGGTACGGCTGTTGGCCGACGTTGCGATCTTCATGCCGATGAAGCCGGACAGGCCGGAGAAAACGCCGCCTGTCAGGAAGGCAAACGGAACATAGGGGGACAGCAGGCCGGCGATGGCCAGCACGCCCAGAATGACCGCCACGATGAGAAAGAACCGGGCAACGTTTGTGTACTGCCGTTTCAGGAACGCGTTGGCGCCGCGGCGGATGGCGCCTGCGATGCGCTGCATGGTGTCCGTCCCTTCCGGATAGGAGAGGACGCTGCGGCTCCTGACCAGCGCAAATATTAAAGCGATGGCAGCGCCAATAAAACCGAGCCAGAACATATCCTTCATTTTTTACAACACCCCTTTATTTACATAAGAAATAGAAACACAAACCCGAGGGCCTGTGCTCCTCTGTTGGTATCATATCATTTTAAGACAAGTATTGCAAGCGTGTTTGTCGGATAGGAGGAAAACACTATGCCGTTGAAGATCATCAGAAATGACATTACGAAAGTAAAATGCGACGCTATTGTGAACGCGGCGAAATCCAGCCTTCTGGGAGGCGGCGGAGTGGACGGAGCCATTCACAAGGCTGCCGGGCGGGAGCTCCTTGCGGAGTGCAGGAAGCTGGGCGGCTGCGCGGTGGGACAGGCGAAGATCACCGGCGGATATCGTCTGCCGTGCAGGTATGTCATCCACACGGTGGGACCTGTGTGGAACGGCGGGCAGAGCGGAGAAGAAAATCTGCTGCGATCCTGTTACCGTTCTTCCCTGGAGCTGGCAAAGGCGCATGGCTGCCAGTCGGTCGCGTTTCCGCTGATCTCCTCCGGCAATTACGGGTATCCGAAGGACAGGGCGCTGAAGGCGGCAATGGACGAGATCAGTTCCTTTCTGCTGGAAAATGACATGCTTGTCTTTCTGGTGATCTATGATAAGGATTCTTTTCAGATCGGCGGAAAGCTGTTTGCGGATATCCGCTCTTTCATTGACGACAAATATGTGGAAGAGCGTAAAAGCTTTCTCATAAGGAGGAACAGAGAGGGAGAGAGCAATATGCTGCCGCAGGCCGCCGCGGCTCCTTCTGCGGCTGACATCCCTACAGAGGCTGCGCCCGCCGCGTTTTCGCCTGCCGCGCAGAAACCTGCCCGTCTGGAGGATATCCTGCAGCAGGTGGATGAAAGCTTTTCCCAGATGCTGCTGCGAAAAATAGATGAGAAGGGCATGACGGACAGCCAGTGCTATAAAAAGGCAAATGTGGACAGGAAGCTGTTTTCAAAGATACGGAGCGATATCCATTATCATCCCAGCAAGACCACGGCGCTGGCATTTGCGGTGGCGCTGGAGTTGAACCTGGCGGAAACGAAGGATATGCTCATGAAAGCCGGCTACGCCCTTTCTCGCAGCAGTAAGTTTGATCTGATCATAGAATATTTTATTTCCGCGGGAAATTATGATATATTTGAGATCAATGAGGCGCTGTTTGCCTTTGATCAGGTTCTGCTTGGATAAAGTTGTCGCTTTCCATGCGACCATATCGTTTCCCTCCGGGTGTATGCTATGTGCACAAGGTGAACAAAGCCAGTGGCTGGCTGACCTGAGTATACGTATCGGAGGGATACAAAATGAAAAAAAGCACAAATAATATTACGGAACTGGTGTTCATACTGGATCGGAGCGGTTCCATGTCCGGACTGGAGAGCGACACCATCGGAGGGTTCAACGCCCTCATTAAAAAGCAACGCAGGCAGAATGGCATTTGTTATGTATCCACGGTCCTGTTCAACACTACAAGTGTGGTGCTCCATGACAGGATACGCCTGAAAGATGTGCCTAAAATGACGAACCGCGATTATACCGTCGGTGGCTGTACGGCTCTGCTCGACGCCATTGGAGGCGCCATCCATCACATAGGAAACATTCACAAATATGCGCGTCCGGAGGATGTGCCTGCCCATACAATGTTTGTGATCACCACGGACGGTATGGAAAACAGCAGCCATCGCTACTCCGGCGATCAGGTGAGGAAGATGATCCGCCGCCAGAAGGAAAAATACGGCTGGGAATTTTTGTTTATCGGAGCCAATATCGATGCGGTGGAGACGGCCTCCCATATGGGGATAGACGCCAACAGGGCGGTAAATTACCGCGCGGACCAAAAAGGAACGAAGATTCTTTATGACACTGTCGCAGAGACAGTCTGCACCGTGCGGGCAGGGGCGTCCATCAGGGACGACTGGGGACAGAAGATGGAAGAAGATAATCGCAACAGAAAGTAAGAGTACAGGAGGGTGTCCAAAAGTAACTGTCATTTGGACACCCTCTGTCGTTATCAGAAGCAGTATTATCTGGATGATCCGGATGTTATCTAAGCCCGGGCAATATCCGGTTCCGAATGTCAGCTGAGCTGCAGGCCGTCTTTGAACGCTTCGCCTACACGCTCTGTCACTTTGTAGTAGCCATGAGTGTACGGATCGAAGGCAATGGCATTGACCAGGGACATATCCAGCTTGCCGTCCGGCATGACCCTCTCGTCGGCGGTGACATTGACTACCTTACCGATGACGCCGCAGCCGTACTTGTTGTCCTGGTACTCGATAAACTCACATTCCAGACAAAGCGGAAATTCATTGATGACGGGAGCGTCCACCGTATCGGCTTTGCTGGCGGTAAGACCGGCCTTTTCCAGTTTATTTGATATCTTGTTGCCGGAGGCCACACCGAAATAGTCGGCTTCCGTCACATGGGCGGCGTCGGCGATGCTGACGGTGAATGCCCCTCTTGCCTTGATGTTTTTTACGGTTTTGTGGGATTCCGTCAGGTTGAGGGCCACAGTGCCCCGTTCCTGCATGGTGCCCCAGGCGGCGTTCATGACATTTACGGTGCCGTCATCGTTGTAGGTGGCGACCATCAGTACCGGCATGGGGAAAATGCCCTCGGTGATATTCAGTTTTTTTCTCATAATAATATCCCTCCTGTGAGTGTATTGGCGCGGGAGCGCCTCCGTATACAATTATAATTATCGGTAAGGGAAAATGCAAGTATCCCTTTCTGTATCACGGAAACATTTCATTCACGGGAGGCCCATTTATCAGGCAAATTCAAAATAAAACATCTTATCCCCAACAAACAGAGTAAAAACGCTGCTTATAGTATGAGCGCTCAAAAACAACAGTAGTTATTACAGGAGTGGACCGGCATGGATAGGAACCGGCAGTTGATTGAAAAATATGCAAAGAAGATCTATGGGTTTGCCTGGGCAAAGACCCGCAATTACCATGACGCGGAGGATCTGTCCCAGAATATCCTTCTGGAACTGTGTCGGATAGAGTTTGCGGAAAAGCAGATCGAAAATATGGACAGCTACATTTACCGGGTCTGTCAGTACACATGGTCCAATTTTGTCCGAAAGAATCTGCCTCTGTGGCAGAAGGTGGACTATGCCGAGGAGATAGACATGCCCGGTATGGCGGCGGCCCCGGAGGAGGAGATACTGAAAAGTGAGCTGTATGAGAAGCTTCGCAGGGAGATCATGTATCTGGGCAGGACAAAGCGGGAGGCGGTCATTGCATATTATTATGAGGGAAAAAGCGGGAAGGAGGTCGCCCGGATGCTGGGCGTTCCGGACGCTACCCTGCGCTGGTATCTGGGCCAGTCCAGAAAGATCTTGAAGGAGGGTATGGAGATGAACGATACCATGTATACGCCGAAAAGGCTGAAGGTTTATTATTGCGGCAGTTCCACGGATATCAACGCGGTTTCCCTAAGCGGCCTGCGGGATGATCTGCTGGTGCAGAACATCTGCATTGTCTGTGAGGGAAAGGCCTTGTCCATAGAAGAGATCGCCCGAACGCTGTGCATCTCGGCGGCATTTATCGAGGACAAGATACAGCGGCTTGTGTATATGAATTATCTGGAGAAGGTGAAGAATAAATACCGGACTACCTTTTTTATCCGGGATGCCGCCTTCTGCATGAAGCAGAAGCAGTTCGAGAGGGCGCATCTGGGGATTGTGGCGGACGCTGTCTGTGACGCTGTGAAAAGACATTTGCCGGACATCCGGGCTATCGGTTTTATGGGCAGCGGCGCGGATGAGAATTTTCTCATGTGGACATTTACTTCTGCCGCCGCAAACCGCTATCTGTGCAGGATCATGGTGCCCTGGGATGCTCCCGCGCCCATCCGCGGGGACGGCAGCAGGCATTGGATCGACGCGGCATGGGCCCCGGAGGAGGTGTTGAAGGTCTGCGAAAAGGCGGATGCGGAACTGGCTTCTTATGTTCGGTGTTCTGAGGGCAGAGCGGGAGTAAAAAGTGCCAACGGCGCCGTTACCATGGAGCATTTTGATCCGTTTATCCTGGAGGAAGAACGCCCTATATGGAACAGCGCGGAGCTGGGAGAACTTTGCAGG
>CANQHX010000112.1 GCA_947623905.1 uncultured Lachnospiraceae bacterium
TGATTCCCGCCACTCGGAGGGAAACGGCCTGGGACTGTCCATCGCAAAACAGCTGACAGAGCTGCTGGGCGGCAGATTTTCCATCGACATCCGGGGCGATCTGTTCACCGCTTCCTTTTTTATACCTGCTCCGCCATATCCAGCAGAAGACGTTCCGTATCCTCCCAGCCAAGGCAGGGATCGGTAATGGATTTGCCGTACACGCCCTCTCCTACCTTCTGACAGCCTTCCTCTATGTAGCTCTCGATCATCAGGCCCTTTACCAGACGGCTGATGTCGGGGGACACCCGGCGACTGTGAAGCACTTCCTTTGCGATACGGATCTGTTCTTTAAACTGCTTGTTGGAGTTGGAGTGGTTGGTGTCCACGATCACGGCGGGGTTGTCATAGTCCCGTTCCCCGTACAGCTCCAGCAGCAGCTTCAGATCTTCATAGTGATAATTGGGGATAGACTGGCCGTGTTTGTTCACCGCGCCCCGGAGCACGGCGTGAGCAAGGGGATTGCCTTGTGTGCTCACTTCCCATCCGCGGTAGATGAAATCATGGCCGTGCTGAGCGGCAAAGATGGAATTCATCATCACGTTTAGGGTGCCTGACGTAGGATTTTTCATGCCGGCGGGAATGTCCATGCCGCTGACGGTCATGCGGTGATGCTGATCCTCCACAGATCTGGCGCCGATGGCCACGTAGGACAGGATATCGTCCAGATAGCGGTAGTTTTCCGGATAGAGCATCTCGTCGGCTGCGGTAAGGCCGGTAGCTTCAATGGTGTGCATGTGCATTTTCCGGATGGCGATAAGACCTCCCAGTATATCCGGCGCCTTCTCCGGATCCGGCTGATGGAGGATGCCCTTGTAGCCTTCTCCTGTGGTGCGGGGCTTGCCGGTATAGATGCGGGGCACGATGACGATCCTGTCCTTGATCTTCTCCTGCACCCCTGCCAGCCGTTCCACATAGTCGCACACCGCTGTCTCATTGTCCGCGGAACAGGGACCTATGACTGCCAGAAATTTGTCTGACTTCCCCGTGATCACATCCTTGATCAGCTGATCCCGCTCCTTTTTGATCTTTTTTGCCTTTTCCGAGATAGGATACTGCTCTTTGATCTTCATGGGAATGGGCAGTTTCCGTTTAAATTCCATAGCCATATCGTATTTTCACCTTTCTTATGCATTCTTTCTTATATCTGAAAGACCGGATCTTATCCGCGTCCTGCCGGGCGCGTCATGCCGGCGTCTCGGGAACAAACACTCTGTCGGCCACCGGGTCTGAAGCAGCACTGCTGCGCTCCTGGGCTTCCCTGACAAAAAACGCCTGCGAACCGAGCTTGGCCTTGCCTCGCAGATCCTGCTTCACGTAGGTGCCGTCAGGGGCCAGTAAATGAGATTTTAACGTATCCTGAAGCTGAATGTCAAGTATATGTTTGACTTCCTCCTTCAGCTCCGGGCTCTCCACAGGGAACATGATCTCCACGCGCTTGTCGAGATTCCGGGGCATCCAGTCGGCGCTTGCCAGATAAATGTCCTCCGCGCCGTTATTATAAAAATAGTAGATCCGGCTGTGTTCCAGGAAATTGCCCACAATGGACCGCACCCGGATCCTGCCGCCGGTACCTTCTACGCCTGTCTTCAGGCTGCAGATGCCTCTGACGATGAGGTCGATCTCCACGCCGTCCGCGGCAGCCTGGTACAGCTCCGCGATGATCTCCCGGTCGCAGAGGGAGTTCATCTTGGCAAGGATACGGGCCGGCTTGCCCGTCCTGGCAATAGCCGCCTCTCTGCGGATCATAGCCGTAAAGGCGTCCCGCAGCCAGATGGGAGCGATATACAGTTTATTCCAGCTCAGCGGCTCGCTGTAGCCGCTGATCATGTTGAACAGCGCCGTGGCGTCCTCTCCTATGGGAACGGAGCAGGTCAGCAGCCCCATATCCGTATACAGCTTGGCGGTGCTGTCGTTGTAATTGCCCGTGCCCAGATGGACATATCTGCGGATGCCGTCCTCCTCCATGCGCACCACCAGGGTGATCTTGCTGTGGGTCTTAAGTCCCACAAGGCCGTATATCACATGGCAGCCGGCTTTTTCCAGCATCTTCGCCCACACGATGTTGTTTTCCTCGTCAAACCGCGCCTTCAGCTCTACCAGCACCGTCACCTGCTTGCCGTTTTCCGCCGCTCTGGCAAGAGCGCTGATAATAGGGGAATGGCCGCTGACCCGGTACAATGTCTGCTTGATGGCCAGCGTCTGCGGATCGTCCGCCGCCTGACGGATAAAATCCACCACAGGATCAAAGGACTGGTAAGGATGATGGAGCAGGATATCTTTTTTCCGTATGGCCGCGAATATGTCATCCTGGCCGGACAGTCCCTCCACCGGCGCCGGATGATGTTCCGGCTCCTTCAGATCGTCAAAGCCTTCCAGCGCGTACAGCTGCAGGAGAAATGTGAGATCCAGGGGGCCGTTGATGGCATAGATATCGTCCTCTTTGACAGAAAGCTCCCGGCGGAGCCATTTCAGCAGCCGCTTGTCCATGGATTCCTCGATCTCCAGCCGTATGATCTCGCCCCACTGGCGTTTTTTCAGTTTTTTCTGTATCTCCTTGAGCAGATCCGCGGCCTCATCCTCCTCTATGCTCAGATCCGCATTGCGCATGATCCGGTAGGGATGGGTACAGAGCACCTCATACCCGGTATACAGCTTGTGTATGTTCCGCTCGATGACCTCCTCCAGCAGGATACAGCATCTCCTGCCCTCCTCATCCGGCAGCTCCAGTATCCTGGGAAGTACGCCGGGCACCTGGACGGTGGCAAACTGCGTCTCCTTTTCCTTCTGGAGCACCGAACCCAGGTTGAGCGACTTGTTGCGGATCAGAGGAAAAGGCCGGGAGGAATCCACCGCCATGGGCGTGAGCACCGGATAGATCACATGATCAAAATAGTCGTCCGCAAATGCCTGCTGTTTTTCTGTCAGACGCTCATGGTGGGAGACGATCTTCAGGTTCTGTTTTTTCAGGGCGGGCAGCAGGCTGCGGTTATAGCAGACATACTGCTGCTCGACAAACCCGTGGGTTGCCCTGTTGAGCTTTTCCAGCTGCTGTCTGGGCGTCAGCCCGGCGATGTCCGGTTTGTTGTAGTCCGCATGGACCATATCTTTCAGAGAAGCCACGCGGATCATAAAAAATTCGTCCAGATTGGAAGCGGTGATGCTTAAAAATTTCAGCCGCTCAAACAGCGGCAGCGATTTCGTCCTGGCCTCCGACAGGATCCGCTCATTGAATTTCATCCAGCTCAGTTCCCGGTTTTCATAAAATTTCGGATCCCGGTAATCGATCTTTTCCATGTGATTTGTCCCCTCAATCTTCAAAGCGTCAATATTTTCTCCTCTGTCTTACTTCCAGACGGATACCGAATACCTCCTGGAAAAAATCTTTCTGATCAGACAGCATGCCCAGTTCAAGCGTCAGGTCCGCCAGACTGTCAATGGTGATCACCATGTCGCCGCCGCGGCGCGCGATGCTGATGTGGTCAAACTTCTTTTTGGAACTGCAGTCTACGGCGTTGGCCAGGCGCAGGATCGCCGACAGTCCTGTGATGATCACGTATTCTTCCCTTGTAAAGCGGTCCGCCAGCCTTCCGTAGGGCGGCACCGGATCGGTTCTGAACCGCACCACATTGGCCACCATTTCCTGCTCCACGTGGGAAAGGCCGATGATGGGGGAAGACCGGATGATCTCATAGCAGCAGTCGTCGCTTCCTGCCAGGCTCACGTATTTGCCGCAGTCCTGTACGGTCACCGCCAGCCGCAGCAATACTCTGTGGCGTTCCGTAAACCCGTACTGACGGCTGATGCAGTCAAATATGGTCAGCGCGGCGGACTCCGCCGCGGCAATGCGGTCCCCGTCGCAGCGGTACCGGTCCGCCAGCATGCGGCCTGCCGCCAGCACATCGTTCTGGAAATCGTGACGGGCCTTCACATACCGGTGCGCTACGGCATAATCGTATGCCAGTCCGTCGCACAGGTACAGCTCCGGACCCCAGATCCGCTGGCCGCCCATCATTTCTATGAGACATTTGTAGAGCGTCAGAGCCGGAAGGAGCAGATCTTCCGGACCCTGCCAGCCGAAATAATTGGCCAGCTCCTTGCTGCTTTTCTTCCGGAGATCATCATAAGCTCTGAGATAATCATCCCGGGTGATATATTCCTTCTGCCCCTCATTTGTGAGAACACGGATGATGGAATTGAAAAATCGTCCCACGATAATGATATTCTTTACGGAAACATTGTTCATAAACAATTTTCTGTACGGTTCCAGATCATTGTTTATATATTCCTCCAGCACCGCACTGTAATCGTCCGTCTGACTCTGCCACCGGGTCATCTGCCCCGCGGTGCGCAGCACGCCTATGGATACGTTCTGGGTGGAAACAAGGCAGTCCTTGCGGAACAGAGAGATCTGGGTGTTCCCTTCGCCCACGTCTATAATGCCGGTAGACTTTTCGATAAGCTTTCCGAATACGCCTTCCCGCGCTACAACGGACTTGTAATTGAGCAGCCGCTGTTCCCCGTTGGACAACACCTCCACCACCATACCGGTGCGGTCCCTGATCTGCTTTAAGATGATCTCCAGATTTTTCAGCTCCCGTATGGTACTGCGGGCAGTGATCCGGTAAGCGGACACCTTGTAGCTTTTCATGATCCCGGCAAACTCCTGGAGCCGCCGGCACAGAAGCTCTATATCCTCAAAGGCCAGCCTTCCCTCTCCGTAGGATCCCGGGTGCAGATCCAGTCTGGACCGGACGCATTCCACCTCCGTCATGCCGTCCTTCGGACTTAACTGAAACAATTTCATCACCAGCTCGTAAGACCCCACGTCCACGGCTGCAAACATCATGATCTTCATATCCGGCCACGCTCCGTTATTTCTGTTCTCATTATTTCTATTTTACTTCTCCGGGGAAAAGATAGCAAGTAAAAAAAATGTTGCCCGACAATGAGAAAAAAGGTATAGTATTTTTCAGAAAGGAATGATCTTCCATGAAAGAGCTTATCGACCTCCACACCCACACCGTCCTGTCCGACGGCACCATGACTCCGGAAGAGCTGGTGGGATATGCAGAAAAAAAAGGCCTGTACGCATTGGCGCTGACAGACCATGATACCATCGGCGGTATCGAGGCGGCCCTGCTGGCAGCCTCGGACAAACGGGTAACGGTGATACCCGGCATTGAGATATCCACCACGTACCAGAGCCGGGATATCCACATCCTGGGGCTGAATATCGATCGCACAGATCCCGGCCTCCTCCGTCATATGGAGGCATACCGGCAGGCAAGGATGGAACGGACGGAAAAGACCGCGCGTCTGCTGGCTGCCGACGGTTACGACATTTCCATAGAACAGTTAGAGGAAGAATTTCCCGTCTCCGTGCTCACCAGATCCCATATCTCCAAACACCTGATGATGAAGGGATATGTGTCCTCCATCACCGAAGGATTCCGCACCATGCTGGACCCCGGCTGCAGATGGTACGTGCCCATGGGGCGCATCTCCCCCGAGGAGAGCATCCGCCTGATCCACAACGCCGGCGGAAAAGCGGTGCTGGCCCACCCGCTCCTCTATCACTTCACGCCGGAAGAGCTGGATGCTTTTGTGGGACATTTAAAAGACGAAGGGCTGGACGGACTGGAAGCCATCTACTCTCTCAACAGCGGCAGCGACGAGGCGGACATGAAGGCCCTTGCCACCGGATACCGGCTTCCCATCACCGGCGGCTCTGATTTTCACGGCAGCAACAAGCCGGACATCGATCTCGGCAGCGGAAAAGGGGATATGTCCGTCCCCAGAGAACTGCTGGAGCCCCTTTTCCCGGGAAAATTTTAATAGTTGCCCAGTATCTTCAGATTTTTGCCTTCCTGGCGGATGCCGCGGAGGGCATTTTTTACCCCGCCGTCGTTGAGATTGCCCTCGATGTCCACAAAGAACCGGTACTGCCAGTTCTGGCCGGGCTTGGGCCGGGATTCGATGCGGGTCATGTTCAGATTGTTGTAGATGATATGGGACAGCAGGTTGTACAGAGAACCGCTGGTGTGGGGCAGTTCAAAACATATGCTGATCTTGTCCGCGTCCTTCCGGAAGATCCGCTGGTTGGTCACCACGATGAACCGGGTGGAATTCACGTCGTTGTAGTACGCCCTTTCCACGAGCATATCCAGGCCGAAGCATTTCCCCGCAAACTGGCTGGCAAGGGCCGCCTGGGTCTTGTCCCCGTCGTCAGCCACCTTCTTTGCCGCCGTGGCGGTGTTGCCATAGGGAACCACCATCCAGTCGCGGTGCTGGTTCAGCAGTTCATCGCACTGGGCGATGGCCTGGGGATGGGAGTATACCGTCTTTATGTCGTCCAGGGTGGCTCCCGGCACGCCAAGGAGGGCATGCCTGCATTTGATGATCTGCTCTCCCACGATATAATTTTCAAATTCCACAAGAAGATCGTAGTTCTCCGCCACAATGCCGGCGGAGCTGTTTTCTATGGGCAGCACGGCATAATC
>CANQHX010000113.1 GCA_947623905.1 uncultured Lachnospiraceae bacterium
TGGAGGATCTGGCTGTGGACTGCATCGAATTTCTGCAAAGAGAATATCCCGGCGCCCTGGAAGCAAAATACGCCGTACCTTTTCAATCGCCGGAGGAAGCAGCGGACGGCGCCCCGGCATCGGAGGCCGGTCTGCAGGACAGCTACGCCATACTGGAATTTATCGGAAAGCAGCGGGGCTGCATCGGCAAAGGCGGCGTGACGGATCTGGCAAAGGTGTCCGCTGTGCTGCTGGACGATTTCCGAAGCGGCGCTATCGGGGCGTTTACGCTGGAGATGCCTAGCTGAGAACGCGGGATGTTTACGCTGGAAAGACTTTCCTGAGAACGCGGGATGTTTATGCCGGAAAGACCTACCTGAGACTACGGGGCGGCAGCGCGCAGCCGGAACAGGAATACAATACGGCAGAATGGAGAACAGCATGAAACCTACGACAGAGGAAGTAAAGAAACAGTGGGAGGAAGCCGTGGCGGCTCACCGGACATGGATGGAGCAGCGGCGCACCATAAAGGAGATCAATATCGATGAAGGCCCGCTCCATCATTTTGCCGCGTCTGTGGCGGACGATCCGCGGAAGGGCATACGGGCTTACGGAGAGAAAGCGGCCAAGACAGAGGAAAAGCTGAAGACGGAATGGCTGCGGATCGGGCAGCTGCGCCAGTATGAGAACCGGTATCCCGGCATACCCGTGTGTGGTATTGACGAGGTGGGCCGCGGGCCTCTTGCCGGCCCCGTGGTGGCGGCCGCGGTGATCCTTCCGGAAGACTGCCACATGTTTTACATAAACGATTCCAAAAAGCTGACGGCCCAGACCCGGGAAGTGCTTTACGACAGGATCATGGAGGAGGCGGTGGCAGTAGGGATCGGCTGTGTCAGCCACGCCCGCATCGACGAGATCAATATCCTGCAGGCCACCTATGAGGCCATGCGGGAGGCCATCAGCAGGCTGGACGTGACGCCCGGCATACTGCTCAACGACGCGGTGACCATCCCCGGAGTGGATCTGCCCCAGGAGCCGATCATCCACGGGGACGCCAAGAGCATATCCATCGGCGCGGCAAGCATTGTGGCCAAGGTGACAAGAGACCGGATGATGGAGGAGTATGATGAATTGTTCCCGGAGTACGGATTTGCCTCCAACAAAGGCTACGGCAGCAGACGGCACATAGAAGCCCTGGAACAATACGGCCCCACTCCCATCCACAGGCGGACATTTATCGGAAACTTTATCCAAAAAGGACCGGCAGGGCAATAGCATTTAAGGACCGGCAGGGCAATAGCATTTAGGGACCGGCAGGGCAATAGCATTTTTTCGTGGGATCTGCCCTGGGCGGGTCCGGAACGGAGCGTATCATGAACAGACGGCAGCAGGGGGCCCGGTACGAGGCCATGGCGGCGGCTTACCTGAAAACGCGCGGCTACGATATACTGGAACGAAATTTCCGGTGCCGGAAGGGCGAGATAGATATTGTGGCACGAAAAGACAACTGCATCATTTTTACAGAAGTGAAATACCGAAACAGCCCGGACAGCGGATATCCGTCCGAGGCTGTTTCTCTTTCCAAGCAGAAGGCCATCTGCGAAACGTACCTCTATTATCTGAAAACAAAAGGCTATGGCGCCGGCGGGAACGTGCGGTACGACGTCATTGAATTTATGGGAGATAAGATGCGCCACATACAGGATGCATTTGACTTTCCCTATAGCTATAGTGTATAATTTACTATAACTGTGCAATGTTGATTTTTCACGACAGAGAGACGGCCCGGCAGAGAAAAGACAGGCCGGAGCGGGGAGGATCATGGAGCTTCAATGGAAACGGAAGGGCGGGCGTCCCGTCCTTGAGACAAGAGAAAACAACGGGATCCCCTATCTGATCTTTCCCGGCCTGGAAAAGACGGGCATGGTCATCCAGGGATTTTCCACGCGGCTGGGCGGCGTCAGCACGGGAGACTGCGGTTCCATGAATTTCTCCGCGCATCTGGACAGCGACCCGGCCAATGTGAAAGAGAATATCCGCAGATTTGTCACGGCCATTGGGGCGGATCCCGAAAAGCTTGTCATGTCCCGGCAGACCCACACGACAAACGTGCGGGTGGTGACAGAAAAAGACCTTGGGAAGGGATACAGCCGTCCCATAGATTATACGGACGTGGACGGTCTGGTGACGGACGTCCCCGGCGCAGTGCTCCTGACGTCCTACGCGGACTGTGTGCCGCTGTATTTCGTCGATCCTGTCCATGGCGTCATCGGATTGTCCCATTCCGGGTGGCGGGGCACTGTGGCCCGCATGGGAAAGGTGACGCTGGAAGTTATGGCGAGGGAATACGGCACCCGTCCGGAAGATGTGCACGCCGCCATCGGGCCGTCCATCTGTCAGGACTGCTATGAAGTCAGCAGCGATGTGGTCGACGCGTTTCGGGAAGCGTTTGATCCCAGGTGGTATGAAAGCATGTTCCGCCCGGGCGCGCCGGGAAAGTATCAGCTGAACCTGCAGAATATCAACGCGATCATCCTGAAGGAGGCCGGCGTCCTGCCGGAGCATCTGGAAGTGACGGATCTGTGTACCTGCTGCAATGCCGGCCTGCTGCACAGCCACCGGGCGACCGGGGGCAGGAGAGGCGGCCTCGGGGCCTTTCTGGCGCTGAAGGAGCAGTGAGGGACCGGCAAAAGGCCGCTGGGAGTACGCCTCTTTCTTTGGAACACGGACATTTTGGAATGAGGAATGACATGACGCGAAACCCCTACGAGACGACAAAGACCGGGGATCGGCATCCCCATGAGATCGTGGCCGTCCTGCCGGACAGCATCGGCGAGGAAATGGGCATTGAGCCCGGCGACCTGCTGCTGGCGGTCAACGGACAGCCCATGGCAGATATATTTGACTACCAGTATCAGATGGAAAACACCTACGTGGAAGTGCTGGTGGAGAAACCAAACGGGGAACAGTGGGAGCTTCAGATACCCAAGGAAGAAGACGAGGATCTGGGCATCGCTTTTGCCAGCTCCCTCATGGACGACTACCGGTCCTGCACCAACAAATGCATCTTCTGCTTTATTGACCAGATGCCGCCCGGTATGCGGGAGACGCTGTATTTTAAAGACGATGATTCCCGCCTGTCCTTTCTTCAGGGAAATTATGTGACCCTCACCAATATGAAGGACGAGGAGCTGGACCGCATCATCCGGTATCATATGGCGCCCATCAACATTTCTTTCCACACTACGAATCCCGCGCTCCGGTGCAGGATGCTCCACAACCGGTTCGCCGGGGATATCATGGAAAAAATGCAGAAGCTGTATGACGCTGGCATAGAGATGAACGGCCAGATCGTGCTGTGCAGGGGCATAAACGACGGGGAAGAGCTGGAGCGGACCATTCACGATGTGTCGCGGTTCCTGCCCTTCTTAAAAAGCGTCAGCGTAGTGCCGGTGGGCCTGACAAAATACCGGGACGGCCTTCCCAGGCTGGAACTGTTTACAAAGGAAGACGCGGCGGAGGTGCTCAGGACCATCCACAAATGGCAGGGCATCCTCTATGAACATTACGGGCTGCATTTCGTCCACGCATCCGACGAGTGGTACATTATGGCGGGAGAACCCCTGCCGGAGGAGGACCGTTACGACGGCTATCTCCAGATCGAAAACGGCGTGGGTATGGTGCGCTCCCTGCTGGAGGAGTTTGACAGCGCCCTGGAGGAATACAGCGGGGCGGAGCCGGAAGGAGCGTTTTCCAGCGTCTGCGGCAGGCTGGTGTATCCCTTCATCTGCCAGATGGCCGAAAAGGCGAAGAAGCGGTTCCCGAAGATTACATGGTATATATATCCCATTGAAAACCGGTTTTTCGGGGAGACGATCACCGTTACCGGGCTGATCACCGGACAAGACCTGTGCGGGCAGATAAAAGGCAGGCCGCTGGGCAGATTCCTGCTGCTTCCCTCCAATATGCTCCGCAGCGGCGAGGAAGTATTCCTGGACGATTACACGGTGGAGCAGGTAGAGAGGACGCTGGGCGTTCCGGCAGTGATCACGGAGTCCGACGGATATGACGTGCTGGAAAAAATAACGGAACATTGCAGAAACGGAGAACAGTGTGAAAAATCACACTGATGTGCTGATTTTTCCCACATCTATTTGTGCCGGGGCGTCACAAATAGCCCTGATGGCAGACGCGAACTGGATGTTCGCGTCGCCCCGTCGCGTAAACGCTCCGGAATGGAGAATAGTATGAGCAAACCGATCGTAGCTATCGTGGGCAGGCCAAATGTGGGCAAATCCACATTGTTCAATGCCCTGGCAGGACAACAGATCTCCATAGTAAAAGATACGCCGGGAGTGACGCGGGACCGCATCTACGCGGACGTCACCTGGCTGAACTATACGTTTACCATTGTGGACACCGGCGGCATTGAGCCGGAGAGCAAAGACATCATCCTGTCGCAGATGCGGGAGCAGGCGCAGATCGCCATCGACACGGCGGATGTGATCCTGTTCATGACCGATGTGCGTCAGGGGCTGGTGGACGCGGATTCCAAGGTGGCGGACATGCTCCGCAGGTCCCGGAAGCCGGTAGTGCTCGTGGTGAACAAGGTGGACAGCTACACGAAGCAGCAGGCGGACGTGTACGAATTTTACAACCTGGGCATCGGAGATCCCATCCCCATATCCGCGGCTGGAAAAAATGGCATCGGGGATATGCTGGACGCCGTGACCCGGTACTTCCCCGACGCCATGGAGGAGGAAGAGGAGGATCATGTGCCGCGGATCGCCGTGGTAGGCAAACCCAATGTGGGAAAATCCTCCATCATCAACAAACTCATCGGAGAAAACAGAGTCATCGTATCAGATATCGCCGGCACGACCAGGGACGCCATTGATACGGAAGTGATCTGGGAGGGCAGGCCCTACGTCTTTATCGACACGGCAGGGCTGCGCCGGAAGAGCAGGGTAAAGGAAGAACTGGAACGGTACAGCATCATCCGCACGGTATCCGCCGTGGACCGGGCCGACGTGGTAGTGATGGTCATCGACGCCACGGAGGGCGTGACGGAGCAGGACGCCAAGATCGCGGGTATCGCCCATGAGCGGGGAAAAGGCGTGATCATCGCCGTGAATAAATGGGACGCCATCGAGAAGAACGACAAGACCATCTACGAGCATGAAAAGCGTATCCGACAGACATTGTCCTACATGCCTTACGCGGAAATGGTGTTCATCTCCGCGGAGACGGGACAGCGGTTCGGCCGGATGTTCGACCTTATCGAGCAGGTGATCCAGTTCCAGTCCATGCGCATCGCCACCGGCGTGCTCAACGAGATCGTATCGGAAGCGGTGGCCCTTCAGCAGCCGCCGTCCGACAAGGGGAAACGGCTGAAGATCTTTTACATCACCCAGGTGGCCATCAAGCCGCCCACCTTTGTGATCTTTGTGAACGATAAGGAACTGATGCATTTTTCTTATACAAGATATCTGGAAAATAAGATACGGGACACCTTTGGATTTAAAGGAACCCCCCTGCGGTTCATCGTGCGGGAGCGGTCCGAGGGATAAAGGCCGGAGGATGCTGTCCGTACAGGGGCGCCGCCCCGTGGCGCGGACACTCCGGGATAAGGAGTATTATGGAAAGAATATTGTGTGTGCTCATCGGATATGTATGCGGACTGTTCCAGACGTCCTATCTCATCGGCCGTCTCCACGGCATCGACATCCGGGAATACGGAAGCGGCAACGCCGGGACTACCAACGCCCTGCGCACCCTTGGGAAAAAAGCGGGCGCGCTGACTCTGCTGGGAGATATCCTGAAGCCTATGGCGGCGTTTCTCATCTGCTGGCTGCTGTTTCACGGCCCCCATCCGGAAAACTGGAAGCTTCTGTGCATGTACGGCTGTCTCGGCGCCGTGCTGGGACACGTATTTCCCTTTTATATGGGCTTCAAAGGCGGCAAGGGCATTGCCTCCATGGCAGGCATGGGCATCATCTTTGGCAACGTGCCCATGATCGTTATCTGCCTGATCCTGTTTTTTGTCACTGTGGCGCTGACACGGTATGTGTCCCTTGGGTCCCTGCTGATCATTTCCGCGTTCGCGGTGATGAACGTAGTGTTCGGACAGCTGGGATGGCTGGCGGACATGGCGCCGCCCTATGTGTACGAATGGTACGGGATCCTTGCGGTCTATGTCGTGCTGGCTTTCTGGAAGCACAGAGCCAACATCGGGAGGCTGCTCCGTCATGAGGAAAACAAGCTGTCCTTCGGCGGAAAGAAAGAATAAAAGAAAGAACATAATACAAGAGAGAACATGATAAAAGAGGGGTTTGCGTTATGGAGAAGATAGGGATCATCGGCGCCGGAAGCTGGGGCACGGCGCTGGCAAGGCTGTTGTATGACAACGGACACCAGGTGACGGTGTGGTCCATACTGGAAGATGAGGTGGAAATGCTCCGCACCAGACGGGAGCATGTGGACAAGCTCCCCGGCGTAAAGCTGCCGGAAGACATGGCATTTACCACCGATCTGAAAGAAGCCGCCACAGGAAAGGACCTGC
>CANQHX010000114.1 GCA_947623905.1 uncultured Lachnospiraceae bacterium
TTATTCAACGTCTGGATGAGTATAGACAATGGCTGGAAGAGAAGGATAAATAAAAAAGGAAAAGATTGAAGTGCCGGGAGTGCGATCATTATGAAGGAATCTGCTCAGCTTGATTTAGACGTGATGGAAGAACTGCAATCAAAGATTGAGAATTTGGAATATGAAAACCGCCTTCTGAAGGAACGCCTTGATGAAGCCGGTATTTCGTATGCAGATATTGTATCTGATAATTGTGATGAGTCGACAGACCTCTATGATCCGGATCAAGGAGCCCGGATAAAGAGATTTGAAGTTACGGATAAGATCGCAAGTGATTTCTTTATGCTGTTTTGTCGTGGACGGAAGGATGTGTATGACCTTCGTTATACCAATCCAAAGACAGGAAAAAACGGGTATTACACACAGTGTTTTAATCGCTGGGATCGAAACTGTCATATACAGAAAAAAGACGGGATTCGATGCAAGGATTGTGAACTGAGGGCATATAAGCCGGTTACACTTCCGTTGATAAAAGCACATATGAACGGTGTGGATCCAAACGGTAATGATGTGGTAGCAATATATCCGATGTTGGAGAATAATCATTGCCAGTTGCTTGTATTTGATTTTGACAATCACGCAAAAGGTGCGGAACAAGATGACCATGCAAATGTTGATGACAGATGGAAAGAAGAGGTAAATGCTCTGCGCCGCATTTGCAAAAAACTGGATGTGGATGCTGTGGTGGAACGGTCAAGATCAGGACATGGTGCGCATCTGTGGATATTTTTTAAGGAGATGATCCCTGCCAGACTGGCAAGGCGATTTGGTTTTGCGCTGCTTGAAAAAGGCGCAGAATTGGTAAATCTTAAGTCTTTCAAGTACTATGACCGCATGATACCGACTCAGGACGTTCTTCCAGAAGGAGGGCTTGGAAATGTCATTGCACTTCCACTGCAGGGGATGGCTTTGAAAGCGGGAAACAGTGCTTTTGTTGACGAAAACTGGAACGCATATGAAAATCAGCTAAAAATGTTGGCTGGTACAAAACGGTTGACCAGGCAGGAGATAGAAGGGTACCTTTCTTCATGGTACAACATGGGTTATACAGGCGGAGATGATGGTAACGGTGCTCCATGGGATAAGCATCCTGAGTTTGATGCAGATGGTGTGAAAGGTACTGTTCACATCGTGTTGGCCGATCGTATTTACATAGATCCCTCTGGAATGTCCAATAAGGTAAAGCGGCAGCTGCGGCGAATGGCAACATTTTCGAACAAACAATATTTCCAGAATCAGGCAATGGATATGCCCAATTATGACGAGTCCAGATTTATTTATCTTGGAAATGACGAGGGTAAATATATTGTACTGCCGCGCGGACTCAGGGAAGAGATCCTAAAACGATTCGATCAGGCCGGGGTCAGATATGAAATAGAGGATAAAAGATCCGACGGCCGCAAGATCAAAGTTTCATTTAAGGGGAATTTAAAGGGATCACAGATACTGGCCGTTGAGGCAATGCTTGAAAATGAAACCGGCATATTGCATGCCGCAACTGCTTTCGGCAAGACAGTGGTATGCTGCAATATGATCGCACGAAGAGGCGCAAATACCTTGATACTTGTAGACCGGGTGAATCTGATGAATCAATGGCTTAAACGGCTGGATGAATTCCTGGATATAGATGAGGAACTGCCGGAATACCAAACGAAGACGGGACGAAAGAAAAAGAGGAAATCACCGATCGGAAATCTTCAGGGGGCACACGATACCCTGACAGGCATAGTGGATGTGGCAATGATACGCTCCCTAAAGAAGAAAGATGGCTTTCATCCAATGCTTAAGGAGTATGCGCAGGTATATTTTGATGAATGTCACCATGCCGCTTCGGACAGTGCAATAGAGGTGCTTCAGGAGATTAATGCGAGGTATGTGTACGGGGTGACAGCGACACCGAAACGTGGAGATGGTAAAGAAAAGATAAATGAGTTTCTGCTTGGACCCATCCGGTACAGGTTTACAGCAAAAGATAGAGCTGAGGAGCAAAATATTGATCATCTGGTATACCCTCGCTTCACACGGACGGTAAAGTATCATCACTTGTCGAAGACGCCGTATGGCAATGACGCTTATGAACTGATAAGGAATAATGATGTTCGTGATAAACAGATAATCGGCGATGTTGCTAACTGTGTGAAAGCCGGTCGAACCCCGGTCGTATTAACGAAATATGTTGACCATGCAAAGAAACTGGCCGAGATGCTAAAAAAATATGCTGACAGGCTGATTTTGTTGACTGGCTCAAATGGTACAAAAGCACGCAGGGCACAGGTGGAAGAGCTGAATGCAGTGGCTGACTCAGACAGTCTTATCCTTGTAGGTACGGGATCGTTGCTTGGAGAGGGGTTTGATTTTCCGAGGCTTGATACGCTGTTCATGGCAACTCCGGTTTCAGGAGAGAATGTGGTTGAGCAGTATGTTGGTCGTCTCAACCGCGATTATGAGGGCAAAGAAAATGTCATAGTGTATGATTACGTAGACAGTCATATTCCGAAGTTTGACAAGATGTACGCTGCAAGGCTGAAGGCATATAAAAAGATCGGATATGAGCTTTGCGTCAGCATGGACGGAGAAAAGCAGAAGGCAAATGCGATCTATGACATTGACAACTATGCAGAGACTTACTGGAGAGATCTTGAACAGGCTAAAGCAGGGGTTATAGTATCCAGCCCCAGATTAAACAATCAGAAAGTAAATCGTATCATAACGGTTCTTAGCAAGCGTCAGGAGGCAGGAGTTAAAGTGACAATTGTTACCTGGCATCCCGATGCTTATAAGTATGGTAGGGATGATGTGCGAATGGAGCTTATGGAACGTCTTCGTAAAACTGGATTTGAGATCCGTCTGGCTGAAGATTCATGTGAGCATTATGCGGTGATCGATAATGAAATAGTCTGGTATGGAAGTATGAACCTGCTGTCAAAGGAAGATGCTGAGGACAATCTGATGAGGGTCTGCAGTAAGGATATTGCGGCGGAACTTTTGGAAATGACGTTTGGCACTGATGCTAAAATGCAGGAGTGGTGACGGTATTCGCGCCTGCGTCGTCACAATGCCGGGATGCTCCATATAAAAACGGAAGAAATATTTATTTGAATGGATTTGAAAGGGAAAAACGCTGCTTCAAACAGCAAAATAAATGAAACATGGATGCAAAAGACGTATTAAAAAGATATTTCGGATATGATTCCTATAAGCCCGGACAGGAGAAAATTATTGATGCTATCCTTGCCGGAAAAGATATATTGGCGATCATGCCCACCGGAGCGGGGAAATCTGTCTGCTATCAGGTGCCGGCAATGCTTCTGCCGGGGATTACGATCGTTATATCGCCGCTCATATCCCTTATGCAGGATCAGGTCAAAGCTTTAAACGAAGCCGGGATACATGCAGGATATATCAATTCATCCTTGACGGAAAGACAGATAGGGAGGGTATATTCCAAAGCATCGAAAGGAGCGTATAAGCTTCTGTATGTGGCACCGGAACGTCTGGAAAGTTATGAATTTACGGATTTTGTCAGCAAGACAGAGATTTCGATGGTAACTGTTGATGAAGCACACTGTATCTCTCAGTGGGGACAGGATTTCAGACCGAGTTATCTTAAGATCGTAGAATTTATAGATGCTTTGCAAAGAAGGCCTGTCGTAAGCGCATTTACCGCGACTGCTACGGAGGAAGTAAAAACCGATATTTCCTGTGTGCTGAAGCTTCAGAAACCGAGGGTAGTCGTCACGGGCTTTGACCGGGAAAACCTCTATTTTGATGTGGAGATGATTAAAAAGAAGGATGACTATGTTGTGGATTATATCAAAAAGCATCCGGACGACAGCGGGATCATATACTGCGCCACAAGAAAGAATGTAGATACATTGCATGAACTGCTTTCCGGCGCCGGAATACCAGTGGCAAAATATCATGCCGGAATGAATAGTGAAGACAGAAAAGAAAATCAGGATTGTTTCATATATGACAGATTGCCGGTGATCGTTGCAACAAACGCGTTTGGAATGGGAATCGACAAATCCAACGTCAGATTTGTTATTCATTACAATATGCCCCAGAGTATGGAAAATTATTATCAGGAGGCTGGCCGGGCAGGAAGAGACGGCGGACCATCACAGTGTATTCTGCTCTTTTCCGCACAGGACGTTATGATAAATAAGTTCCTGCTCGATCACAAAGACTTTACGGATATTCCCAATGAAGATATTGAACTGATCAAACAGCGTGATGCAAGAAGACTTCAGACCATGGAAGGCTACTGCAGAACATCCGGATGTCTTAGAAATTACATACTTGCATACTTTGGGGAGAAACGGGAGACGCCATGTGACAGCTGTGGAAACTGTCATCGGGAGTTTGTAGAAAACGATATGACGGAGGATGCAAAGAAGGTTATCAACTGTGTTTATGAGACCAGAGGAAGATATGGCCTGCATATCATTCTTGGCACGCTTCTTGGCGCCAACAGAGCCAGATTAAAGGAAGTCGGCGCAACAGACTATAAAACATATGGTGCTTTGAAGCATCGTTCCGAAGCCGAACTCCGACTGCTTATCAGTCAGATGATCACGGACGGGTATCTTTATCAGACAGCGGACAAATACAGTGTGATCCGTATGGGTAACATAGGTCCGCTTAAAGATTCAAATACACGTGTTCTGGTTCGAACATACAAGAACAGGGAGCCTGAACGGCAGACAACAGGACGCAGCAGGAAAAGTACGGATATTCTTACAAAAGCCGGATATGAACTGTTTGATATTCTTCGGAAACTTCGGCTGACGATCGCCAGAGAAGAGGGCATGCCGCCGTATATTATCTTCAGTGACAGGACTCTTATAGATATGAGTGTCAAAACGCCGCGTGACAGAGCCGCTATGCTGAGCGTATCCGGTGTGGGCGAGGCAAAATACAATAAATACGGCAGCAGGTTTGTTGAGACGATAACCATGTTTCTGGAAGACAATCCGGATTCGATCACAAGCGCAGAAGATAATGGAGATGTTACGGAAGAGAAGATAAGGTCAGGGAAAAGACGCAGGAAACAAAAAGGACCGTTCTGTCTTAACCCGGAGGATGGCGATGATTTTGAGTACAAAGATCTTTATCTATTGTCTGAGATTAGGGATGAGTTGAACAGGATTACAACTGCGGATAATGTAAAACGTATATTTGGAACAGATATTTTCCGGTTTCTGATACAAATGGGATATGTTGAGGAAAGGCAGATTGAAGGCAGAACTGTTCAGATTCAGACAGAATCAGGGATTTCCAAAGGGATTGTCAGCGTTGAAAAGGCAAGCAAATCAGGAAATGTATACACGGTTTTAATGTATCCGCCGGCAGTTCAGAAAGAGGTTGTGGAGCATTATATAAAATTTATCGCCAATCCGTAAAGGATACTCTGCAGCGATATTTACTACAAGGACTTTGCTGAGGAAGAAATCCGATAGTTTGAAGTTATCTCCGTCGAATACTCGCAAAGGAGATATTCGGCGGCCAGAAAGCTGCAGGATAAAGCAGGCAGACCATAGCGCCATGACACTATTTTCTGCCTGCTTTTAATAATTTGAATACGCGAGTGCGATAAAACGGTCAAATTTTATGACGCAGAAAACAGAGAAATCAATTTACACGTTTTCCCGCGATATATTCTTCTACGATTTTGCCGTCGATAAAGGGCATGATCGGAGCTATACCGGGAAGCCCGTATTTATCCAGCGCATCTTTTGCCATGGTATTTAACATATCTGTGCGCAAAAAAGGCGCGATCGGCAAGACGGCATTTATTCCGCCCTCATTGTAGGCGTTCATGGCTATCTCGCCGAGTTTATCAAAACAAATAAAGGACGCAACACATTTAATAGAATCGAGCTTTCCGCTTTTTTGATAAGCCGAATCAATCAGGCGTTCCAAAGATTGTTTGCTGATAAAGGGAGCTATGCATGCGACCTTACCGAGGTCCCCCGTTTGCTTGAATACCATTTCGGCTTCTTCGTCTATGCATTGCACGCTGAGAAACGGGGCGATCGGAAGGATCCAATATAATCCATGCTGCGCCACTAATTTTTTCGCAAATTCATCCAGAAATTTCTGACTTAAAAACGGAGCGACAGAGGCAATATCTTTCACGCGCACCTCGTTCTCATCTACATAACCGACCAGCGTGTCGACCTCCTGTTCGTGTAAGATCGGTGTCACTTCTTCCACTTCTTCAAGAGTGACATGTTCAATCGGTTGATTTTGCAGCAACTTTTCGGTAATTTCACCCATGCGATTGTTGCCTAAAATCTCATCAACAGACACGTTGAAATGCTGCGAAAGTTCGTTCAGCCTGGATATATCGGGCATACTGAGCCCCGTTTCCCTTAGTTAAAGATATTGTTGGGTATCTCAAGATGTGTCATTCGATTTTGCCGATAAAGCGGTAGAAGA
>CANQHX010000115.1 GCA_947623905.1 uncultured Lachnospiraceae bacterium
ACCGCGCCGTCAATGGCCGCCTCCGGGCTGTCCACACCCTTTTCCGGGTTTACATAATATTCTGCTGCCTGTTCCACAGAACCGCTGATCCTGTGGCGCAGGATGTCCAATGCCAGCGGCTCCAGCCCTTTTTCCCTGGCCGCCATGCCCCTGGTCTTTTTTTTGGGACGGTAAGGCCGGTACAGATCCTCCGCCTCCACGAGTGTCTTCGCCTGCCGGATCCGGTCCTTCAGCTCCGGCGTCAAAAGTCCCAATTCCTCAATGGTGCGGAGTATGGTATCCTTCCGCTCCTCAAGGCTCCGCAGATAGGCGAGCCGCTCCCAGAGCTTCCGCAGCGTCTCGTCGGACAGCTCCCCGGTGGCCTCCTTGCGGTACCTGGCGATAAACGGTATGGTATTGCCTTCATCTATGAGTTTTACCGCTGCCTCCGCCTGCCATGGCTTTATAGCAAGCTCGGCAGATAATTGTGCGATCATATGCGTCCTTTCCGCTCTTTATCATTGCTGTTTTTATTATACCACGGCTGCATCCATGATTCCAGAATGTTTGGCGCAAAATGTTCAGTCAGTGATAGCGCAAAATGTTTGGTCAGTGATGATGCAAAATGTTCAGTCAGTGAACTGTTGACTTCCCCTTCCGAAAAACTTATAATGAGTACGGTCATTGCTGACCATGCTGTAAAATGATCTTATACACTTATATGGAGGCTTTATGAACATTTTTTATAAACTATTCTGCCGCACCTATCAGGCGGTGTTCCGCGCTGCCATTCCCATTTTGCCTTACAGAGAACCGAAGCTCATCAAGAGCGAGACTGCCTGCGCCCGGCTGCTGCTGGCGAAGGGCAAACGGCGGGTGCTCATCGTCACTGACCAGGGCGTATACGACACAGGTATCGTAAAGGATCTGGAAAGGGCGCTGAGGGGCGCCGGCATTTACTACGCCATCTACAAGGATACGGTGGCCAATCCCACGGTGTCCAATGTGGAGGCCGCCCGGCGGATGTACATAGACAAACACTGCGACGCCCTGATCGGCTTTGGCGGCGGCAGCGCCATGGACTGCGCCAAGGCTGCCGGAGCCCGCATCGTCAACCCGAAGCGTACCGTGGGCAGCATGAAGGGCGTGCTTCGCATCTGGAAAAAGCTGCCCCTGTTCATCGCGGTGCCCACCACCGCCGGTACCGGCAGCGAGACTACCCTAGCGGCAGTGATCACCGATGATGAGACGCGGCACAAGTATCCCATCAACGCCTTTTGTCTTATTCCCCACTACGCCATGCTCAGTCCCCACGTGACAGAGGGACTGCCGAAGCAGCTTACCGCTACCACCGGCATGGACGCCCTCACCCACGCGGTGGAGGCTTACATCGGCCGGTCCACCACGGAGCATACAAGAGCCATGGCCGTGGAAGCGGTGAAGCTCATCAACCGTTATCTGCTGAAGGCATATGAAGACGGCTCCAACTTAAAAGCCAGAGACGGCATGCAGCGGGCCGCGTACTTTGCCGGATGCGCCTTTACCGTCTCCTACGTGGGATATGTCCACGGCGTAGCCCATTCCCTGGGCGGCCGGTACAACATTCCCCACGGCCTGGCCAACGCGGTGATCCTGCCCTATTTCCTTGAAGAATACGGATCGTTCATAGAAGGCAAGCTGGCGGAGCTGGGCCGGAAAAGCGGCCTGCTGACGGAGACAAACGATCACAAGGCTGCCCGACAGTTCATCGCCTGGGTAAAGCATATGAACAAGGCCATGGACATTCCCGAAAAGCTGGAGGGCATCCGCATCGAAGACATTCCCCAGCTTGCCGTCCACGCGGCGAAGGAGTCCAATCCCCTGTACCCCGTGCCGGTGCTCATGGACCGGTACGAGCTGGAAAATATGTATTATAAGATCCGCAAGGACGACTGATATAATATCCGCAAGGATGACTGATGAGAGAGCGGAACGCTCCCGGGATCCTCACGGTCCCGCGGCGCCGCCGTTCCGGAATGGAGGTTATGATAATGGATGTCAATGAACTGATCCGAAAACAGAAAGCCTATTTTGCCACGGGAATGACCATGGACGTCAACCGGCGGATCCATGCCCTGAAAAAACTGTACCACGCTGTCAAGACCAATGAACGCAAGATCAGCGCCGCCCTGCAGGCAGACCTGGGCAAGAGCTCCATGGAAGCCTACATGTGCGAGACGGGACTGGTGCTGTCGGAGCTCTCTTTTATGATCTCCCACTGCAGGCGGTATGCCGCCGACCGGCGGGTGCCCACCAACCTTCCCAATTTCCACGCCTCCAGCTTCGTGATGAAGCAGCCTTACGGCTGCGTGCTCATCATGAGTCCGTGGAATTATCCTTTCATGCTGACCATAGAGCCCCTGGCCGATGCCATCGCGGCAGGCAACACGGCGATCCTGAAGCCTTCCGCCTACTCTCCCGCCACTTCCGCCCTTATCGCCAGACTCATCGGGGAATGTTTCCCGCCGGAGTATGTAGCGGTAGTCACCGGCGGCAGAAAGGAAAACAGCCAGCTTCTGGACTGCAAATTCGACAAGATCTTCTTTACAGGCAGCAAGGAGGTAGGCAGGGTAGTCATGAGCCAGGCGGCAAAGCACCTGACTCCCGTAACGCTGGAGCTGGGCGGCAAGAGCCCCTGTATCGTGGACAATACTGCCAATATCCGGCTGGCCGCCAAGCGTATCGTGTTCGGCAAATATCTGAACTGTGGGCAGACCTGTGTGGCGCCGGATTATGTTCTGGTCCACGCCGATGTAAAAGAGGCGTTCATCACCGCGGTAAAGGATCAGATCGCCAAGCAGTTTACCTCCGATCCCCTGCACAATGCTGATTACGGCAAGATCATCAACGAAAAGCATTATCAGCGGATCATGGGGCTGATCGATGCTGAAAAAGTGGTATACGGCGGTCAGGGAAATCCGGAGACCATGCAGATCGCGCCCACTGTCATGGACAATGTCACATGGGAGGACGCCGTTATGGGAGAGGAGATCTTCGGTCCTGTCATGCCCATCCTCACCTTCACCTCCATAGAGGAAGTGATCGGGACGATCAACGCACATCCCAGTCCCCTCGCACTGTACATTTTCTCCGGCAGCAAGAGCATCGTGCGCAAAGTCACCTCCCGCTGCTCCTTTGGCGGCGGCTGCGTCAACGATACCATCATCCATCTTGCCACAAGCCGCATGGCATTCGGCGGCGTAGGGGAAAGCGGCATGGGCTCCTACCACGGCAGGAAAGGCTTTGACGAGTTTACCCATGAAAAGAGCATCGTAGACAAAAAGACATGGATCGACCTGCCCTTCCGGTACCAGAAGTACGCAGGATGGAAGGCGCAGCTGATCCGAATGTTTTTAAGATAATCAAAAAAACCGCGGGCATCCAGTGTCTGTTCAGACCCGCTCCCGCTTCGTGAAAAGCGCAGCGGATACTAAGAAGAAAAGGCCCATAACGGGCCTTTTCTTCAAGTACCGGCGCTTTCCAAGAGTCTGAGCCAGACACAGGATACCCGCGAATTATTATTGTTTTTCTTATAAAAAATCCATGATCTGGTACGCCAGCAGTATCTGCGTCCGATTCTGCATGGAGTGCAGGTCGAAGGGCAGCAGCTCCCGTATCTTCCGGATGTTGTAGGAGACGGTGTTGCGGTGGCAGTAATATTTTTCCGCCATGGCCTGTATGCTGCAGTCGCTCTCCAGATACTGGCGCAGCAGATCCACATATTCCGTGTGTCGCTTCGCGTCGCTTTCCATGAGCCTGCCCAGCACGCTGTCCACGTAGGCGGACAGCACATGCTCGTCCCCCACCTCCATGACGATCTTGTACACGCCCAGATCATCATAGTACAGCAGTTCTTTCTTCAGCTTTTTCGTCAGCCGCAGAGTCCTTCTGGCCCGCTCATAGGTGTAATGGAGCTGGCGCGCCCCCTCTACCACAGGTCCCACCGCCAGCCGCATGTCCGTCTGGCTGCTGCGGCCGTGCTGCAGGATCCTGCCGATACAGCCCTGCACGTCTGTGCTGCTTTCATTGTACAGCAGAAAACAGAAGGCGCCGTCCCTGCAGAATACCACGATCTTCTCATTGACAAAGGACAGCATGCTCTTCCACATGCGCACATACCGCTCTCTCCGCTCCTGATTCAGCTCCCCATAGTCGGGATACAGCATCAGGACGCGGTACGTGCCCTGCGCCTCATAACCGTGAAACTCCAGATCCTCCTCATACATCTGCGGCATATCCGGATGGGCAAGGGCGTCCTCCACGCATTCCAGCAGGTTGGACACCTTCCGCTCATACTCATTGATGCGGACAGAGAACTCTCTGGTCACGTCTACCAGACGCACCTCCCAGGGGATGGTCAGCAGGGGAAATGTCTTGTCCTCGCAGTATTCTTTCACATTCCGGGGAATCGACGTGATGTAGGGGCCCAGATTGACCACCAGACCTCCCGCGCCGTTCTCCCTGAGCCGCCGCACAAGGTCGTACAGCCAGCTCTCTCCTTTTGCGGCGATGCCCGTCGTGAACACAAGCTCCTGCCCGTGAAGGAAATCGGCCACATCCAGATCCTCTATGATATGTACCCATTCGATCACCGTCTGGATCCCCTGGCTCCCCGCCACACATTCCATCTTATATTTCTTTCTGGACTCCTGCCAGAGCCGCTCCAACCTGACGCCCATGTCCCATCGCTCCCGCCGCAAAAAAAGAAGAGGCCACAGACATATGCCTGCAGCCCCTTCGCTGTACGTATTGACAAGGTGTAGTATACTATGTTCCAGCACAAAAGTCAATCTTTTTATGACAGTTTTCGCAGAATATTTTTGAAAGTATTTTGGCATCAAGCACAAAAACGTCAGTCTTTCATGTGGACCTCCGTATCTATCTTGCCGCCCTTCATATACGCCACCGCGTTTTCCATGGTGGTGGTGCCGATGGCGTCCAGCGCCTCCCTTGTAAAAAAACCCTGATGGGACGTGATGATCACGTTCGGGAAGGACAGCAGGCGGGCAGTGACGGAATTTTCCATAATGTCGTTGGAGCGGTCCGCGTACACGTTGCGGCTCTCCTCCTCGTACACGTCCAGGCCCACGGCAAAAAATTTTCTGGCGCGGATACCCTCGATGAGATCCTCCGTCTTCACAAGACCGCCCCGGGAAGTATTCACCAGGATCACGCCGTCCTTCATCTTCTGAATGGTCTCCCGGTCGATCATATGCCTTGTGCTGTCCAGCAAAGGACAATGCAGGGAGATCAGGTCGCTCTGTGAGAGCAGTTCGTCCAGCGTCACGTAAGTGACAAAATCCAGGTCCCTGTTGGGATACATATCGTAGGCGATGACGTTCATGCCAAATCCCCGGCAGATGCGGGCCATGGCGCTGCCGATCTTTCCCGTACCGATGATGCCTGCCGTTTTCTGATAAAAATTCCTGCCCCGCAGGCCCTCCAGGCTGAAATCATTTTCCCGCACCTTCACGTATGCCTTGTGCACATGGCGGTTGGCCGCAAGGGCAAGGGCCATGGCGTGCTCCGCCACCGCCTCGGGGGAATAGCTGGGCACCCGCAGCACAGTGATGCCGTACTTGGCCGCCGCCTGAAGGTCCACCTGATTGAAGCCGGCGCACCGGAGCAGCAGCAGCTTTACATTGCACCCGTTAAGTATTTCCAGAGCACGGGCGTTGGCGTCATCGTTGACAAAGATACAGACGGCGTCGTACCCACGGGCCAGCGCGGCGGTGGATTCGTCAAACCGGGCGTCCTGATAGTCGATCTGGATGGCCGGATACCTGGGCAGCAGCTCGTCAAAGGTGTGGCGGTCGTATATCTTCGTATTGTAAAATAACAGCTTCATAGGGCATCTCCGTTCCTTTTTGTATCCAGTATGCCCTGTTTTGCCGGTTCTTACACCTGACGCTCCACAAGTAAAAATTTAAAAGGGCGCACACCAATCCTGGCATGCGCCCCGTCGCAGACCGCTCCGTATTTCTTAAAAAATCTGAGAATTGGCAGGGAATTGCTTTATTGATCCGGCTACATATTTCATAACATACATGGCGTCTCCCACATCCACTTCACCATCCAGATCTACATCTGCCGCCACGCTCTGTTTCTCTGTCAGCTCTGCGATGCCAACTACCGCCTTCAATATGTTCAGCGCGTCCAGCACAGTGATCTTGCTGTCGCCGTCCACATCTCCGTACACCACCGGTGCTTCCTTTACCGTCACATTGCAGACTGCTTCCTTTCCGTTGACTGTGTTGACGGTTACTTCTGCGATACCCGGTGCTACTGCCGTCAGGCGGCCGCTGCGATCCACGGTGACCACGTCATGATCCGAGCTTTCCCAGGAGAGAGTCTGATCCAGCGCGTCCGCAGG
>CANQHX010000116.1 GCA_947623905.1 uncultured Lachnospiraceae bacterium
ATTGTTATCAAAAGACCTCTCGAAAGTCTGCAAACCCGCATAAATACTGGGTTTTTACGACTTCTCAACTTATTCCTCCTCTACAATGTCGTCGTTAAAAGTAAAAGGCGATCCCAGGTTCAGTTCCTGGACGATTTCTCTGTTCACTTCCCCATTGATGGAAAACTGGACCTGTTCCACTCCGTCCAGTTCACACAGAGAATTGACAATGGCGTAAATAGATGCCTTCTGGGTCACATCCGGCATGGGCTGCAAAAACTGTTCCGTGAAATTCACGTAGCAGATGCCGTCTACTGCGGACACGGACAACAGTTTCGTTCCTTCGGGGATCACTTGTTTCATCTGCTGGTCGTCGGGGCCGGCCATAATGGCGTCCATGACGATCCGTTCCGGGGCGATGCTGGTGCTGTATATGCCGGACACCTTCTTTTCCACAAGCTTGTCCCCGCTGCTCCCGGCAAAGTATATGGTGTAGGTCTCGCTGTTGTACGCGTTGATCTCCTCCCTGGTGCTGGTGATAAAATCATCAGCCGACGCGGGCGGCAGGGGCTTTCCCTCCGAATCTTTCAGCGGCACGCCGCCGGAAAGAAATTCCACCGTATCCACGCCGTCGACCTGGGTGAGCGTCAGAACGTAAGCCGTCCGCAGCAGCATATCCTCCTCGGCGTCCATTACCTCCCCGTAGTTTTCTCCGAAATCCAGCTGCAGGTTACCGTCCTTTAACGTGTGGGCATTGAGCGCCACCACCTCCGGCTTGGTAAGCTTTAAGTCCCGTTCCTCCGGTATGCTGTCCAGCTGCTCCAACAGCTCGTCGATCCGGGCCGGGCCGTTCTCCGTCTGCGGCGTACAGGCCACCCAGTCCACCCCGGTGCCGGCGGTATTGGAATAATACACCTTGCACTGGGACGGCTCCAGCGTCCGCTCCCGGGGCTCCCGGTCGCAGCCCGCGGCCAGAAGGACCGCAAGCAAGAGCGGCAGCATAAAAAGCAGTTTTTTCATTTTCATATCCATTCCGCCCTCCTTACTTCTGAGGCGCCGGCGCTACGTAGGTAAGGGGGATCTGTATGGTAAACGTTGTTCCTTTTCCCACTTCGCTGTCCACCTGCACGGAACCTCTGTGAAGCAATATGGCGTTTCGGGCGATGGCAAGGCCAAGGCCGGTGCCGCCGATCTCTCTGGAATGCGATTTGTCCACCCGGAAGAAACGCTCGAAGATCTGTCCGAGATCTTCCTTGGGGATACCGATGCCGGAATCCTCCACCGTCACGATAAAGCTCTTGTAATCCGCGTCCAGGGTCACATGGACATATCCGTTTTCCTTATTATACTTAATGCCGTTTTCAATAAAATTGGACAGGGCAAGAGTCAGCTTCACTTCGTCCGCGTCCGCCACCACCTGGCAGCGGCTGTACAGCACCAGTTCTATGCTGCTCTTCTCCGCGATGGGCGCCAACCGTTTCAGGATAGCCTCCAGCAGTTCATTGATGTTCACCGGCACGATGTTCATCTGCACTTCCGTGCGGTCCATGCGCACCATCTCCAGCAGATCCTGTATGATCGTGCTCTCTCTGTCTACCTCAGCGGCAATGTCCTGCATAAACTCCTTGTACAGCTCAACAGGGACATCCTCCTGGGAGAGCAGGGACTCCGCCAGCACCTTCATGGAAGTGATAGGCGTCTTCAGCTCATGGGACACATTGGACACAAATTCCTGGCGGGAATCATCCAGCGTCTTCATGCGGGCAGCGATACGGTTGAACACCTCCGCAATGCCCCGGATCTCTCTGGGACCGGTTTCCGCCACCACGTCCTCCAGCCCGTCGTTGTAGGCCTCCATGCTCCTGCGAAGGGTCCGCAGCGGCCGAAGGAGCATAAATCCGGCCAGCACCGCCGCTCCCAGAACGCAGAAGATCAGGATGATCTTTACTACGAGAGCGCTCCGCTGGATACTCTCCATGCTGTCCGCCACCGACTGGGTGGAAAAACTGATGACAAGCAGTCCTACGATCCGGATGTTCCCGCTGCCGTCCCCCTGGCCGGCGGACACGATCACCGGAACCGTCATCTCCACATAGCGGTCCGAACGGCTGTGATAGCTGTACTCTGTTCCCTGAAAGGACTGCATCACATCACTGGATACGATATATTTGCCCGTACTTTTATCATATGTATCATAGACCACTCTATAATCCCTGTTTACCACAAGGATGCGGCCGTCATAAAAAGTAGCCAGCTGCTGCAGCTGGGCATTGACCACGTTATCTTCCGGATTTTTCAGGTAATCGGAGTTGCTGATCCCCCTGGCAAGGATATCCGCCTGGGTCCGCACATTCACGATACGGTTGGAGACAGCCCGCTCCTCATACCGGCTGAGAATGGTTGACTCCAGCACAAATGCCGGAGTCAGACCGAAAATGATAAGCAATAGAACAATAATGAACTGATAATTGTGAAGTAAGCTCAGTTTTGGTTTAATTCTGGAAATAATAGCCAACGCCCCATTTCGTGTGTACGTATTTCGGTTCACTGGGATTTTCTTCGATCTTCTCCCGCAGCCGGCGGATATGCACGTCTACCGTCCGCACATCGCCGGGATATTCATACCCCCACACGATATTCAGCAGATTTTCACGGCTGTACACTTTGTTGGGATTGAACACCAGCAGCTCCAGCACATCAAATTCCTTGGCGGTAAGATTGATCTCTTTTCCCTTTACGTAGGCGCGCCGGCTCTCGCAGTCCAGCTTCAGGTCGCCGACCTCCACCACCTTCACCTCTTCTTTGGTGTCCCTGGCTTTCACACGCCGCAGGATGGCTTTCAGACGGGCTTTGACCTCCAGTATATTAAAGGGCTTGGTAATGTAATCGTCAGCTCCGTACTCCAGTCCCAGGATCTTGTCCATGTCCTCGCCCTTTGCCGTGAGCATGATGATGGGCACCATGGAAAACTCCCTGATCTGCTGGCAGACCTCCAGGCCGTCCATCTTGGGAAGCATCACGTCCAGCAGAATAATGTCATAATGATCGGCCTTTGCCTTTTCCAGGGCTTCCTCGCCGTCATATGCACATTCCACTTCAAAATCATCCTGCTCCAGGGCAAACCGGATGCCCTTCACAATCAACTTCTCATCGTCCACGACCAAGACCTTCTGTCCCATAACTGACCTCCTATTACACTGTGATCAGATCCGCGATCTTCTCGTATGCTGCGGACTTGATCCCGCTTACCTTCATAATGTCTTCCTTTACCTGAAACCCGCCATTGTTTTCCCGATAGGCAATGATGCTGTCGGCTTTTGCCTGGCCGATGCCCGGCAGCTCCATGAGCGCCGCCGCGTCAGCCGTGTTGATGTTCACAAGCCCCCTGCCGGACTGTCCGTTTTCCGAAGGAGATGCCGCTCCTTTCTCGGGAATGGTGACCTGCTGTCCGTCCTGAAGCATGCCGGCCAGATTGACGCTGCTCTCATCTGCTCCCTCGGCAAAGCCTCCGGCCAGATCCACTGCCTGGTGGATACGGGCGCCTTCCGATAATTCGTATACCCCCGGACGCGCCACCGCGCCGCATACATAAACGCAGATCGTTCCGGGCACCGCCGACTCCTCTGCCGGCGGGGACGTTTCCCATTCCTCCGCCAGAGCATCCGGTTCCACGGTAACGCCCCTTTGGGGCTGACATCCTGTGATACTCAGCAGGAGTATACCTGCCAGCAAACTGTATATCCATTTCATCCGTCATTGTATGTACCACGATCCGTTATCATAATGGCATACACAGTATATTTTAACAAATTACAACAAATATGACAACTATATTTCCAAAATAATTAGGAATCTTTTCGGATCGCCTCTTCCAGCACGGCGATCATCTGGTCCACGTGTTCTTTTGTGACGACAAGAGGCGGAATGACACGCAGCACGTTGGCTCCGGAATTGATCAGCAGCACGCCGTGCTCGATGCAGTACGCGATGATCCCGCTCACCGGATGATCAAATTCCACGCCAAGGAGCATGCCTTTGCCCCGCACTTCTTTTATGGAAGGAACAGCGCCGGCCAGCTTCTCCAGCCTGTCCCTGAGGTACGCGCCCGTCTCCCGCACGTTTTCCAGTATATGCAGCTCTTCAAACTGATCAAATACTTCGCTGACAGCGGCGCACACAAGGGGATTGCCGCCGTAGGTGGTGCCGTGGTCGCCGGGAGCCAGAGACTTTTCGGCCACCCGCCCGGTCATGGCAAAGGCGCCCACCGGCACGCCGCAGCCAAGGGCCTTGGCGCAGGTCATGATATCCGGCCGGATGCCGTACCCCTGATAGGCAAACATATTCCCGGTACGGCCCATGCCGCACTGGATCTCGTCCAGGATGAGCAGGATGTCCTTCTCATCGCACAACGCCCGCACCTGCCGCAGGAAATCGGGATCAGCAGGATAAATGCCTCCTTCTCCCTGGACCGTTTCCATGATAATGGCGCAGGTTCTGTCCGTCACCTGGGCTTTCACGCTGTCAATATCGTTGAACACGGCAAACTTCACTCCGCCCATAAGGGGCTCGAAGGGCTCCCGGTAATGGGCGTTCCCGGTAACAGACAGAGCGCCCACGGACCGGCCGTGAAAGGATCTTTCCATGGCAATGATCTCAAAACCGCCGTGGCCGTCTCTGGTGTAAGCGTATTTTTTTGCCGCCTTTATAGCCCCTTCAATGGCCTCCGTGCCGCTGTTGGTAAAAAACACCCGGTCCATGCCGGAAGCCTTCGCCAGCTTTTTTCCCGCCTCCATGGCAGGCACGCTGTAAAAATAATTGGAGGTGTGCATCAGCTTATCCACTTGGTCTTTGATGGCGCCGCTGAGCGCTTTGTTGCCGTAGCCCAGGGCAGATACGGCAATACCGGCAAAGAAGTCCAGATATTCCTTCCCTTCCGTGTCGAAGAGTTTGACGCCCTCGCCCCTGTCCAACACGATCTGATACCGGTTGTATGTATGGAGCAGCACATTTTCCGCCGCCTCAATGGTCTGTTTCATGGTATTCATCGCCATTCTCCTATCTTATTTCATGTCGTCGTCCCGCACGATAGCGGTGCCGATCCCTTTATTGGTAAATATCTCCAGCAGCAGGCAGTGCTCGATGCGCCCGTCCAGGATGTGGACTCTGGACACGCTCTGCTCCACCGCGTCAATGCAGTTCTGGAGCTTGGGCAGCATGCCCCCTCCCACATTGCCGTTGCTGATAAATTCCCGGGCCTGGGTCACCGTGAGCCGGGAGATCAGCGTCTCCGGCTTCAGGGGATCCGCGTAAACCCCTTCGATATCGGAAAGGAACGCCAGCTTTTCCGCGCCTACGGCGGTGGCGATGGCGCAGGCGGCGTCATCCGCGTTGATATTGTATGTCTGGAACTGATCGTCCATGCCGATGGGACATACCACGGGGATGAAATCGTTGTCCATGAGTGTCTGGAGCAGCTCTGTGTTCAGAGAAGTCACCTCTCCCACATAACCGATGTCCTGGCCGTTGGACAGCTTTTTCTTTACCCGCAGGGTGCCGCCGTCCTTGCCGCTGATGCCCACGGCCCTGAGGCCGAGGCTCTCCATCATCTGCACAAGACCCTTGTTCACCCGGTTCAGCACCATCTCGGCGATCTCCATGGTGGGGGCGTCCGTCACCCGCAGGCCGTTGATAAACCTGGGCTCCATGCCGGCCTTCTCCACCCACCGGCTGATCTCCTTGCCGCCGCCGTGAACGATGATAGGCTTAAAGCCCACCAGCTTCAGCAGAGCCACGTCGGTGATCACCGACTGCTGCAGCTGCCGGTCCACCATGGCGCTGCCGCCGTACTTCACCACGATGGTCTTGCCGTTGTAGCGCTGTATGTAAGGCAGGGCCTCGATGAGCACCTGAGCCTTTTCTCTCCAGAGTTCCATTCCCATGATCTTTTCCTCCCGATGTGTGTGTTTTTCGAGGGCACATATGTAGCCCAGGGCGCGTTGATGGGAAACGGTGAAAAGAAGCGGTAAGGTTACCGCGCCCCTTTCCGGCTGCGGCCGCAAACTCGCCGGCCTGCGGCCGGCTCAGACAGTGCGCCGCAGCCGCCGGGGCATCGGCAACCTTTCAACCGCTCTTTTCAAATGTTCCCCATCAGCGCGTCCTGGCTCCACATTTGTTCGCCGAAAAATTACATAACTGATAGATTGTATACTGATAGGATGACAGAGAGCAGGGGTGTAGGGCAGATACTCCGATTGTTCTGCGTTTTCGAGGAGCGAAAGTACTTGTTAGCTGGCAGAAATTTGTGTCTGGCAGAAACGCTGCACTGTCTGAGCGCTCAATCTCATCTGCTTAAACGCACACAACAAGCGCGAGTTTGCAGCTTTT
>CANQHX010000117.1 GCA_947623905.1 uncultured Lachnospiraceae bacterium
GGCATGACATGATCCCACTCTACCGGGATCACGCGCATCAGCGGATGCACCATGCTCCAGCTCTTGATGACTACCAGTATGTCCTTATTTTCCTCACACTGATTGAACACGCCCACATCGTATAGATCAAAATTCACGAGGTTGATCTGTGGATGGTGTTCCGTCAGATCATCCCGCAGGTCGTCCATATGACGGCACCACCCGCGATGGACCATCATCAGGTCTTTCCCATATAGATCCTGCACCGTCAGTTTCTCTTTTGATGCCAGCGGGTGATAGATGGACACCGCGCAGCAAAGCGGCTCATTTTCGATCAGCAGTCCCTGGCAATTCCTTTGGCTCATGAGAAGCTCGTCCACAAAACCGGTGACGACATCAATGTTCCGCCCTAAGTTTTTCAGGATCTCTCTGGCATTGTCCGAGGTGTTTTCAAAGGGAACCAGCTTAAAGCTCACATCGGCACAATGGTCGTGGATCTTCGGCCACAGATCCATCAGCATCTGGGCGGGCATAATAGGGGAAGTACCGATGCGGATCACCTGCTCCTGTTGACGCTCCGCGCTTCTTGCGCGCTCGACCGCTTCCCGGCAGTATTCCGTTATGTACTTGGCGTCTTTGTATAGAGACTCACCGGCTTTCGTCAGTGTCAGTCCCCGATGCGTCCGTTCAAAGAGACGCACACCCAGATCGTTTTCCAGCAGATTGATCTGTTTGATCAGCGCGGTGGAAGTGATATATAAATCCTCGGCGGCCTTATTAAAGCTGCCTGCCTCCGCGACACGGATAAAGGAAGTAAAATTGATATTATTGATGTTCATACGCAGCGTCCACCTCGTTTCTGTCAGCCTATCGGCATTTTCTTAAACCACAGGATTTATTCTCCCCTAAGGTACTCTGCATCAGGTCTTCCCTCTATTTTCCATGAAATACCGTACAGTAATTTCCTTCCGGTGTGCGGCACTGTGAGCAGTGCAGGCATTTGGCCGGGATCATATCGCCACTGATCCATCTGTCTGCCAGATCGGGCTCGCACAACAGCGCTCTTGATATTCCGAAACCTTCTATCGCCGATTCATGCAGATATGTTTCCATGATCTCCGGATTTCCAAAACCACCTGTCACATAAACGGGAACCTTTACCGCATCCGCGATCTCACGTGCGTATTCATAAAAATAACCGTCTTTCCGTATGGTATGTCCGTCAAATTCCTGACCGATCATCTTTTGTGCCTTGCCATGAATGTTGCCGGACACTTCGATCAGATCGATCCCCGATCGCTCAAGCATCTGGCAAATGGCAAGGGATTCACGGAAAGACAATCCATTCTCAAAAAAGTCTGAGCATGTAATCTTTATAGCAATGGGATATTCATTGCCGACTTTCTCTCTGATGGCTTTTATTATCTCGTCGACGATCCGATACCGGTTTTCAAGACTTCCGCCATACTCATCGTCACGATCATTATAATACGGACTTAAAAACTGATTCAGCAGATAGGAATGGCCTCCGTGGATCTCCACAGCGTCAAAACCCGATCTTTTTACCCGCTCCGCCGCATCGGCATACTGTCCCACCAGATCCTGTATATCCGAAACCGTCATGGGAACTCCCGATAAATTTGTCGAACGCTCCGGAATATTGCCGGGCGCAAAAATAATACGGCCTTCTGTCTTGTACGTCGTTTTTGTCCCTCCGTACGCGATCTGCATCATGATCGCCCCGCCATATTCATGCACCATATCGGTAAGCCTTTTGTACTGCGGTATAAAACTGTCGTCGTAAATCCCCATCATGCCAGCGTTAGGATATTCATCCCTGCAAATTCGGGCATAGCCTGTGCATATCAGTCCAACCTTGTTTTTTGCCAGCTCACGATAGATAGCAAACTGTTTTTCAGACATATATCCGTCATGATCGGACAATGCCTCCCATGTGGCGCTTCTTAAGATCCTGTTTTTGCAGACCATAGATTTGATCGTGACAGGTTGAAAAAGTTTCATCTTTCCCTCCAAAAATACATTTGCCGATATTTTTATAAAGTACACCTTCCCTTTAGAAGCTGTTTTGTATCAGCCACTGTTCGGCCGCACGGACTTCCTCTGTTACATCGGTGCCATCCGCAAGGATCACTTTTTCCTTCGGGAGTTCCCCGAATATGTCCAGATGGGCCTTTTCCGCCACCACGTTCTTGAAGTAATTGTTCTCATCGGAAAAGCCCGGATCAGGCTGAAGCTGGCACACGCTGTATCCCTCCATGATGGCGGTGACAGCCGCGCCGTGAAAAGTCAGTCCTGCATACCGGCTGAGATCCGCGCCGCAGGGACCTGCCTCTTTGTAAAGGCGCACCACCTCGCTGAGAAGCTGCTCCTTTTCCTCCTCTGTCAGAGGATCTAAGTTCTGTACCGTGTGGATATTGTCCTTCACCTGCTCCAGCGTAGACATACCGGACAGGTTGCAGATCACGCCGTCCAGTCCGCCGGTAAACCGCATGGCCCAGGACGCGATGGAAGCGTCTGCGTCCATCTCCTGCAGCCGTTCCTTCACCTTTTCCGGCACCATGGACAGACCACCGCCCTTGACCGGCTCCATGATGACCACCAATTTGTCGTGTCTGCGGATCACTTCATAGGCTTCCCGGGCCCGTACCAGCTCGCTGTCCCAATCCAGATAATTCACCGGGATCTGCACAAATTCAAATTCCGAATGTTCGGTCAGGATCCGGTCCAGAAGCTCCGGTGAGGAATGGAAGGAAAAGCCCAAGTGTTTAATTTTTCCGTCCGCTTTCCATTTCAATGCATGGTCGATAAGGTGACAGGTCTTGACAACGCCGCCTTTGCCGTCCACTCCGTCATAGTAGACGGTCTGGAAATTGTGGAGCAGATAATAATCAATGTAATCCACGCCCAGGTTCTCCAGCTGCCGCGCAAAAATGGGCTCGATCTCCTCTTCCGCTTTCAGGTCGAACGTAGGGAACTTTGTAGCGATCAGGACGCTCTCCCTGGGATGCCGCTCTATCACGGCTTTGCGGACGGCTTCCTCGCTCTTGCCGTTGTGATAGACGTAGCTCGTATCAAAATAGTTATAGCCCGCCTCCAAAAACGTATCTACCATCTGAAACAACTGTTCGTAATCAAAATCTGTGGGATCACCTGATCTTACGGGCAGGCGCATCATGCCAAACCCCAATTTGCTTTTCAGTGCCATGTCTAAAACCTCCTATCTCAAACTACATTTCCTGCCTTCTGTTTTCCGTTCTGGGCCATAACGCCCACAAGGGCGTGGGGCACATACAATTCCTCCAGATAACGGATCTCATCCTGTGTCAGCTCCAGCTCCACGGCCTTTGCCGCGCCTTCCACATGGGAAAACTTCGTGGTGCCCACTACCGGAGCGGTCACTTTTGTCAGCAGCCACGCGAGGGAAATTTCTGTCATAGTAACGCCGCGCCGATCGGCCAGTTCCGCCACACGGGCGATGATCTTTCCGTCTGCCTCCGCTGTAGCGTCGTATTTGAATCTGGCATAATCGTCCTGTTCCAGACGCCTGGATGTTTCGCCGGGACGCTTGGAGAGCCGCCCGCCTGCAAGGGCGCTGTAGGGCGTCATGGCGATGTTCTGGTCGGCGCAGAAGGGCGCCATCTCCCGCTCTTCCTCACGGGCGATCAGATTATAATGCCCCTGAACAGACACAAACTCTGTCAGGCCATTTTCCCTCGCGTAAAAATTGGCCTTGGCAAGCTGCCAGGCGAAGCAGTTGGAGATGCCGATGTACCGGGTCTTGCCTGCTTTGACCATATTGTGCAGCCCCTCCATGATCTCCTCCATGGGCGTGTGATAGTCCCACATGTGATAGATGTAAAGGTCCACATAGTCCATACCGAGATTTTGAAGGCTCTGATTCAGATAATTTTCAATATGCTTCTGACCGCTTATCCCGGCGTCAATCTCCTCCTGTGTCCGGGGCGTAAATTTGGTGGCAATCACAACGTCATCCCGCTTTGCGAAATCCCGCAGCGCCCTGCCCACATACTGTTCGCTGGTGCCGTCCTGATAGACGATAGCGGTATCGTAAAAATTGATACCCAGATCAAGACCATGTCTGATGATCTCCCGGGTCTGCTCCTCATCCACCGTCCAGCTGTGCTGACCGGTGGACGCGTTGCCGAATCCCATGCAGCCCATGCAGATGCGGGAAACAGCCAGGTCAGATCTGCCAAGTTTTGTATACTTCATCGAAAAATTTTCCCTCATTATTTCTTCCCTTTCGCAGCCCATTCTGACATGATGTCACTACAAAGTATAGCATTGTTCTGACATGGTGTCAATATCGTAAAATATTTTTTTCTTTTCCGCCTCCTGCGCTGTTTTCCTCAGGCTATACCTTCCTCCTACTTCTGCTGCCCGGACGAGTCTGTCTGCTCCGCGATCATGATTTCAACGCCCTTTTCGTCAAACTGCTTCAGATCCTCCTCGGAGGCGTCCCAGTCTGTGATCATGAGGTCCATTCTCTCCACAGGACAGATGCTGATGATGGAATCAAACCCGATCTTTTCCTTTGGAAACAATCCGATAGTCTGTTTCGCGCTGTCCATCACCGCATTCATAAAACTGACGTGGGAGGACTTCTGTATAGAAAGGCCAAATTCCGCCGAAACAAAAGCCGATGTGATAAAGCACTTGTCAAACCGCAGCCTTCTCACCATCTCAATGGCAAAGGCATCGTAACAGTTTCCTTTGCCGTCCATCTCCCCGCCCAGAAGGATCACATTCACATTGTCCTTTTTGCGCAGTTCCTCCGCGATCACAATGGAATTGGTGACCACCCTGACCTTGATGTGTTCCGGAATGTTCTGTGCCATGAAATAACCTACCGTGGCAGATGTGAGAAAGATCACATCGTTGTTTTCTATCATAGAGACCGCCTTCATAGCAATGGCAAAATAATTCTCCTTGACAGAAACAATATCCCTTACCGTTTGTTTCTCCGGTCGGCCCAGCGCAACCTGATGCAGCGGCAGAGCCCCGCCATGAGTACGCTTTAACAGCCCTCTTTCCTCCAGCAGACGCAGATCACGCTTAGCGGAATCATAGCTTACTCCAAACTGCTCCTGGATATCACTGTTGGTAATACTTCCCTTTTCCTTCAGCCAGTCTAATATGGCCTGATGTCTTTCTTCAATAAACATATCGTTACCTCCTGTTTTTTTCTAACAAATAGATACCGGTATCATTCGTTAATGCCATATTAGCGCAATCGTTAATATATGTCAACACTTTTATTCACGTTTTTCACGTTTTATAAAAAGATAATTTTCACGTAAAAAAGGGCGTCCCCAAATACAGGGACGCCCACATCATTACTTCTCATCATTAAATTTTTGTCTGACAAAGGGAATTTCAGTGTACCTCCAAAACAAATTATTGTTTCTGACTATGAATCTCTTTCAGATCCTCAATGGCAAGAACGGGATCCATGGTGTGAAACATCATATAATTCCGTTTCATTGTTTCAACGGGAGCCTGTTTATAGATCTTTGCACTGTTCTCTCCGCTGTAGTAGTGCCAATAACGGTAGATATAACCGATCCAATACAAAATATCATTGGAGAATATTTCTCCGTCAGCAGCAAGTACATCGCCTGCAGCATCTACGACCTCCTCAAGGAGATATTCTTCGCCTGCCCATTGCATACGATTGTATTTAGAGTCCAGCTGTTTTGCCGTATCGGATGTCATGAATGCCTTGACAAATGCGGCACTGTTATAGTTCTTTTCAGCAGATAATTCAAACAGTCTTCCCTGAATATCACATAGCTTTAACTGAAGTTCGTTCATTATTTACCTCCGATTTCAGCCTCATCGAGTATTTCATCGAAGAACATACCTTCCCGCCGATATTTTTTACAAATATCATCGGCTAATGTAAAAAATATCTTTACTATACCTTTCCCATTTTTCTCCATAGCGGCACAAACAGGAGAATGCCAACCAGCATGGCACCGCAGTCCGCGATAGGAGTTGCCCACGCGATGGCATCAGCGCCGGCCAGAGAATCCAGAAGAAACATAAACGGCACGTCCAGCCCGCCTTTTCTCAGCATGGACAACACCAGCGGTTTCCCTTTTTGTCCCACAGA
>CANQHX010000118.1 GCA_947623905.1 uncultured Lachnospiraceae bacterium
CCGTACCATTGGACAGCTACGACACTGACAGGTTCATTACCAGCAATGCCCGTCAAGTGGCTTCCAACCGTTATATCTTCAAGTCTTGCCATGAAGCGAATCTCCTTTTACTCTTTGTGTCCTTTACCTGAACGCTCTGGTTTCTCATCAGGAAGAAGCTCCATAATATCATCAAACGTACAGCCAAGCACTTTGCAGATGCTTACCAGCGTGTCAGTATTTACATTTTCGCCCCGGTTCAGCTTGTTGACCGTGTATGTGCTGATATTCGCAGCAGCAGCAAGATCTTTCTTTTTCATATCTCTATCAATCAGGAGTTTCCATAGTTTCTTATAGCTTACGCTCATATCGTTCTCCTTCCATGCCAAATAAATGGTCACGAACTATTTTCATTATACACGTTCAAAGTCAAGGAAACAACATGAAAATTGAGCGAAAGCACAATTCTTTGTATTACTTTCATATCTGTCTTGGCATATCCGATATTTGACAACAGGAAAACCTAACCGTTTTTTAATCAAAATCAGTATCCACAAATAATGTAAATATGTAATTAAAAAATATTGTCGGGTTGGTCATACATTCAGGTAAAATCTTGACATCTCAAAATAATTTTAATTTTTTTCATTTTTCCTTTCCCACTTTGCTTCTCTATTTGGCTTTAATTATAGAGGGACTTTTTGCAAACTTGAAAAGCAAGATTCGCATGAGCGCCTCAAAACTCACTTTCGTGATTTTGGCCGTCATACAAACTTGATGGGGATTACGGTCTACGCTCCGCTCCGGTCCGCGCTAAACGGATGTCCACCGGACATCCGTTTAGCGCCCCCATACCCTCGTTTGCTGCACATTTTCTCAAATGTGCGGTTTGGCTCCTATTTATAAATAGTCGCAGCGTGATGTCACAGCCATCACGGGAAAGGAAATCATGGCAAGACCAAGAAAAGAAAATGAATTACGGCACCATCATCGTATTAACCTCCGGCTCACAGATACAGAATACGAAATCGTGTCCGAGGACGCAAAAAACGCAAAACTGCCTTTGGCAGCATATGCCCGAAGTCAACTGATGAATAAAAAGGTTATCTTAAAGTATGAGATTGTGGCCGACGTGCCGGAATTGAAAAAACTCATCACTGAATTTGGCAGGGTCGGAAACAACCTGAACCAGATCGCAAAGCATTTTAATACCGGAGGACTGCACTCTCAGGAAATGCGAAAGGCCATCCATCAGTGCATTGCCGATGTTTATGAAATGAAATATTCAGTTTTGAAAATGGCAGGTGATTTCAGTGGCTATACTGAAACATATCGCAAGTAAAAATGCAGACTACGGCGAAGCACAGCGTTATCTCATGTTCCAGCATGATGAATATACAGGAAACCCATTCTGGATGAAACCGGCAGGCTGATCCCCCGTGAGGAATACTACATGGACGGGATCAACTGCGACCCGTTCACCTTTGACAGTAAGTGCATGGAACTGAATGCGAAATACATCAGACGGAGATCCTCCTGTATGAGATCGCAAGGAATTTCTTTCAAAAGCACTCCAATGCAGGCAGGATTCCTTCCATGAAGCTGCTGAAAGAGGAAACGGAACGGCTGACAAAACTAAAAGACAGCCAATATACTGCATATAAAAATCTCCGGGATCACCATAAGGAATTGAAAACGGTTTTCTCCAACGTAGACAAAATCTTAAGAAATAACAAAATTATACATTCTGAGAAAAAAGTATCGCATTGCAGAACGATTAAAAATTTTTTATAATGAAATTGAGACTACCGCTACGCCAAAAAATGTCGTAGAAATCAAATGTTGTTTCTGGTATGCTCAAGACACAATAAAGAAAAAAGGGGTGCCTATATGAAAAATACAAATACTCCAGAACAGATTGCCCAATTCATCAAAAAAGCATTTACACTGTACGACTTATCCTATGCGAATTTCTTCAACGAATATGATGAGGAAGAAAATAAGGAATTTGAATTGCCAATGATTATAAACGGAAAGCTGGTCATGCCGATCATTGAAAGAACTGCAATGTGTCTTGGCGTACCATTAGAAAGCCTTCTTACAATGGATGATAACACGATCTGCCAACGATATAATCAATATCCTTATTTTAAATGGATTAAAGATTTCTATCACTCATATCACGAAAGCTATTTTAATGAACCTGCCAACGAATATCTTTGCAGAATTATTTTTAACACTGATGAGCAAGAGCAAAGGAAAACTACATTTGACTATAACGACGTAAAAAAGAGATTGTTTGACCTAATTGACAAATACAGCATAGACTTTCCTGACCTGAAACACGAAGGAAAGACTCTTTCCTATTTAGAAATCAAGACAGAAACTTTATTCCAGTATGAACATTTCAAAGATTTGATCACATCTTATCTTGATATGTTTGACCAATTTAAAGCACTTTTTTTCAAGACATGGGATATAGAGCTAACAAGTAGCGAAATTATGGACTACAACTTTTTAGTTTCATGCCTTGGAATCCGAGACACAGCTTATATCCGTATCCCTCTCTACTATGATATACTAAAATCCTTTATTCCAATTTACAAAAAAGAGGCCTATAAAGACATTTTTTCTTTTATAAAAGTACGCACTGCTCCTCCACTTTGGAAATGTGCAAATATAGCAGATTACCCCGACATTGCAAAACAATTTGTCTTAATATATCCAGATGTCAAATCTAAATTACGACAATCTGTAATAAATGCAAAGAATTACAGATGTGCTTATTTGTGGTCTGATGAGAAAAAGCCTGACTATGATCCAGAATATGAACTTTATATACTTGGAATGCTTCATGACTTTAACGATAATGAATCCGGTAATGTTTATCACTATCTCTATGTTCCAAAGACAAACAGCGAACTTGGGGAAACGAATGAAAAAATTAAAAAACTCAGCATACTGTCAGGGTCGGAAGCTCTGGGCGGACTACACATACCACAAAGAAAGAGCATAGAACATTTGCAGGCTCATATTAACGCTGCACCTAAAATGAAATGGGGTGTTGAATTATATGAGTAAGATTGACGCAGAAATATATGCTGGAAATGTTCTCAGAAGACTTATTAAGGAAAACTATTCTTCCCAGCAGGAATTTGCTGATGATTTCGGAACCGATTTGCGCAATGTAAGCCGCTACATTAATGAAGGAATAAAGAAAGTATTTACCCTCCAACAACTTGCCGAATTCTTTCATGTAGATTTAAAAGACTTTATTCCAAGCACGAAGGAGAATATATAAATGCAGACAAAAACGCTTTACTGTTATGAATGTCACAAGCTCTTTGTATTCAGTTTTGGTGAACAATCTTTTTATCAGAAAATGAAACTGAACACACCCAGACATTGTCCCAAATGCCGCAAATTAAGAAAGGACAGATATGCAGATCCATACTATGGCTGGAAAGGTACGATGTGTGCCCCTGCCCATGTCACATCAGGACATACGAGAATCCATTATGCCCCTTATATCGTAGGAGGAATGAGAGGATGAAAAACAATTTTGAATCTGATTTTGCTAACAGTATGAATTTTGCCGCATTGATGACACTATATGAAGCAATGAATGATACATATGAACCGAAGCCTTCAATATCACATTCTGCTGATAATAGCACAGAAATCAAAATCTTTGACCCTGAAATAGATATTACAAACGGAAAGGAACGACTAACGCAAATCGTCCAAACTATATTTGAGGAAGCAAATAAAGTATGCAATGATCCCTTCAACATGGACGCTTCCGATGTTGTTACTAAAATTATACACGGAATACTTGTAGAGTCACTTCGTGATTTACAGTTTTCCTCAGACGAAAAAAGCAATATTTTAGATTTTGCATCCTCATATAGTCGAATTGAAACTGAGGTATCTGGAAAAAATATATTTTTATTCGAAACAAATGAATTGAAAGATTTGGCAATTCAAGTAGCTGATAAACTAATCAATTTAATTATGGTTGGTGCATCAAAAACTGATGTTAACATGGGTTCTGGATTTGCAAAAATGCTTGCCGAATTTCTGAGTTACATAGAAGAAGCTATTAGAATAAAATATGAATATGTCATTTTTCAAAAAAAACTTCCAGTTATTGCTTTGGAAAAATTTATCAACTCAGCCAATAACATCATGAGTTCAATGGAACAGGAGAACCCAAACATTAAAAATGAATCCGATGCCAGTAATGAAATAAAAAAACGACAACTGGAAGTTCTTTATCAAAATGCTCATAATGCTTTGGAAAACGGTAACTATACTGAAGCAAAAGAATGTTACGAAAGAATTCTTACCGAAAAAAATGATGATTGGGAAGCCACGTTCTATTCCATGTTCTGTGAATATGCAGATAATCGTTTTCACGTCAATGCTGCCGAGATTGAATCTAATTGTAGTCGAATGGGAGTATGCGCTTGTAAAGCAATAAAGCTGTCAAAAAATCAGCTGTTTACAAGAAACGAAATTCTTAACGGAATGGCAAACATTACCACAAAATTATCTGCTATGACAAGTACTTATTTTGTAACTACAATAGACGATTATAATCAAGACAGAGGACTCAGAACCAAATTAAACCGTATAAATGCCATAATCAAAATGATGTTTGATGTTGGCGACACTATTGAAGAAAAATATGGTGATGACTCTGCAATTTGTTCTGCCACAGCATGTGAATGTTGGAAAATCGCTCTTGCCTGCTATGAAAACTGTAGAATGATAACCCCACCTTCAGCAGAGGATCATTACAAAAAAATAAAAAAGTATGACCCATCATATCAATGCAGCAAAGACTTTGGAAAATCAAAAAAAAGCGGATGTTACATTGCTACTGCAATATATGGTTCTTATGATTGTCCACCTGTATGGACGCTCCGCCGCTATCGTGATTACATCCTTACAAATAGCTGGTATGGTCGAATATTTATCCGTGTGTATTACTCCATTAGTCCCACATTGATTAAATGGTTTGGAAATACCCATTGGTTTAGAAGAATATGGAAAAAAATACTTGATTATATAGTTGATGGATTGAAAAAAAGAGGTGTAGAAAACACTCCATATAAAGATTGGAAATGAATCTTCTTTACATGAGATGTGAAATCTTTCATCAAAAATAAATTATTTTAGATATTTCACTTGTCTACTTGGCAAGGGGCTGATCAATCTGCCGTCAGGCCGCCTTAACCGAAATAATATCAGCAACGCAGTTCCGGTTATCCTTTTGTTTTTTCTTTTGCTTCTCTTTTTCTTGTGTTTTTTATTTCTCTTTTGGTTTGTTTTTTACTTCATTTTTCGGTTAACAGTCACCTGCCTGCTTTTTCGGGCAAATGGTCTGTTTTTCCTTATCTTTTCACTTATTGTTTATATATGAAAAGCCCGCAAACTACTGTGTTTACGGGCTTTTGAAGGAACTTTGTTCCTTTGACTCCCCGAGTAGGGCTCGAACCTACAACCCTTCGGTTAACAGCCGAATGCTCTACCATTGTTGCGGTTTTACACCGGAAAACTCTGGCAGATGGTCGTGTTCGATCTCTCCCCACTCTCAGGGTTATTTTCTTATCTATCGAATCACAATAAAGCAACGTGTACGGTTGATGGGGCTTCATTCCCTCATCTTTTTCACACCGGTCTTATTGTCTCTTGTCCTTGTTATCGTACAGCATTCTTTGCCCTTACTTCACAGGGGATGTCCTCAGATACCCGATCCGTTCCATTCGGAACAGAACTGCCGGTAGGTCATATTGAGCTCGACTTTGATCTTATAATCCCGTCCGACTTCGATCCGGTTAAACAGATTGCAGGCGATCATTTTCTTCTGCTCCAGCGAGGCACTGTCAAATTCCTCCGCCCATGTCTGAAACTGCCGGTAAGCCGGTGTGATCATATCTACCCCCTGCTTCTTCTGCA
>CANQHX010000119.1 GCA_947623905.1 uncultured Lachnospiraceae bacterium
GAAAAATGTCCCAGAGGATTTCCGCCGCTCACAGGAACATTTTTATCAAAATAGCTGTCCACATAGTCCAGACAGAGGTCGCTGCTGTAAAAGCCGATCCCGCCGGGGGTAAATTCCCCAAACACCAGTCTTTCTTCCCGTCTGTACGCCCCGCTGTCGGAACCGCCGTCAGGCTCCTCATTCTTTTCCGTAAATCCCAGACTTAAGATTACCCGGTCCGGTTCCCAGTACGCCTCCATAAGCTGCCAGTAGCCGATATCTTCTGCCCAGCCGAAGTCCTCCATGCAGCTCCAGGCGCAGCGATCCGCTGTTACGTCCGCCGTCATGGCAAACAGCTTCTTCGGGCCGTCTGAACGAGGCGATTCAAGGATCGTTCCTACAAGCCGGAAGGTATCCCCCTCCCGGTCAACAGACATGACCTGGACTGCCCGGCACGTTCCAAATAAACGTTTTACCACATTGATCACCGGATTGGTATCCAGTTTCATCTGCTCTGTCACATCCGCTTTCCCAATGCAGGTGATCGTTTGGGACAGATCCAGAAAATACACCGCAGGCAGTCCCCACTCACATCCTGCAGGGGAGCGGTCTGTCTCCAGAGCCATCCAGTCCCCGCCATGGTACACATGGATGACGGGACCGTAAAAAGCGGCCTTATCTGTAATCTCCCCCGTGTCCGCCTGGATCATTATGACAGTGGTCAGCCATTCCGGCACATTTGTTTCCAGTCGGATGCTCTCATGTTCCTCCCATATTTCCGTTTTACCGTTCCGCATAAGACAGGGCCCTCGCTTTTCATTCTTTAAATATACGCCGTCTGACGCCGCTACACACAGCCGTCCTTCTGTCATATAACAGGCCCCGAACACGCCCCTTTCCACATAGCGTTCTGCCAGCGCCGGGTGCAGCGGATCACCGAGATCGTATATCCGTATCTGGATGCACTTAAATTCTACCGGGGTTGCCGCACCGCCGGAAAGCGCCTTCTTCTGAGAGAGAGATACCTCTGACAGACAGTCCTCCGGAAACCAGTCCTCCTCATGACAATATCCGCCCAGCACAAGACGGTCATCCTCCAAAAACATGTATTCCGCCCAAAACCAGGAATCGGAAAAATCTATGGTCCCCACTTGTACCGGTGTTTTCCCTGTCACGGAATAGATATCCACACCCTTTTCCCTGTCGGCGATCTCATAGGTATAGTCTCCATAAGTCACCACAGAGGACGAAGCAGTATATTCTTCTGTTCCCGGCGCCTTGTCGGGAGAGGGATCTGTTCCTTCCTCCGCGTCAGCTCTGCTGTGAAGGAGATTGGCAGCCACCTGATGAAGGTAGGCGCCGTACTTTTCCGCCGTGGCGGATATGGCAGTCTCCGACCGCTGAAAATACAGTTCTATGATCTTTTCATCCTCCACAACATCACCCCCGTCTGTCAGAGCCTTCTACCTGTAAAGTAAGAAAAAAACAGCAGTGGGACAAGTTTTTTTCAAAAAAATATTTTTCTTACAAAAACTGACCTTCCCGACAGAATACGGAAAGGTCAGCTTACAGATGTTACTTATGAACAACAGAATGTCACTGTCATTTATTTGTACATAGGGCCGTATGCGCCGCAGGCACGGTAGTCCTGTCCCTCTTTGTCCATGCCGAACGCGTTCCATGCCGCAGGACGGAAGATCTTCTCCTCCGGCACGTTGTGCATGCACACAGGGATGCGGAGGATGGAGCACATGGTGATCAGGTCAGCGCCGATGTGTCCATAGGAGATCGCGCCGTGGTTAGCGCCCCAGTTGTTCATCACATCATAAGCGGTGGCGAAGGGGCCTTCCCCTGTGGTGCGGGGTGCGAACCATGTGCAGGGCCATGTGTAGTCGGTGCGTTTCCAGAGGATATCCGTCACCTCTGCGGGAAGATGCACGGTCCAGCCCTCTGCGATCTGCAGCACGGGGCCAAGGCCCTTCACCAGATTGAGACGGATCATGGTTGCGGGCATCTCTGCCTCAGTAACAAACCTGGAAGAATAGCCGCCGCCGCGGAAGTATCCGTTGTCGGCTGCGTTCCATGTGGTGGCCGCCATGATGGCGTCCTGGTCTTCCTTGGTCACTTCCCACCACTGCTTCATCTCCGGCTTGCCGTCCTTGCCGATGGCCTTGCCGCAGGCATCCAGCGCGCAGGCGCCGGAATTGATCAGGTGGATGAAGCCGCCGGACTCTTTTGCGATGCCCTCCAGCTCATAGCCGGTGGCTTTCTTCACAGCCTCGGGGCTCCAGTATGTACGAACGTCCGCGAACATCTGGGGACGATTGGTGAGCAGCTTCATGAACAGCATGCCGAGGCCGTTGAGCACGTCGTTCTCAGTTGCCAGGATGTAGGGCTCCCTTGCGCCGTTCCAGTCAAATGTGGTATTGAGCAATGCCTCTGCGAAGTCGCAGTTGGGATAGAAATCCGTCCACTGTCTCTGGCCCTGGAAGCCGGCGGCGATGGCGTTGTGTCCCACCATTTCCTCTTCCCGGCCTTCCGGCAGGTTGGGATTGCCGTTCATCAGATCCTTGATGATGCACATCATCTTTACAACGAACTCCCAGTCCTTCTCCTTCTGCTCGGGAGATTTCTGGATAAATTCAGGGTTCTTGTCAAAGCCCTCGATGCATTTTTCCTTGGTCCATGCAAGAGCCTTCTGGTACTCGGCCTCGTCGTAGATGCCCTCGGTCATACGACGGATGATCTCCACCTCGTCCACGGACTCCACGCGCATGCCCAGATACTCTTCGATAAAAGCAGGATCGATGATGGAACCGCCGATGCCCATACAGATGGAACCAATCTGGAGATAGGATTTGCCGCGCATGGTAGCCACGGCAACGGCAGCCCGTCCGAACCGCAGCAGCTTCTCTTCCACGTCGGCAGGAATAGATGTGTCGTCCGCATCCTGCACGTCATGGCCGTAAATGCCGAACGCCGGCAGGCCCTTCTGGGCATGGGTTGCCAGTACGGAAGCAAGATACACTGCGCCGGGGCGCTCTGTACCGTTAAAGCCCCACACGCCCTTGATGGTCATGGGGTCCATATCCATAGTCTCAGCGCCGTAGCACCAGCAGGGGGTCACGGAAAGAGTGATGTCCACGCCTTCCTTCTTGAACTGCTCCGCGCATTTCACGCCCTCAGCCACACGGCCGATGGTGCAGTCGGAGATGACCACCTTTACCGGCTCGCCGTTGGAATATCTCAGGTTGTCCGTAAACAGCTTGGCCGCTGCCTTTGCCATGTTCATGGTCTGGTCCTCCAGAGATTCACGCACCTTCAGAGGGCCTCTCCGGCCGTCAATAATAGGACGGATACCGATAACAGGGTATCCACCCAGCAATCTGCTTTCTGCCATAAGAAAAAACCTCCTTGTTTTTATATATATTTACTACATTGTACCATATCAAAAGAAAAAAACAAAGCACAACCTACAAAAATAATACATTTTTTGTAGGCAGGCGCGGAGAATATCACCCTTCATTCTGCGCCGACAGCATCAGCCGGGGGATCAGCTGTTTTTTTCGGGAAACGATCCCCCTGAGCGTATATGTATTTGTGGTCTCACGGGCATTGAACGCATTTTTTGCCAGCTCCCCCGATCCCGGGCCATAGCACAGAAGCCGGGACGAGGATGTCAGCATATTGGTAAGCATGAAAAAGAGCATGCTGACCCCTGAAGTGGGATAACATTCCTCCATGTAGGGCAGCAGGCGCTTTTCCAGGTCATCCAGTTCCTCCTGCTCCATGGATGATATCTGTCCCACGCCGAAACTCACGTCACCCACGGAGAACTCTTTGTAATCCTGATGAAAGATCTCTTTGACCGGTTTATTCGCAAGATTGCTTCCGGCCCGGAACATTCTGGTGGCAAATTCCATAGTATCGATACCGGCAATGGATGCCAGTGCCTCTGCCGCGTCCTTATCAGGCTCTGTGCAGGTAGGGGAACGGTACATGAGGGTATCGGACAAAATTGCGGCGCACAGAAGTCCCGCAACAGGCGCCGGGATCTCCACCCCCTGCTCCCGGTACATCTGATAAATGATCGTGGCGGTGCAGCCGAGGGGCTGGCAGCGGAAGAAGACCGGCGCGATGGTCTCCACACTGCTCAAACGGTGATGATCCAGGATCTCCAGGATATCGGCGTCCTCAATGCCGTCCACCGCCTGCTCCGCTCCGTTATGGTCCACAAGAATGACCTTTTTCCGACCGGTGCCCAGCAGGTTCCGGCGGGAAATGGTGCCTACATAGCAGCCGTTCTCATCTAATATCGGAAAATCTCTGTGCCGTTTTTTTGCCATGACCTTCCGCACGTCGTCAGTAAAATCATCCAGCTGAAACGTGACCAGATGATCCGTGCGCATGAAATGCCGGATGGGCATACTCTGATTGATACGGCGGGCCACCGTATACGTATCGTGGGGCGCGCTGATCACCGTGCAGCTGCGCTCCTGGGCCAGCTTCTGAATGGTCTTTGACACTCTGGCGCCCTCGCACACCACGATGGCGGCGGCACGCATCTCAATCGCGCACAGCTGAGATTCATACCGGTTGCCCAGGATCACCAGATCATCCGGATCGATGTAGTCCTCCATGAGATCCGGGTTGGCGGCAGCCACCAGCACTTTCCCCTTGTCAAAAATCGCGTCGGGGTCACCCACGATCAGTTCCCCGTCCAGTGTCTCTATGATATTTCTGTAAGACGTGCGCGCCGTTCCCATGATCTTGCTGTCGTACACGCCCATGTAGGATTTGGCGATATCGTTGATGGTTATGATGCCGGACAGCTTATCATTTTGCAGCACCGGCAGGGTCACCACGTTGTTTTCCTGCATATACCGCCAGGCCTTCATGATGGAGATGCCGCTGGACACCCCCTCCGTCCGGCGGATCTCGATATCCTTTACCTGGGTATGGACATCCGGCAGAAATCTGGGAGCCTCCATGTGAAAATGATCCAGCACGAACCGTGTCTCCTCATTCATATGCCCTGCCCGGCAGGGCACATAGGTATGTTCGTGGTCCAGTTTGTTTTTCAGTTCCGCATAGGCGATGGCGGAGCAGATGGAATCGGTGTCGGGATTCTTGTGCCCTACCACCATCACTTCATTGTTTTTTTTCATACGCTGTCTTTCCCCTGTATCTTCTCGGCATTAAACAATTCCATAAATTCTTTTCCCGTGATGGTCTCATGCTCATACAGATGATCCGCAATGGTGTCCATCAGTTCCCTGTGGGTGGCAAGCAGGTTCTTGGCCTTCTCATAGCATTCCTTTAAGATATGCATGACCTCCTCGTCTACCTGGGCGGCGGTCTCCTCTCCGCAGCGCATCACGGGCCGTCCGTCCAGATATTTATTCTCCACGCTTTCCAGCGCCATGAGGCCGAACTTATCGGACATACCGTACTGAGTCACCATGGCCCGGGCAAGCTCCGTGGCCTGCTCGATGTCATTGGACGCCCCGGTAGTCACTGTATCAAACACCAGCTCCTCCGCGGCGCGGCCTCCCATATAGATCACAAGACGGTTCCGGATATCGTCCTTCGTCATGAGATATTTTTCTTCCTCGGGCACCTGCATCACATAGCCCAGGGCCCCCATAGTGCGGGGCACGATGGTGATCTTCTGCACCGGCTCCGCGTTTTTCAGAAGCACCGTTACCAGGGCATGCCCTACTTCATGATACGCCACCGTGCGCTTCTCCGTAGCGCCCAGCACCCGGTCCTTCTTTTCCTTTCCGGCGATGACCACTTCCACGGACTCAAACAGATCCTGCTGGTTCACAGCG
>CANQHX010000120.1 GCA_947623905.1 uncultured Lachnospiraceae bacterium
CGTCACGGGGGAGGAGGCACAGCGTTTTCTCAATCTCTGCGCGGCCCAGGGAATTTCCATGTGGAATATCAGCACGGTGGAACAGGGTTTTACATGTTCCATGCCCATCAAAGATTTTTTCCGTATACGGACCATCAGAAGAAAAACGAGAACAAGGGTAACCATTCTGTATCGCTACGGGTTGCCCTTTTTTATTGAACGAGGCGGCAGGCGTCCGGTGTTCTTTCTGGCGCTTGTCTGCTCTCTTGTTTTTATCTGGCTCCTTACATGCTTTGTGTGGGAGATCCGCGTCACGGGAAATGTGATCCACAGCTCCGACGAGTTCCTTCAGTTCCTCTCCAATATGAACGTGCAGTATGGCATGCGGTGTTCCCGGGTAGACTGCGGCGAGATCGAGTCCGCCATCCGCCTGAAGTACGACGATGTGCTCTGGGTTTCCGCCTCACTGAGCGGCACCGGGCTCACCATAGAGATAAAAGAAAATACGGAAAGCTACGGCGGTCCGTACCCGGAGACGGCTCCGGGCAACCTGGTGTCCGACAAGGCCGGAGTGGTGTCCCGGATCATCGTGGATCAGGGGACCGCCGCCGTAAAGCCGGGCGATACGGTGGAAGCGGGGCAGGTGCTCATAGAGGGATTTGAGGAACGGCTGGACGACGGCGGCACGGTGACGGGATACACCCGGTGCAGGGGCATGGGAAGCGTTGTGCTCAGCACCCGGTATGACTATGATCAGGATCTTCTCTATGACCACACGGAAAAGGTATATACGAACCGTTCCCACAGCAGGTGGACCTTCTGGGTCTTCGGCCGGGAACTGAGCCTGCCCGGGCTGCCCTGTTCCTTTGCCGACGCGGATGTGGAAACGCGGGAGGGCACGGTATCCATCGGTTCCGACTTCTTCCTTCCCGTAAAATACAAAGTAGAGACTTGCAGAGAATATACCGAGCAGCAGCTTTCCTATACACCCCGGGAAGCGGAGCAGATCCTTCAGAAGGAGCTGGATGGGTTTACGGCAAATTTAATTGAAAAAGGGGTGGAAATTATGGAAAATTCTGTTAGAATAAATATGTATGAGTCTCATGCCCGCGCCCGGGGAACAATAGCGTGTGAAGAGCCGGCGGGGACATACGGGACATACACAGAAGAACAGGAAACCATGTTACATACTCCGGAAGGAACACAGGCGCCGCCGGAGGAATCGCAATAGAGGAGCGCAGTGGATGAGTGTTACGGAACATACGCTGGAAGTACCCGCTCAGCATGAGCAGAATGTATTCGGCCAGTTTGACGGCCATCTGAAAAAACTGGAGCAGGCTTTTGACGTTACCATGGTGGAGCGCAACGGCCAGCTGAAGATCATCGGAGGACAGCAGGGAGCAGACTGCGCGTGCCGCGTCATGGAAGAACTGGTGAAAAGCTCCATGCGGGGCAATGTGATCAATGAACAGCAGGTGGATTATGCCATCACGCTGGCAAAAGAACACAGCCGGGGCACCCTGGAGGAGATCGACAAAGACCTCATCTGTCACACGGTGCAGGGAAAGCCGGTGCGGCCCAAGACTCTGGGACAGAAGCGCTATGTGGACGCCATACGGGAGAAGATGATCGTGTTCGGCATCGGGCCTGCCGGTACAGGCAAGACCTACCTCGCCATGGCGATGGCGATCCAGGCGTTTAAGGCAAATCAGGTGAGCCGGATCATCCTGACCCGTCCGGCCATAGAGGCCGGAGAGAAGCTGGGATTTCTTCCGGGCGACCTGCAGAGTAAGGTGGATCCTTATCTGCGGCCTCTCTACGATGCGCTTTATCAGATCATGGGAGTGGACAGCTTCCTGAAAAATATGGAAAAAGGGCTCATCGAGGTAGCGCCCCTCGCCTACATGCGGGGCCGTACCCTGGACAACGCCTTTATCATATTGGACGAGGCGCAGAATACCACGCCGGCTCAGATGAAGATGTTCCTCACCCGTATCGGATTTGGCTCCAAGGTGATCGTCACCGGGGACGCCAGCCAGAAGGATCTTCCGGCTGACGCCGTGTCCGGGCTGGACATGGCAAAGCGGGTGCTGGGCAGGATCGAGGACATTGCGTTCTGCGAGCTGAGCAGCAAGGATGTAGTGCGGCATCCCCTTGTACAGCAGATCGTGCAGGCTTATGAAAAATACGAAAAGAGAACCATGCGGGAGACGTCCAGACGGTCCGGAGAAAGGCGGAGGCAAAATTGATCACGGTAGATACAGAACGGGAATATGATCTTGACCTGGGGCTGGATTATGAAGCGGTGGCCCGGCAGGTGTGCCAGGCGGTGCTGGATCATGTGGACTGTCCCTATGAATGCCAGGCGGAGCTTCTGCTCACGGATGACAGCGCCATCCGGCAGATCAACAGAGAGACCAGAGAGATCGACAGGGCAACGGATGTACTTTCCTTTCCCATGGTTTTTTACCATGCGCCGGGCGATTTTTCCGGGATAGAAGAGGAACAGCCGGAGTGTTTTTCTCCGGAATCCGGATGTCTGTGCCTGGGCGATATGGTCATCTCCCTGGATAAGGTGCGGGAGCAGGCGGAAGCATACGGACATTCCGTATTGCGGGAATATGCTTTTCTTCTGGTCCACAGCATGCTCCATCTGTGCGGATACGATCACATGGAGGAGAGCCAGCAAAAAGAGATGGAAGAGCAGCAGCGGCGTATACTGGATACCCTGGGCATTACAAGAGAGTAAGGACGGATTTCCATGAGCAATCAAAAAAAAGAACATAATTTTCTGGTGCAGGGTACCATTCTCGCAGTTGCGTCTATTCTCTGCCGGATCATCGGCCTGGTATACCGCATCCCCCTTACCAATATCATCGGAAATGAAGGAAACGGCATTTATTCCGCCGCTTACGAGATATACAGCATTCTTCTGCTGATCTCCTCCTACAGCCTTCCCCTGGCGGTGTCCAAGCTGGTATCCGCCATGCTGGCAAAGGGACAGCGGAAAAACGCGTACAAATATTTTAAATGCGCCTTGCTGTTTGCCCTTGTGGTCGGCGTTCTTTTTGCCGTGTTCACATATGTAACCTCGGATTTTCTTGCCACGGTCATCATGGCGACGCCGTTGTCCTCCTATTCTCTGCGCGTGCTGGCGCCTACCCTGCTCATTGTGGCGGTGCTGGGCGTGTTCAGGGGATATTTTCAGGGACTGGGCACTATGGTGCCCACCGCCGTTTCCCAGCTACTGGAGCAGATCATCAACGCGGTGGTCAGCATTGTTGCCGCTGCCGTGCTGTTCGACATGGGCGCGAGCGTGTATTCTGCCGACGGGCAGTCTCTGAGCACGGCGTACGGCGCGGCGGGAGGCACTCTCGGCACCTGCCTGGGCGCCGCCGCGGGCCTGGCAACGCTGCTGGTGCTGTATGCTTTCTACAGCCGGATATTAAAGCGGCAGCTGAAGCGGGACAAAAAAGGATATGAGGATGATATCGACGTCATCTACAAGAGCCTGCTCTTTACCATAGGCCCTGTGATCCTGAGCACCGCTGTCTACAATGTAAGCAATATACTGGATCAGATCGTGTTCAACCATTCCATGAGCGCAAAGGGTATGGCGGCGTCGGAATACAACGCGCTGTGGGGCATGTTCAGCGGAAAGTACAGAGTGCTGACCAATGTGCCCATCGCCATCGCCTCGGCTCTGGCTTCGTCCATCATCCCGAGCCTTACAAGGGCCAGGGTACAAAAGAACTGGGATCTGGTAAGGCAGAAGATCGACTACGCCCACCGCTTTACCATGCTGGTGGTGATCCCCTGCTTTGTAGGGCTGACCGTTCTGGCAGGACCCATCCTCGTGCTGCTGTGGAACGATACGAATCCCATCCCGGCGGGAATGCTCCGGGCGGGCAGCATCTCCGTGGTGCTGTATGCCATGTCCACCCTGTCCAACGGTATCCTGCAGGGCCTGAACCGCATGCGCGTGCCGGTGCGCAATGCCGCCATCTCTCTTGTGGCCCACCTGTTTATACTGGCGGTCCTTCTCTGGGTGTTTGACGGCGGCGTGTTTGCCGTGGTATACGCAAATATTTTCTTCTCCGGCCTTATGTGCATCCTGAACGCGCTGTCCATTCACAAGTACGCCCGCTACAGGCAGGAGGTGCAAAAGACCTTCGTGCTGCCTTTCCTCGCCTCCGTGATCATGGGCGCGGCCACATGGCTGGCATATTTTGGCCTTGAAAAGCTTACAGGCGGCAAGATCGCTACCATCCTTTCCGTTTTTGTGGCAGTGATCGTGTACGTTTTCGCCCTCCTGTTCACAAGGGCAGTAGATGAACCTGTGCTGAGGAGCATGCCGAAAGGCGATGTGCTCATCCGGATCGCGAAGAAGCTCCGGCTCATGTGACCCGGCTCCGCGGTATCCGTACCGGCGCAGGACAGCAGGATACGGTCCGCCCGGGAGCAGGCCGACAGACGTGAAATTGAATAATTTATATAAAAAATGTCCATACTTGGGATAGAAAGCAGAAAAGGAGATCCTTTGATGAAACGATCCTGGGTTATGGGCATTTTATTATATTGTATTATCGTGGTCCTGCTGTTCACGGTGACCAGCATCTATTCTTACCGGATATTTCAGCGGTACCTTCCTCCTGCTGCCCAGGAGGAAGAAGAGGATACAGCTGTGCAGACAAACAATGACGTGGTGCCGTCCGGGATCGAAGGCTATTATATCATGGAGGAAGGTGGTTATCTGATCATCTATCATCAGGACAAGCAGACGGTGTATGATTATACCCGTATTCCGGCCGAGACGCTTCCGGAGGAGATGCGGAGCCGCCTGGAAGAGGGGATTTACCTGAATGGACAGAAAGAACTGTTTGATTTTCTGGAAAGTCATTCCAGCTGAATGTAATACTTTTGTAATATATTACAAGAATATTACGTAACAAATCAGAAATAAATTACAAAAATATTTCAAAATATAGTGGAAATATTAATTCTCATGTGCTATAATCAATAATTGCCATCAAACAACGGCATATGACAAACAAAACGGGAGACTGGGAGATAAAATGGCAAGATACAGCAATGAATTTTATGAAAAAAAAGAGCGGAAGGGTCGTTTTAACGTGATGCTGGCGCTGATCGCGGCGGTCGCGCTTCTGATGACCGGGTTTTTTATGTCTGTGGAGAACCGGAATCAGCCTGTGTTTTATTCTTCCGCGGTCCAGGCGGACGTAGACGGGATAATGCCGTGATAGTTGAAATATGATCGTGATCGGATAATTTTTCCTTCCGGGGCCTCATATACTGTATGGATGATCAGTATATGAGGTCCTTTTTTATGCAGGAAAAGATCCTTCGTATCTTACAGGATGAAGAAGACTCGGGAGAGATGCAGCTGAACGTCTATTCCGGGATCGGGATGATCCCCATACAAAATGCCGTGATCAACATTACCATTGAAAACGGTTCGGCGGACATGGCGCCCCAGCAGGTGACCACCGACGGAAACGGCAGGACGGAACCGATCCGTCTTCCGGCGCCTCCTTTGCAGTACAGCCTGCAGCCGGAGTCCGAGGAGCAGCCATGGAGCGAGTTTACCCTGCGGATCGACGCCGACGGCTACCAGCCGGTGCGCATAGAGGGCAGCGAGGTATTTGCCGACGAGACCAGCATCCAGCCGGTGGTGATGAACCCGGAGGTCACTTCCGGAGATGAGACGCGCACCATCCTTATCGGTCCCAACACATTGTTCGGCGATTATCCCCCGAAGATACCCGAGGCGGAGATCAA
>CANQHX010000121.1 GCA_947623905.1 uncultured Lachnospiraceae bacterium
ACTTTTAAGCCCATCACGGCCACCGCTGGTCTGGAGGAAGGGGTTATCACCCCCGATGAGACCATAGAGGATCTGGGGATCTTTGACAAGATCACCCCCGCGTCCCGATGCTGGATCTATCCGGGCCGGCACGGGAGCCTCAACGTGACCCAGGCCATCCTTCATTCCTGCAACTACTTTTTTTACGAGGTGGGATACCGCATGAGCATTGACGGGGACGGCGATTACAACGACGGGACCGGTACAAAGGTGCTGTCCAAATACGCGGCGCTGTACGGTCTTGATGATGTGTCCGGCGTGCAGATCAGTGAATCCGGACCCCAGATATCCGATGCATATCCGGTGGCTTCTGCCATCGGACAGGGCAGGCATAACTATACTACGAGCCAGATCGCCCGGTACGTCACTGCCCTCGCTACGAAAGGCACCTTATACAACCTTACCCTTGTACAGAAGACGGTTACTTCCGACGGAGAAGAAATACAGACATACGGATCGGACATCGCGGATGAGATAGAACTGAAGACCTCTACGTGGGACAGCATCCGCGGCGGCATGCGGGAGATGGCAAAAAGTACCGCGGCGCTCAACGCCATGGGCGTCCATGTGGCGGGAAAGACCGGTACGGCCCAGGAGACCAAAAGCCACGGCAACCACGCTCTGTTCATCGGTTTTGCCCCCTACGAGCAGCCTGAGATCTCCATCGCTACCCGGATCGCCAACGGATACACATCCTCCAATGCGGTGGACATCTCTGTTGACGCGATGAATTATTATTTCGGGCTGAAGACAAGAGAGCAGCTCCTGAACGGCAGCGCGCTGCTTCCTCAGTCGGCTGTGATCCACGACTGACCGCTGCTTTTTTTCAGCCGGTTCCTCCTTATGACAATCTTTTCATTCCGAATCCTGTATACTTATGCCGTAGAATACATGACGGGAGGCAGGAACGGACAATGAGTGAAGTAATTGTGATCACATCGGGAAAAGGAGGCGTCGGCAAGACGACGTCAACGGCGAACATAGGAGTCGGACTCGCGAGACTTGGGAAGAAAGTTGTTCTTGTGGATACGGATATCGGCCTGCGCAATCTGGATGTCGTTATGGGCCTTGAGAACAGGATCATCTACAATCTGGTAGATGTGGTAGAAGGCCGCTGCAGGCTCAGCCAGGCGCTGATCAAAGATAAGCAGTTCCATAATCTTGCCCTCCTTCCGTCCGCGCAAACGAGGGACAAGTCGGCCGTCACGCCGGAACAGATGCGGTCGCTGACAGAGACGCTGGCCGCGCAGTATGACTATGTGTTTCTGGATTGCCCCGCGGGAATCGAGCAGGGCTTTCGCAACGCCATCGCCGGCGCCGGAAGAGCATTGGTGGTGACTACACCGGAGGTGTCGGCCATACGGGACGCGGACCGGATCATCGGCCTGCTGGAGGCGGCGTCCATGAAACAGTGCCAGCTGATCGTCAATCGGATCCGACGGGATATGGTGCGGAAAGGCAATATGATGTCTCTGGAGGACGTGGTGGATATCCTCGCCATAGATCTTCTGGGCGTGATCCCGGAGGATGAACAGATCGTCATCCATACCAATCAGGGCATTCCGGTTGCCGGTACCAATACGCCGGCGGGACACGCCTATGACAGGATATGCCGAAGGCTTATGGGAGACCCGGTGCCCGTCCCGGACGGCCGGCACAGCTTTTTTGTGCGGTTTTCGGGGTTGTTCAGGAAGATATAGGAGGGCCGGCGCCATGAGCATTGTCAGGAATCGTGTGAAAAGGCGGTTTTATACTTCCCGCAGAATGGCGAAAGACAGGCTGAAGCTCCTGCTGGCGGCGGACAGAGTCCAGTGCTCCCCGGAGATCATGGAGCGCCTGAAGGAAGAGATGGCCGCGACGGTCTCCAGATACATGGAAGTAGACCGGGAACAGATCAAAATATACATTCAGGATCAAAACGGAAAAAACGGCAGGCACAATCCTCTTTTGTGCGCCAGCGTTCCTCTGGCGCACTCCGGGACCTGCAGGAAAAAAACATAAACGGAGACTTGTTCTATGCGATTAAAGTACCAACTGGAAAACTTCAGATTCAGCCTTGTGTTTCTTGTGCTGATGATCTCTGCCATAGGGGTCCTGCTGGTGAACAGCGCCGATTCCTCCCTGATGAAAATGGAGGTGTTCGGCGTTGCGGTCGGTGTGGCGCTCATGATCTGCGTGTCGCTGATCGATTATTCGTTCATCCTGATGTTTTACCGGATCCTGTACCTCATCAATCTTGCCCTGCTTCTGGCAGTGGAACTTCTGGGACACGCCGCCGGAGGCGCCCAGAGATGGCTGCGGATCGGAGATTTTCAGTTTCAACCGTCAGAATTATGTAAAATAGTGTTGATTTTGTTTTTCGCACAATATATAATGGAACATGAAGATACTGTTAATAACTGGAAAACTATCGTAAAAGCCTTATTTTTGTTCGCTATCCCGACAGGCCTGGTCTTTATGCAGCCGGATCTGTCAACCACCATTACCATTGTTGTGATCGTGTTTCTTATGATGTTTGCGGCAGGACTGAGTTACAAGCTCATCGCGGGCGTTCTGGCAGTGCTTGCCCCTCTTGGCGCCGGACTGGTCTTTCTGGGGGAACGGTATGGGGAACTGTTTCTCACAGATAACCAGTACGGACGGATCATGGCCTGGCTTCATCCGGAAGATTATCCAAATACTGTTTACCAGCAGGTCAACTCCGTTATCGCCATCGGCTCCGGCCAGCTGTTTGGCAAGGGCCTCAACAACAATGTAGTGGGATCAGTAAAAAACGGTAACTTTATCTTACAGCCACAGACGGATTTTATTTTTTCTATTGCAGGAGAGGAACTGGGTTTTGTAGGGTGTGTAGTAGTTATCCTCCTTCTTCTGTTGATTGTATTTACCTGTTTGTCCATTGGACGGCGCGCAAAAGACACCGCTGGCCGCATGATCTGCGTAGGCATGGCAGCGTGGGTGTCCGTGCAGTCATTTGTGAACATAGGGGTAACGACAGGACTTCTGCCCAATACAGGCATTCCGCTGCCCTTTGTCAGCTATGGGCTGACTTCACTTCTTAGTTTGATGATTGGTATGGGACTGGTGCTCAACGTAGGGCTCCAGCGCAAGTGACAGAGTACAATCTGCCCGAAAAAATAGCCCGTCTCTAAAAAATGGGGAGGGGAGTTAAAATTGAATATCGGACTGATCGCACATGATGCGAAAAAGAAACTGATGCAGAATTTCTGCATTGCTTACAGAGGGATTCTCATTAAACACGCTCTTTACGCTACTGCCACTACAGGAAGACTGGTGGAGGAAGTCACCAATCTGAACATTCATAAATATCTGGCAGGGCATCTTGGCGGAGAACAGCAGCTTGCCATAGAGATCGAGCACAATCACATCGACATGCTGATCTTTATGCGCGACCCGCTTACACCCAAGACCCATGAGCCGGATGTGAACAATATCGTAAAGCTGTGCGATACGCACAACATTCCTCTGGCCACCAATGTGGCCACTGCAGAATTGCTGGTGAAAGCACTTGACAGAGGAGATCTTGACTGGCGTGATGCATACAAATAACAAACAGAGAAAACAGTATATTCTGCCTGTCGTCATTGTTTTGGCAGTGATCCTGCTGGTGATGACAGGCAGTTTTTGTTATTATTTTCTGGCGGTAAACGCCGTGCCTTACGAGGACCTTATCTCCGAAGAACAGCGTCTTTCGGCGGATCTTCCTTCCCCTGACGATACGGGAATGGCGGATACGCTGTGTGTCCTTGCGCCGGACGCATCCGTCATACCGGACGGGTGGGATACCTATTATTCCGCCGGGGTATTTGATCTGAGCGGAAAGCAGGTGCTCTACGGCAGCAATGTGTTCGAGGAGCTGCAGCCTGCCAGCGTGACAAAGATACTCACGGCATATACGGCGCTGAAGTACGGAAATCTGGACGATGTAGTCACGGTATCGGAAAATGCTCTTATCACCGAGGACGGAGCAAAGCTCTGCGGATTTGTGCCGGGAGACCGCCTGACCCTGCGCCAGGCTCTGTACGGACTGCTGGTGTACAGCGGAAACGACGCCGCGGTAGTGGTGGCGGAGCACATCGGCGGCACGGTGGAGCATTTCTGCGATATGATGAACGCCGAGGCCCGCTCTCTGGGGGCTACCCACACTCACTTTGTCAATCCCCACGGCCTGACAGCCGAGGGACATCACACGACGGCATACGATCTGTACCTGATCTTTGACGCGGTGACGGACTATGACATTTTCCGGCAGATCATCGGGACGAGAAGCTATACCTGTGATTTTACGGGGGCAGACGGCGCGCCCAGATCTTTGACCTGGAACAGCACCAACAAGTTTTTTACCGGCGAAGCGCCTCTGGAGGCGAATGTGACGGTGCTCGGCGCAAAGACAGGGTATACGGCCGCCGCGGGGGCCTGCCTGATCGTCCTGGCGCAGGACGGGCTGGGAAATGAGTACATTGCCGTAACGCTTCGCAGCGCGGACCGGAATATCATGTATACGGATATGTCCCGATTGTTGCGGACCATTGACAACAAAGCACCATAATAGTGAGTCAAATTAGCAAAAAATATGAAAATGACTAAACAAATTAAGAAATACATGTTGACAAGTCAGATATTTTCATGTATGATAAATTCATAATAAAATAAAAAACAGAATATTTCAGCGAGGGGGTCATACCGATGGTTCAGTTAATCGTAGGAACAAAAGGAAAAGGCAAGACAGTGGCCTTGTTGGATAAGGTAAACAAGGACGCGAAAACTGCCGAAGGCAGCATCGTATATCTTGACAAATGTGATCAGCATATTCACGGGTTGAGCAATAAAGTCCGCCTTGTAAACGTATCGGATTATAAATTACAGAATGCGGATCAGTTTGTCGGCTTTATCAAAGGCATTACTTCTCAGAACTATGATATTCAGGAAATATACGTGGACGGGTTTCTGAAGGTGGCTCATGTGTCGGAAGGAGAGCTGGAGGATACCATTAAACAGCTGGAAGCTGTATGTGAACAGGCGCATCTCGATATTATTTTAAGTGTATCCGTGGACGGAAACAGCCTCTCCCAGCCGCTGAAGGAAAAAGTGATTGCTTCTCTGTAGAAGAATGTCAGGTGAAGTACATACAATTTCATAATAGAATATATGATGAGGGAGCTGCCGCCGGGCTGAAGCTATCAGCGGGACGGCGGCTCCTTTTTTTGGTTTCCAGGTCAGTTTCCCCGCAGCATACGGATCTCCTCCCTGTAAGGGGCGACGGTCTTCTTTGTTTCCCCCGGAAGGGCAAGGTAGGGCGTTTCCAGTATCTTTGCCACATGAAGAAAGTCCGGGTGGTGGACGATGGCGTAAATGGCGTCAAACCCGATCTCTCCCTGCCCGATATTTGCATGGCGGTCCTTTTTTGCGCCTCTCTGGTTTTTGCTGTCGTTGATATGGAACACGGCGATCTGATCCTTGCCGATGAGCTTGTCCAGACGATTGATGACGCCGTCAAAGTCATTGACGATGTCATAGCCGCTGTCGTGGGTATGGCATGTGTCAAAGCAGATCCGCAGCCGTTCGCTGTGAACGACGCCGTCATAGATCATCGCGAGCTGCTCAAAGGTGGAGCCGATCTCGGAGCCTTTTCCCGACATGGTCTCCAGGGCGATACAGCATTTGCCGGGCTGCTCCAGCACCAGGTTCAGGCCTTTGA
>CANQHX010000122.1 GCA_947623905.1 uncultured Lachnospiraceae bacterium
GACTGGACATTGTAGCTGTCGCTGGTCATGCGGCTGATGAGGCTGGGCAGCCCGAAATGATCAAACTGGCTGCCGGAAAGATTTGCCGTCCTGGCAAACAGATCCTGGCGGATGGCATAGGAGATGTTGTGGGCGTTCTCCACCGCCTGCCGGTTGGCCACCACGTTGAAGGCACGGGTGAGCACGGCGGTAAGGATCATGAAAAATCCCCACAGCACCACTTCTCCCAGAGCCCCCGCCGGAACGGTCACGTCGATGATGTGCTCCAGTATGTACGGCAGCAGAAGCTCCGTCATGGTGCCCAGAAGCTTCACCACAATGACCAGCGCTATGACTTTTTTGTACGGCCGCATATAGCGGAAGATCAGTTTCATCTGTACTCCTTTATAACTTCAGCAACCAGTTTCATGAAAAGAACGACCCGGAAAGGCATTGCTTCTTTACAGGTCGTTTCTCATTTACAGGCAATACAATGTCATTTCAGTGTTTCCGGCAGCGGGTCCCATTCATTGAGGCCCAGTTTCTGTTTGGCCATGGCTTCTTCCACCGTCATCTGCTCCAGATCGCCCTCCAGATACTCCATGAGTTCCTGCACGCCTTCCCCCGTCACATTGCTCACGTGGAAAATACGCCGGCAGCCGGCATTGATCATCCACTGCTCCACCATGGGCACGTTGGCATAAGGGGAATCCGTCTTTGTGATAATACCGATGAGGGGCCGGAGGATAAAAGCGCCCAGGCAGGGACTGAACAGGTTGTAAGGCTCGTCCGCCGCCTGGACAATGGCCACCACGTCCGCCTCAAAAGAAAAGCATGCCAGTCCAACGCTGAAACGCTTGGATTCGGCATACTCCCCGGGCGTATCGATGACGTCCTCTTTGGAATTGGTATATTGGGTCTTTACGTAGTGGAGCTCCTCCCCCTTCAGCACCTGGGTGAGAGAGGTCTTGCCCGCTTCGCTTCGCCCCATCAAAAACATCTTTTTCATCTGTCATCAGCTCCTGTGGATCTGACAGGCCCGAAAGCCCAGATCCTCCCGGAAAGACCGGACTACTTCCTCCACGGCGGTCTCCACGTCCGTCAGCCTTCCGGTGACGATCAGCGTGCCGCAAAAGCGGTCCATAAACCCGATCTGGATATCCGCGCTCTTTATGGCAATATCCGCGGCGGCCACCACCGCCTCCCAGGGGGTAAAGCGCACCAGGCCGATGGCCTCTCCCGTGTGGTCCTCCCCTTCATGGACGCCGATGTGCAGGCTCAGATTCTCATAGACGCTCTTCACGGAAGAACCGATAACGTGGGCCAGGCACACTTCCTTGCCCGGCACCCGCACGCGGGTCATGCGCAGCCGTTTTCCCTTCAGGCGGGCGTAATCGTCGTGGAATATCCGCTCCAGTAATTGTTCCTTCGTCATGTTGGCCACGAGCGCACTCCCTATCTCTTCGTTATCTTGCAGACCACATACCCAAGAGTGTCCCGGAAAAAGTCCACGATCTCTGTCAGGGCGGACATCACATCGGAGATCTCCCCGGTGATGATCAGCGTGCCGGTAAACCGGTCCGCGAATCCCAGATACACATTGCCGCTCTTTACCGCGATATCCGACGCGATGACGGCGGACTCCGGCGGCGTCATGTTCATGATGCCGATGGCGGAGGAACCGTAATCCACCTGAGGATTCAGTCCCAGCTTCTGATATACGATAGGAGCCGGGCCGCCCATCACATGGGCAAAGGTGATCTCCTTGCCTGCCACCGTCTCCTGCACGATCCTGATCTGTTCTACATTGTTATCTGCCATTTCCCCGGATCCTTTCTCCATGCTGTACACAGGGGAAACAAATGAAAAGTTTACCTCTCCATTTGTTTCCCGCACTTATATAAATCATACTATTTTAAGATTTTTCTGTCAAGGGAAAGCACCGTTATCTCACGAAAAATCATAAGACACATACCTCCCCGTATTTCACCTTGTCATGGATAAATGAGCATGTTATAATGACATTATTATGCCAAACAAATTATAATCTTTTTTGGGGGAGAAATAAAGTGGCAAAAGAATGTTGCATTTGTGAAAAGAAAATTGGTTTCATGGAAGGAACACCTCACAAAGGCGGCGATTTGTGTCTGACATGTAATGCAAAATATTCTTACTTAATAGATTCTAATTCCTTAAATGAAGTACAAGATGCTATCGAATATTTTAACCCTCTCATGCAAAGGGAAGGACTGCCGCAAGATATTAAGGAAGAATTATCAGAGTTAATTCTTATGGCAAAAGAGAGAGTTAAACCTGAAACAGAAAAAAACGAAAACACTCACGCACTATCGCTGGAGCAAAAGAAACGTATATTGTTTATCAAACAAAATCATTTAATTACAACTGGCTTTGGTTTTCAAGGGTATCAAATTGTAGCTTATCACGGCTTAGTATCCGGAGAAGTTGTTTTAGGCACAGGTTTTTTGTCGGAGATTACTGCGAGTTTCGCAGACTTATTTGGTACACAATCAAATAGCTTTGCCCAAAAAATGAAAGATGCGAAACTGGCAGCTCAAGAACAGCTTATTCAAAACACTGTTTTCGCTGGCGGCAATGCTGTTATAGGCGTGGATTTTGACTATATAATATTTGGTGGCAATATGCTAGGTGTTAGTGTAAATGGTACAGCAGTTAAAGTCGTTCAAGAAGAAACCTAAATAAGATACCCCAGGGCGTGTTCTCCAATGAAATGCTAGTAAAACTCACTTTCAAATCAATTCATCAATTTAAAAAATCAGATAATTCTATTGCTTTAATCATTAAATTGTCAAGCCGCTTTTACTTTTATGTAGGGATATTATATTGTTTTGGGTGGATTTGCGGTCAGAATTCAGGTCTGCACCCAATGTTCTGACTGTTACATATCGTCAAGGGTAAAGATACTACCCCTCCCCCTCAATTTTAAAGAATTATTCATTATGAACAGAATTTACAGTTGATTCATTGACTTATTAAACCGTCGTGTGATAAATTAATGTTTATATACAATTGTGTTTAAATGCTCGTATTACAAAACTGATTGAGAAAATAATTTATGGAGGCAGATTATGGGTGAGTATGTAAAAAATAAAAAGGACATGAATTTTCAGAGCCAAGATGCGCTTAAAATAGTCCAGAAAAGAATCGATGATGCAGATAAAGCATTGAACGACAAATCCAGAAAGATGAAAGATGCTCCTATCGGAGAAGCACTTGCAGGAGCAGTTGGCGTTGGAGTAGGAACTGGTATTGGTTTTACAGGATTGTATTTTGGGGGTTCTGTAGGGTTAAGTGCAGCGGGAATAACAAGTGGATTAGCCACAGCCGGTAGTATAATTGGTGGTGGAATGGTAGCCGGTATAGCGGTGTTAGCAGCTCCTGCTGTTGTTCTTGGTGGAGTTGGTGTGGGCATTTCATCCCATGTTAAGAATAAAAGATTGAGAGAAGCCAAAGAACTGATTTACAAAAATGCTGTTGCAAAACAGACAGCTATCTTAAAAGCTCTTAAAGATGAACGAGATGCCGATAAGGAGAGAATCGACTATTTGAATGATTTGAACATTCGTTTGCAGTCTGATATTAACGATTTGAAGCATGATTTGGGAATCGCATAACAACTAGGGGGGACATTATGAGTAGATTCAAATATTCAAGCGATGAGTTGGATATGAATAAGGTACTCAAGATGAATCAAGATGAGTCCCAATTTATGTTGACTGACCAACAGATATCTCAAACAAGAAATAGTGCTGACATCAACATTGAAGCATCCTTGACGTTGTTGCGCTCTATGGGTAAGGAGAAAGAGGTTTTAAAACTTTCAACGGATATTGCGTCTAAAGGAAAGGATAGGCAGTTAGAGCATCGTCCGGTTTTGGAATCTTGGGACGAAATCGTTGCCCAAGCTAATCTTCACGAACCGACCGAAGTGGTTTTGGAAGATATTATGACCGAGGCTGAGATTCAAAGTGCCTTTGCAGAAGTTGATTCCATAGAAGAGCAGTTTTCTAAAAAAACAAGTATTGTAAACAAAACTGACTTGTCGTTCCTTATGGTTGCAACTGCCCTGCAAGTGGCAAAATCTCTTATCTTCCCATATGTTGCAGAAAAATTCGACTATGGGAAAAGTTTTGACCCATCAGAGAGGTTGGAACATAATGATAAATCAATCGAGAAAGATCATAAGGAAGCAAACGATAAGTTTCGTGACAAGCATATCGGGCAACACGGGACAGGACATTGGATTAATATTCTTTATCAGACGGTTCCCTATGATATTACAAAAGGGTCGAAAGATTTAGGAATTAACATGGGCGGAAAATACCACCGAATGTATACGCTGGGACACGACCCTATTTTAGGTTGGATTTTCGGTACTGCAAATATTTTGACGGACTGCATTACATTTAACAACTTCCACACAAACAGGATTTCAAGAATTGACCCTGTAACAGGAGCAAAGAAAATGATAATTACACCGGAAGTTGTTTTTCTCGGAAAAATGTTTAGCGAGTGCTACGATGAAGTGAGAGCTGACCCGTTAAATCTTCCGGCAGCACTCTTTGCTCAAGCAAAGCATTTAAAATCTGATAAATTTACAAAGCTGGGACTGCCTGTACCAATCTTATCAAGCTTTAATAAAGATTTTGCAAGCAAACTGTATAGCGAAAACTATGATGCGTTGTGTTTTGCAAGAGACGTAAAGGTTGTCGGAGCTTCTTTTATAATATCAAAGCTGATCGACATGATTATTTCTTTGCTGCATGGTCTGTTTAGAAAAGACGAAGAGGATAGAGATCTCTACGAAGTAAGAAGTCGCAAAATATTGTTGATTTCTAATGCGATTGCTTCATCAAGTACCATAATCAATGCTACGATTACGAGTAACCCCAAGAACCTGGATATTGGTAGCTTGCTTAACACCATGACACATATGTTTACTGATGTTAGGTTCATTTTGAAAATTAAGCAGGAGTTTATTGAAAACGAGATTGCAGAAAGAATTCAAAAAGAGATTTCAGCAGTCGATGCTTTGTACCAAACAATTTAATTGATACTCGAGTTCACAAATAATAATCAAACAAAAAGCACTCAACAATAAAAAGTTGGGTGCTTTTGTTTTGCCCAATATTAGGAAGTCCGAGATGACAAGTCGTCTTTGGTGAAACAAATTGATTGTTTCACTCTTCCTACTTATTCTCCCACACCATCATGCACACTCTCTTTTTCTCATCCTCCGAAGGTTCTGCCAGCCTCCCGGCCCTGTACAGAAGATAGGGGATCGCGTTGGGCACGTAAAAACGGTGCCTGATAAACTCACGTTCCCCGTCGGAAAGATATGCGGGGATATAGGGTTCGATATACGCGGCATATTTCTGCGCCAGGTCTGTCCCGGCCACTTCCTCCACTTCCGGCAGTATCACATGGTCCAAAAGCTCCAGAAACGCGGCATATTCCTCCCTGCTGAAATACGGGATCAGCATGGATGGTCTGCCGTCTTTTACCCCAACGATCCCTTTCTGGACAAACCGGGCAGTGATCTCCCTGTCGTACTTTTCCGGCATGCCGCCATCCTGGATGATCTGACGGATCCTGCACA
>CANQHX010000123.1 GCA_947623905.1 uncultured Lachnospiraceae bacterium
ATGACCGCGCCGATGGTAGTATTGGTGTTTTTCAGAGGGGCGCCGGAGTTTTTGCCGGCGTCGTTCCGGTAAAACTGTTCCACGTCCATACACATGGCCGCCTCGGTAGAGTACAGGCCGGTGAGGGTATCGTTGAGCAGCCCCGCGATCTGCACGCCGCTGTGAATGTCAAATACATCCCCGAGGGCGTTGACGGCCACGATGGCGCCTATCTTCAGATCTCCCACAGACACCGCGTATGTGCCTATGCCGCTTTTTGTGGCATAGGCCATGCCCCGGTATTTTCCTACGGTGCAGCCGGTCCCCGCGCCCACGGTGCCCTGGGCCGGTTCGTTGTAGGAAGCGTTCTCACAGGCGGCGTAAGCCATATCCTGTCCGGGCCGCACATGGGCGCTGCCGATGGCAAGGTCAAACACGCAGGACTGGCACACAAGAGGCACCTTTGCCACGCCTGTGTCAAAGCCAATGTTTCGTTCCTCCAGATAGCGCATGACGCCTCCCGCGGCGTCAAGGGCAAAGGCGGAGCCGCCGGACAGCAGCAGGCCGTGGAGCCCCTTCGCGTCGGCTACCGGATTCAGCAGGGGTGTTTCCCGGGAAGCCGGGCCGCCGCCCCGGATGTCCACTCCCGCGGGAGTGCACCCGTCAAACAGCAGTACGGTGCAGCCGGTGGCCGCCTCCATATCCTGGGCATGCCCTGCTTTGAAGCCGCCCACCTTCATAAACGGTATTTCTTTCATATAATGTGTCATTCTGATCCTCATTTCTCAGGGCGATCATTCAATCGCTTAATTCAGCCTCGACTTTTTTCATCACATAAAAATACGCAAACATGGTAAAGACGCCCGCGGAAAACCATGCCGCCGGATCGCAGAAGCAGGCAAGAGTGAAGCTCAGCGTCCGCATGGCCAGAAGGGCACAGGAGAGCCGGGCAAACAATTCTACCACGCCGCCCATCATGGGCAGGAATCCGTACCCGCATCCCTGCATGGTATTGCGGAAGGTAAAGATCACGCTCAGGGGCACGTAGAAGGAAGCGCAGACCAGTATGTACTGTTTTCCGTAGGAGAGAATGGCTTCCATGTCCGCCTGGTCGTTGAAGAACAGCCGCAGGAACAGGGGCAGGCCGAAATAGGCCACGATCCCTGCTACAATGGCGTATACGACGTTGATCTTTACCGCGTAGCCGACCCCTTTCCGGATACGGTCAGGCTTTCTCGCCCCGTAATTCTGCCCCGCGTAGGTCGCCATGGCCTGGCCGATGGTGGTAGGCCCCTGGACAAGCATGCTGGAGATCTTTCCCGAGGCGGAGTAGGCTGCCACCGCCGTAGGACCAAACAGGTTCACCGCGGCCTGCATGATCACCGTGCCGGAGCCGGTGATGCCGAACTGGAGCGCCATGGGGATCCCCACAGAGAGCTGATGCTTTGTAAAATCCCGGTTGGGCTTAAGCTGTCTCAGGGCCGGACGGAGCAGCGGCTCTTTCGCGCCGATATAGATCATGCACAGCAGGGCGGAGACGCCCTGGGCGATGACGGTAGCCCAAGCGGCTCCTGCCACGCCCATATGAAGGACCCGGATGAAAAACAGGTCCAGTATCACATTGAGACAGGCGGAGGCGATGAGCGTATAGAGGGGAACCCGGCTGTTGCCGATGGCCCGCAGGCAGGACGAAAAAAAGTTGTACGCGACTGTGGTGACGATGCCTGCGCAGATGATGGACACATAAGAGTAGGCGTCATCAAATATTTCCTCCGGCGTGTTCATTACCCGGAGGATATTCGGCATGAAGGTCAGGGAAAGAGCCGTCATCACCGCCACCACAAGGGCGGACAGGAACATGCCGTTGCCTACGCTGCCCCGGGTATCCGTGTCATTTCCCTCTCCGAATTTCTGGGAGGTAAGCACGGTGAAACCGGTGCTCATGCCGTTGGACAGGCCGATGATCATAAACATGATGGTGCCTGTGGAGCCCACGGCGGCAAGAGCGTTTTCTCCGACAAAACGCCCTACGATCATGCTGTCTACCGTATTGTATATCTGCTGGAACACGTTGCCCACAAACAGGGGCAGCGCAAATTTTAATATGATGGATAACGGGTTGCCCCGGGTCATATTCAGCTGCAAGATGATTCCTCTTTCTGTCCCGGCATCCTGTTTCGCAAATGCTTCAGGATGAAATGTTTTACTGCCGGACGGCAGGCTGCCCGTCCCGTTTCCGAAGCAGGATGAGAAGCGCTTTGCCTACCGCCGCGGTGATGATGGCGGCCACGATGGCTTCCGGCACGCCGTTGGTCCCTACCACGCCCAGTATCACAAGGTACAGCGGCGCGGACGCCTCGCTTGCCATGGCGTACTGTTCTCCGAACAGCAGCCAGATCAGGCCCATAACGCCGATGGTATTGGTGATGGAGCCCAGAAAGCCTGCGGCCAGAAGGGATACGGACTGATTTTTCAAAACCTTTAACAGCGCCTTAAACACAAGGGCGGCCACCACGCCGATGAGGATACGGGGAACAATGGCTACCACAAGGCTGGTCCAGCTTCCGTGAAATTGGGGATTGAGACTGTAAAACGGTGTAAATACAAAGGACGTGATATTTGGCTGGATCGTGGCCTTGATGACGCTGGTGATCCCGAACAGGCCGCCCAGGATGGCGCCTGCCTTTACGCCCAGGATACAGCCGCCGATGATCACGGGAATGTGCATGGTGGTGGCGTTCATGAAGCCTAAGGGGATATACCCCAGAGGCGTAAACGCCATGAGCACCATAATGCCGCCCAGCAGTGCAAGCCGGGTCATGTAGCGAACGTTGGTCTGAAGATTGTTATTCATTTTTTTACCTCCTGCTATTTTTCCCTTTTGGGATAAAGTGCAACAAACTGCCGCGCAGTGGCCGGCCGGTCCGTTCCGTATCGTCCCGGAGGGTACAGTCGGAAGGATCTGATAGGCAGGTTTCCTGTCGGCAGGGCTATTCTAGCACAATTACAGATAGAAGTAAATAAAAAACTTGACGGTATGACAGTCATATGGTAAAATTTAATAAAAATAATTTTTAATAAAAAATAATTTTTATTTATAGGAAACAGGAGGGACTGCCATGAAGCGACAGACCGTCCAACGCCAGGTGATCATGGAGAACTTTTTTTCCATGAAGGATCACCCCACGGCGGAACAGGTATACCAGCAGATCCATACAAAATACGCTGCCATCAGCAAATCCACCGTGTACAGAGTGCTGCAGCAGGCCGCGGAGGACGGGGAGATCGCAAGAGTGGAGGTGCAGAATGGTCCGGACCGCTACGACCTGAGGCGCAGTCCACACTACCATATCCGCTGCAGTGTGTGCGGGCGGGTGGACGACGTGAAGGCGGACAGGCTGCCGGATCCCATGAAATTTCTGGACGATGCCGGCGGTTATGATATTACCGGATGCAGTGTTATGTTTTCCGGCGTATGCAGCCGGTGCGCCGGGACCGGGAAGTAATAGGGATACAATAAATTTTTTATATAAAGGAGGAAAGTATCATGGAACTGAAGGGAAGCAAGACAGAGGCCAATCTGATGGCAGCATTTGCCGGAGAATCTCAGGCAAGGAACAAGTACACGTATTTTGCCAGCGTGGCAAAGAAGGAAGGATATCAGCAGATCGCGGCTATTTTTGAACAGACCGCCAACAACGAGAAGGAACACGCAAAGCTGTGGTTCAAGGCCCTGGGAGAGCTGGGGGATACCGCGAAGAACCTGGCAGCGGCCGCAGACGGCGAGAATTACGAGTGGACTGACATGTATGACCGGTTCGCAAAGGAAGCCGAGGAGGAAGGCTTTATGGAGCTGGCCGCGCGGTTCCGCATGGTGGCCGCTATCGAGAAGTCTCACGAGGAGCGCTATCGTGCCCTGCTGAACAATATCGAGATGCAGAAGGTATTTGAGAAGAGCGAGGAGACTATGTGGGAATGCCGCAACTGCGGGCATCTTGTGATGGGCAAGAAGGCTCCCGAGATCTGCCCGGTATGCGCTCATCCCCAGAGCTTCTTTGAAGTGCGGAAAGAAAATTACTGACGGATAACGCCCAGACAGCTTCGGCCCGCCCGGATATCATTCCGGGCGGGCCGTTTTGGTATCAGATGTTTCCTGCTTCCGGACGGGGACCCGGCATCTTGCTGTGCCGCGGCAGATTACGCGTGGATCCGCCGTCAGACCTCGGCCCCACAGGTGGAAAAAAGTGATTTTTTAGGAAAGAAATTGTAAGATTGTTATTGAGAGAACCGCCGGTTTGTGCTATACTTTTCGTAGCAATAACAGACGGTATGTGCTGTTTGCGTGAGCAACAAATCTTACATATGGGAAGGGAGAAAGAAATGTTATTAGCAGTTGTATTGTTTATCGTGGGACTCGTACTGCTGATCAAAGGCGGAGACTGGTTTGTTGACGGCTCTACGGGTATCGCGCACAGATTCCATGTGCCGGAGCTTCTCATCGGCGCTACGGTGGTATCCATCGGTACCACGCTGCCGGAAGTAATGGTATCGGCTACTTCAGCTGTCAGCGGTCACGGTGAGATCGCTTACGGAAACGCCCTGGGCTCCATCATCTGCAACACGGCCCTGATCTCAGCCATCACGGTGGCTGTCCGGCCTTCCAAAGTGGACCGGAAAGCGTTCAGAACGCCGGTTATATTCTTTTTTACAGCATTTGCGCTTTATGCCATTGTAGCGTACTTTTTCGGATATTTTTACAAGCAGGTAGGTCTTCTGCTTCTGGCGATCTTTCTTGTATATATGTTCGTGGTAGTGCGTCAGGCGCTGGATTCCCCGAAGAAAAGCGAGGCTGCGCCTGAGGAGGATGAAGACGAAGACGATACCGCTTTGGCAAAAGAAATCGGTCTTCTGGTCATCGGTGCTGTGCTGATCGCCATCGGCGCCCGCCTTCTGGTGGACAACGGCACCATCATCGCCGAAGGGCTTGGCGTGCCCGAGTCGGTTATCGCCCTTACCTTTGTGGCGCTGGGCACATCCCTTCCGGAGCTGGTGACAGCTATCACTTCTCTGGCAAAGGGCCATGGCGCGTTGTCACTGGGCAACATCATCGGCGCCAACCTGTTCAACCTGGTGCTGGTAAGCGGCGTGTCCGTATCCCTGTCTCCGTTTGCCATCCCCAGCGGCAAGACCATCGCCGGGATGAACGCGTCCCTGGTAGTGGATATTCCCGTAGCTCTTTGCGTGATGCTGCTGCTGACCGTGCCTGCGCTGGTTCGCGGCAAGCTGTCCAGGATACAGGGTATCCTCCTGCTGCTGATCTACGCGGCATTCTGCGTATTCCAGTTTGTGGGATAAATTAAGCTGAAGAAGAATTGAAACAATGCGAAACAAGACGCCCCGGCAGGATGAATGTCGGGGCGTTTTTGTGTCACTTTCGCGATGGAAATGAAGCAGGTCAGCGATGATCTCCAGGTAAAAATTCCACGCTGCCGT
>CANQHX010000124.1 GCA_947623905.1 uncultured Lachnospiraceae bacterium
ATACGGTCGATACGTCCAAAGCGCTGAATGATACGCACCGGATTCCAGTGGATATCGTAATTCACCAGATAGTCGCAGTCCTGCAGGTTCTGACCTTCGGAAATACAGTCGGTAGCAATCAGAATATCAATATCCGTAGTGCTACACGGCATCAGAACATCTCTACTCTTGGAGATAGGCGAAAAGCACGTCAAGACGTTATTGAGCGTCGCTTTCAGTGCTTTTACCGTCGTGCGGCCATCGATAGAGCCAGTAATCACGGCTGTATCCAAGCCGTAGTTGTTCTTCATATATTTGCTGACCTGATCGTACAGGTACTCCGCTGTATCGGAGAATGCTGAAAAGATCAATACCTTCTTATTACCTTCGTTGATCGGCTGGTGCATTTTGTCATCCAGCAGATGTAAGAGCGTTTGTAATTTCAGATCATGCTCAGGCGTGATATCCGCTACCATAAGCGTCAGTAATTCCAACGTATCCGCATCCTGCTGCAGCTCAATCCGCCACGTCTTATAGTCCATGTCCGCAAGGTCGATCTTTACCTTTTTACCTACAGAGAAGTAATCGGTGTTACTATCTTCCATATCGAAGTCGCTGTCGTTTGCCTCGTACATGTCGAGGTCAGCCCTGCCGTTTTTTTCAAAGTCATCAATTGCTTTGATGGTACTCTCGATGAGCTCCAGAATACGGCTCAGCGTCAGATTGAAGGAATAAACAGAGCTCTCCAATCGCTTCAACAGGTTGATGCTCATGAGTCGCCGGATACCTTGCTCACGGCCACTCTGTGTCAGGTTATTTCCTTTGTTATGTGTCAGGTCTATGTACTTTGACAGCTTGCTCGGAAAGATATAATCCGACGGCGTATATACACATAGAGATAAAAGCATCAACTGTTCGTATATCTCATTGTAGTTGATTGCCGTGTTCAAGTCTGTCATACTGGGCCTGAGCGAAATAGGCTTCAATCGCTGCGGGAACTTGCCGATTTCTGTTGTATCGTAATATTTCTCGATGTGTCTTCTGGAGCGGGCAATTGTCACGCTATCCAGCACTTCAAAGAAATCAAAGTCCAGCGTTCTAAGAAGAGCGTCGGTTGTACGGGCCTCCGGCTCCAACTTACTCCAAACGGTGAAGGCCCTCTGCGCCTGACGGAATATTTCTTCAATCGGCTTCGTGGTATCGAGCTGTTCGTTGATGTATTCCGAATTGCCCTCGTAGGCCAGTGCCAACTGATTTTTTAAATCCACAAAACGGTTATTGACCGGCGTGGCAGAAAGCATCAGTACTTTTGTCTTAACGCCAGCGCGAATTACCTTGTCCATCAGCTTGACATACCGGTTCTCCTGCGTGTTGGCATGGGTACCGGCACCGTTTCGAAAATTGTGCGACTCGTCAATAACGACAAGATCATAGTTTCCCCAATTCAGGCGATCCAGATCAAGGCCGTTTGATGTGCCGCCATTCCTTGATAAGTCTGTATGGAATAGGACATCGTAATTCAAACGATCTAATGCTACCGGATTATTTACATAGTTGTCTTTATATGTATTCCAGTTCTCAGACAACTTTTTCGGACAAAGCACGAGGACGGTTTTATTTCTGTTCTCGTAGTATTTGATAACAGCAAGCGCGGTAAAGGTTTTACCGAGGCCAACGCTGTCAGCCAGAATACAGCCGTTATACTTTTCAAGTTTGTTGATAATCGCAAGCACTGCGTCCTTCTGGAAATCATAGAGCGTGCTCCAGATCTTGCTCTGTTTGAAGCCGGTGGCCTCGTTTGGCAGAACATCCTCTGAAATGTCATCCAGGAATTCACTGAACACGTTATAGAGCATCATGAAATAGATGAACTCCGGCGAATTCTCATTGTAGGCAAACGTGATATTGTCAATGATCACGTCTGTGACATCCTGCAGCTTGTCTCGGTCATTCCAAAGGGAGTCAAACAGCTGCATATACTGCGTGGAGAATGGAGCCTCCATGCGGTTTACCATATTGTAACTGTTGTTTCCGCGTTCACAGCCGATATCAACGGTAGTAAAACCATTCAGCGGCATATAAGCGGCTTCTTCTGCCGATGATGCAACCGTCATGAAGCCGCCCATATTCTCACCCGTGGTGTTTGATTTAAAGCGGGCCTTCTTTCTAATCCATTCTGCACATTCTTGAGCGATGGCTTTTTGCGTCATTTCATTACGCAGTTTAACTTCAAATTCCGTACCATATAAGCTCTGCTCACGGCTCAGACGAGGAATATAGAATTCGCGTTTTTCCTTTTGTGCCTTCTCCGTGACGAACGTGGGAGATGTAAAAATAAAGCGGAATTCATCAACAGACTCCAACTGTTTTTTCAGTACGTTATAGGCGTACATGGAGAAGCAGGCTGCCGCTATAGAAACCTTGCTGCCTCTCTTTATGGTTTGTTCCATGTCATCCCGAACAATCTCCGTGACGTTGTCAAATATTTTCATTCGATTTACTCCTTCCAGCGTCACGATTAGTTTTTTTCTTCCACTGCATCATCCGGGACAACTTCACAAATATCCCCGATATCGCAATTTAACTCCTCGCAGATTTTCACTAAGACATCAGTCGTGACGTTGGCACCTTTGCCGAGTTTCGCAAGAGTGGCAGAGCTGATCTTTGCCTTCTTAGCAAACTCTGTTTTCTTCATGTCTCGTTCTACAAGCATTACCCATAATTTTTTATAAGATAGTTTCATAATAACTCCTTCGGGAGATCTTTTTCTCCAGTTTGGCATAAAATCGTATATGTGACCATCCTTCTTATCTTTGTGATGTGTTATTACATTAAATCCCGTTGCCTTAAAATCTATATCTTCTAGTATGACATTCAGGTTATCAACGATGATATCTGCCCGTCGCCCTGGAATTTCTTTTTTATATGACTTTCCATCCTCGCGCGAACTTTTGTAATGTATTTATTCCAGCCTTCAAATATCTGATCAAGCATTGTCAAACACATTTTCGACCAATCAGGCCATTCTCAGTGCAATAAAAACGATCAGTTCTTGCTAATGAAAAAGTTCTTTTGAAATTATATCACTTATTTTAGCGTTTTACAATTTATTTCGATCATTTGCTAATAAAATATTTGTGAACACAAAAAAAAGTTTCATACAATATACTGTTTCAATAACAAGCCGGCATGCAAACAACTGAACGCAACTTGAAGCGGAGACATTGTTCTCCCACAACAGATGTAAATTTTCATTCTGTTCACCGCTGGCACCCATACGGACTCTACTTTTCTCCACACCAATCAGCATTTGGCTGTTCATCACAATCTTGAAACGGCTCTATCTCTTTAATTCTCTTCTGTTGTGGAATTATACAGGAATTTTGTATCACTTCAGCTATATTGGTATTTCCAAATGCTTTTGACAACGGAAAACTATCTGCGATTTCTTTCGCAGATATAATACTGTTTACCGAGGATCTAGCGGCTGAAAAGCTTTCTGCTATGGCACCCATATTTTTTATCATTTGCGACTGCACGACTCCTAAATTCATTTTTTCATATATATTACCATAATCACTTAGCGTCTTTACCACACCACTCTTATAAACTTCTGCCATTGGTTTTAACATTTCCTGAATCTTAGCACTAAATCCTATTACTACATCTTCAAATGCCTGCGATTGTGCAATATTTGTTGCCATACTTCCAGCCAAAATAGCAAAATTTCCCAATATATCAACAATGCTATTTTCCGTAAAATTCTCTTCTCTAATTCCTTCAATAGCATTAGATAAATTTCGATTAATTGCATTTAGTTTTCTATTCGTATCAGTGAATTCTTCAATAGTAATTGTTTTTTGATGGGCAACTTTATTCCTTATCTTATGAACTTCCGATATTTTTTTCTCCCAATCTTTTTGCTTTCCATACTTTTCAAAATGGCTTTCCCAAAGACTTGTTTCCCTCATTTCTTCAATTATCGAACAAATTTCTTCTTTTTCTAATTTTTTCAAACACTCCGCTGATAATTTTTCATTTATAATTCCTGCATAGTCTACAGATCTCTTTTCAAATAGATACATTTCTAATGTATTCAAGTCCATATTTTCCAAAGTTTCATTCAAAGAAACTTTTCCATGTGCATTTTCTTGAATCACACTTAATAATTCTTGTGAAACAGTTTCTGATTGCCATCTGCTTCCATATGCTTTTGTCAAAATAAAAAGAATCAAACTCCTTAATTTTCTCTCGAACTCTGTATATTTAGGATATAATCTCTTACAGAAGCTTTCTGATATCCCATCATAATCTCGGATAGCATAATAATATTTTTGTTGACTAGAATTAAAAAAAACTGCATCTACTTTTTGCAATGCTGGGATGCAACGATTTACTCTTGCGCTCGATGTCATCTCTAAAAAACAACGTTTCGATTTTTTCTTTTGAATTATACGATATTTAATATCTATGTCATTAACTTTGAGTATTTCATCATCTCGCACTTGCACAACCTCGTCTATTATCTCTAATAAAACTTCTTTTAATATCTTTGATTCATGCTTTTGTTTTTCAATAAAAATATAGCTCATTTTTATTTCAGCCATATACTTTTCCTATCCTTTTCAAATTATAATTCTTCGGTTCAATATTCTCTGTGACAGTCAGATTCATCTCGTCCATCATGAGTTCAATCTCAATTTAGATTTTTATAAAAATCAGTCTGTAAAATACTATCGTATACCTTTTCATTAACCAACAAAACAGCATTCTAGCCATATACGTTGTTGAGTTTTCTTATTGTTGTATTCTTCCCATCCATTATTTTTCAGTTTTGGCAAATTGTTTTAACTCATCGCCTCCAGTGTCTGTGACTGCTATACTGTCAGCCGTCATAACAGTTCCATTCATTCTTTTTGACTTTTCCCCTGATTAATCAGAACCGCTTTATTTTCCCTCACTTTATTTAACCAGCAAACTCACGCTCTCACAATGCACCGTCTGTGCAAACATGTCGCAGGGGGTCACCTCCACTGTCCGGTAGCCGTGCTCCTCCATATATTTCAGGTCTCTTGCCAGGGTGGCGGGATTGCAGCTTACGTACACCACCCGGCCGGGCGACATCCGCACAATGGTCTTCAGCAGACGCTCATCGCAGCCCTTTCGGGGCGGATCCACCACGATCACATCGGCGCTCACGCCCTGCTCCTCATACATGCGGGGCAGCACTTCTTCCGCTTTTCCCACAAAAAACGAAGCGTTTGTGATGCCGTTTCGCGCCGCGTTTTCCCTGGCGTTGTCAATGGCCTGGGGCACGATCTCCACGCCGTACACCTGCTTTGCCCTGTGGGCCAGGAAAAGCGAGATGGTGCCGATGCCGCAGTACAGGTCCCACACCACTTCACTGCCGGTGAGCCCAGCGTACTCCAGGGCTTTGCCGTAGAGGCGCTCTG
>CANQHX010000125.1 GCA_947623905.1 uncultured Lachnospiraceae bacterium
CGGAAATTTTTGTAAACACATAGGTCATGATATCCACGGGGTTGCTGACGATTATGTAGAGAGCGTCCGGCGCTGCCTTGACGATCTGGGGCGTCAGCTCCTTCAGGATATTCACGTTGGTCTGGGTCAGTTCGATCCTGGACTGGCCGGGCTTGCGGGCGATGCCGCAGGTGATGATAACGATGTCAGAACCTCTGGCGTCGGCGTATTCTCCCGCCTTGATGGAGATCGGATCACGGAAACAGGTGCCCTGCGCGATGTCCATGGTCTCCCCTTCCGCCTTCTTCTTAATGATGTCGATCAGAAGGATCTTTGACGCCACATCCTGCTGTGATAATGTATATGCAATGGTCGCACCTACACTGCCGGCTCCGATAATGGTGATCTTCTTTCCCAAAATTTCCATCCCCCTTTTACTTTGTTTAAAAATTAACAATCCCGGTAAAAAAAATAAAAACCGCGATCGTTCTTTCATATATCTGGTATATATATTCAGAATGCACCACAATTATTACATAAAGCGCCCTTTCTGTCAAGAATAATGTGGTGTTTTGCGGTTTTTGCGGTCCTCCCCGCGCCCCGGAAAAGGCGCTCCGGCTGTCTTTCTGAGATGCGGGAGAAACGCAAAAACCGCAAAATAGTATTCTCACTGAAATCTGCTCACGATCCCCGCCACCTTCCGGGCGATCTTATAGACCGGTCCTTCCATACCGCGCCGTACTTCCTCCAGCTTTTCCCGGATGGGGACGTGCTGAGGGCATTTCTTTTCACACAGCCCGCATTTTCTGCACAGGGAGGCGTTGGACGGCTTTTTTCTGAGAGTGGTGGTCATAAAATATTCCCGCATGCCGGTAAACCAGCTGTCTGTATAGCGGGTATTGTAGCAGCTGAAGCAGACGGGTATGTTCACGCCGTGAGGGCATGGCATGCAGTAGCCGCAGCCGGTGCAGCCCACCTTCACCTTTTTCCGGATCTCCTCCTTCACCCGTTCGATCAGCTCTCTGTCCGTCTCTGTGAGACATCCCGGCGCCGCATCGGCAGCAATGCGTGTGTTTTCCTCCACCTGTTCCGTGCTGTTCATGCCGGAGAGCACCACTGTCACCTGAGGCTGGTCCCACAGCCACCGAAGGCCCCACTCGGCAGGGCTTCTCTTAGGAGAACAGCTTTCCATGACCTTCCTGGCCTCGCCGGGCAGGCCCTGTACGAGACGGCCGCCCCTTAAGGGCTCCATGATGATCACGGGGATCCCCTTCTCTGCCGCCGCCAGAAGTCCCCTGCGGCCAGCCTGGGTGTTCTCGTCCATGTAATTGTACTGGATCTGGCAGAAATCCCAGTCGTAGGCATTGAGGATGTCCAGGAATTCTCCCGTTCCCCCGTGGAAGGAAAAGCCGATGTTGCGGATCTGTCCGGACGCTTTTTTCTCCTCGATCCATTTTTCAATGCCCAGGTCCTTCATCCGCTGCCAGCCGCCCAAGTCCGTGAGCATATGCATAAGATAATAGTCGATGTGATCCGTCTGGAGACGCTTCAGCTCCTCCCGGAAGATGCGCTCGATATCGGAAGGCTTTTTCACCAGATAATGGGGCAGCTTGGTGGCCAGAAATACATCCTTCCGGTGTCCCTTTGCGAGAAATTTCCCCAGCGCCTCCTCGCTGCCGGGGTAGGTGTATGCCGTGTCAAAATAGTTGACGCCCTGCCGGATGGCCAGCTCCATCGCTTCCTCCGCTTTTTGCTGGTCGATGCGGGGGCCCTTCGCCGGAAGCCGCAGGCACCCGTAGCCCAACGCGGAAAGCCTGTCACCGTTTTTCGGATTGATCCTGTACTGCATAGTCTCCCTGCCTTTCCTGTTTCTTCTATACAGATAGTTTCCTGTTTCTTCTGTTTTCTTCTGTCAGAAAGTTGATATTGACTTTTCCGGTTTGCCGTGATACCATATACCACGTGTTAAGCGGATGTGGCGGAATGGCAGACGCATCAGACTCAAAATCTGACGGGGGCGACCTCGTGAGGGTTCAAGTCCCTCTATCCGCATACGGAAAAAGCGCAGAACTTTGTGATACAACAGGTTCTGCGCTCTTTTTCTGTCCGGTCATTTATTTCGGCGCCGCCACCCAGTAGCTGCCGAATTGCTCCAGAGCAAAATCCTGCTCGCTGAAATACACCCGGTCGCTGTCTTTGATCACGTACACCGCGTTCTCGTTGGGATCTATCGTGAGGTTTTTCATGCTCACATACACATATTTGTCCCGATAAGGGATATCCCCGTTGTCCGTGACGCCCTGATAGTATTCCGCGTCAGTCTGCAGGCAGAACATGGTGACGATCTCGCTGACGTTCCAGTAGCCCTCATACTGGATATCCGCCGTGATATAATACCGGTCTGCTTCCCGATCTTCCAGGGAATATACAGCCTTTGTGAAATCCTCGTAAAACTGGTCCCCGATCTGATCCGCGTAGGTAGTAAAATAGGTGGTGCACAGCATGACGAAAGCGATGCCGTAGGCCGCCGCGACACCCCACACGGCATGGGGGATCAGCCGGACCGCGTAATATATCCCCGCGGCCGCCAGAATGATCACCGGATAATAAACAATGTTGATGCGGTTCACGTTGACGCTGTTGGTCGTCAGGCCCGCCCATATACCGGTAAGGAAAAAGAGGAAGCACAAAATGGCGCCGGGATCTTTTCTGTGAAATTTAAATAACGCCGCGATGCCCGCGAACACAAAGGGCATGGTGAACAGGTACACGGTGCCGAAGCCCTCTATGTCGTTCCAGGGGAGATCCTTTTTCTGCAGGAACACCTTGTCCAGCACCGACTGAAAATTGACCTTCAGCTGAGCCAGAAGATCCTCTGAGAAAAACAGGATATCATTGGAGCGGACGCTGTCCTTAAAATACGGTATGGTAAAAAAGGGCGTCTCAATGGTCTCCCACCCGAAAAAATTCACCGCCATGGTGAGGATGAACGGCCAGGCCACCAGCAGATAGACCACTGCCGCCATGAGCACATCCTTCCAGGAGATGGCCTTCTTCACGAGAAGATAAATGCACGCCGCCAGCAGAAATACCGGCATGGTATAAATGGAAATGCCGTAGCAGTACATGCACAGCCCGAAGGCTATCATGGACAGGATGAGAGGGATGCGCCATCTGATGGCCCGCCCCGCTCTTTTCCATACACGCTCTCCTGTATCCTCCGCCGCTGCCTCTTTTTTCCCCGGTACGCCTTTCTTTCTCACATAACGGTTCAAAAAATAAACCCCGATGATGAAAAAGAGGGGATACAGGTTGCAGTCCAGCGCCCAGCGGCTCTGGAGCAGATGCCAGGGGCAGATGGCGGCAAATACAAGAGCGATGAGGCCGCAGTTTTTGCCGAACACGTCCCGCATGAGCAGGTACACGCAGGCCAGGCCCCCAAAGCTCACAAGCAGCTGGGGAAGCCTTGCCGGAAGGGCCCAGAGTCCCATTGCCTTGATGAACGGCACCATGAGATAAGACAGCAGGGCGCTCATCTGCCCGTAACCCCAGGCGGTCAGATGCACCGGCATGAACATGCCCAGCCGGTCTGTGCCGTGGTTCGCCAGGGCAAGAGCGTCCACCGCCGCCATGGCGCCGTCCTGATTGAAGCCGCCGGGAATCTGTCCGAATTTATAGATGCGGACAAACACGAGAACAAATACGGTAACCCCCAGGATGACGGCGTAAACCTTATCGGAAAGCGGCCGGGACGGGGCGAGCTCCCCGCCTTTGGCGTATATGGTATAGCATCTGTACACGGCTGCCGCGCACAGAAAAATATTATTCAGAAGGTTCATCTCTGCGGCCTCCTTTGATCTTCCGGCGGATGATGTAGCGGGGCCTTCCCTTGGCCTCCTCGTAGATCTTCTTGATATAAATGCCGATGATACCGATGTTGATCATGATCACCGAGCCGATGATCAGCTGCAGGATGATCACCGTAGTAAAGCCGCTCTGGGCCTGTCCGGCAAATTTCATGTACAGCGTCTGGATGAACATTACTAGGAAGAATATGAGAAACAGCAGGCCGAAGCAGGTGGACATATACAGCGGTACCGAAGAATAGGACGTGATGGCGTTCACCGCAAGCTCCACAAGGCCCTTTGCCGACCACTTGGAGGTGCCTGTCTCCCTTTCCGCCACATCAAAGAACACCTGGGTGCGCCGAAAACCGATCCAGGTGGACATGCCCCGAAAAAAGGTGTTTTTTTCCGGCATTTCCCGCCACGCCTCCAGAGCCTTCCTGTCAAGGAGCCGAAAATCCGAAGCGTTGCGCAGGTCGATATCCGACATTTTTTTCAGCAGCTTGTAAAATGTATTGGCGCAGAACCGGTAAACGGGATTTTCCTTTGTGCGGGCGTTTTTGACGCCTTCCACAACTTCGTATCCCTCTTCCTTCCACAGGCGGTACATCTCCGGGATCACCTCGGGTGGGTGCTGCATATCCGAATCCATGCACACACAGCATCCGCCTTCGGCCGCATCAAGGCCGGCGCACAGAGCGCTCTCCTTACCGAAATTGCGGCTGAGGGCAATGGCAGTAATGGCATCGTATTCGTTTGCCAGATCCGTGATCTGGTTCCAGCTGTCATTGACCGACCCGTCGTCCACCAGTATAAGTTCATAGGGGATCCCGGCGTCCGCAAGAACGCCCATGACGCGCCGGACACCCACGGCGATCCGCTCCTCATTGTATATGGGAATTACCACCGAAAGCATGTCGTTCATGGATTTAACTCCTGTAAATGATCTTGTCATAGATAATATAATTCCAGCAGGCCACCGCCGCCTGCATCACAGGCTTTGCGATCACGAAAGGGATGTGCAGGATACGGCCCATAACGGAAATGGCCTCGCCTGAGATCCAGCCATTGAAGCATACAAGGAGCACCATCAGCACAAGCTGACGGACCACATTGTCCTTTGACTTGAACGCCCACATGCGGTTGAGCACAAAGCTGTACACAAATCCCGCGACCACTGCCACATAGTTTGCCGCTTTTTCAGGCTCCAGCCGGAAGGAAAATACCGTCACCGCATGGTCGGTGCCCAGCAGGAGGAGCAGCAGCTCAAACACGGCGAAATCCACGAGCACCGCGCTGCCGCCCACCAGCAGATACCGGATCAGCTGGCCCGCGCCGCCTTTTTTCCCGATAAACTCTCTTATCTTCCTGATCATAGTTCTTTACGCGCGGGGGATATGTGCCCCGGCAGCCTACCGTTTGATATCATAATTCATGTTCATAAGATTGCGGATGCTGCTGGCGTCATCCGTGATGTTGGCGTCGCCGTGGATGGTGTGCTTGATCACGCTGCTGGCCACGGCGAAATTGACCATATCCATTGGCTTGTAATGATGGA
>CANQHX010000126.1 GCA_947623905.1 uncultured Lachnospiraceae bacterium
CCGAAGCTGAAACAGCTGGAGGAGGAAGAACCCCAGCTTCATGTGCAGTGGGACGCCCATCTGGCGGAGATACAGGTGCAGGTCATGGGACAGGTGCAGCTGGAGATCCTGCAGCATCTCATAGCGGAACGGTTCGGCGTGCAGGTATCCTTTGACCCCGGCACGATCCTGTACAAGGAGACCATTGCCAATACGGTGGAGGGCGTGGGCCATTTTGAGCCCCTGCGCCACTACGCGGAGGTTCATGTGCGCATGGAGCCGGGAGAACGGGGCAGCGGCCTTACCTTTGCCACCGCGTGCAGCCAGGATGTGCTGGCCCTCAACTGGCAGCGCCTCATCCTCACCCACCTGCAGGAGCGGGAGCACAAGGGCGTGCTCACCGGCTCTCCCATTACAGATATCAGGTTTACCCTCACAGGCGGCAGGGCGCACTTAAAGCATACGGAAGGCGGAGACTTCCGGCAGGCTACTTACCGGGCTGTCCGTCAGGGACTGATGGAGGCGGAATCCGTGCTGCTGGAACCCTGGTACAGCTTTCGCCTGGAAGTGCCGCCCCAGATGGTGGGACGGGCCATGACGGATGTGGAGCAGATGCAGGGCAAGGTGACGCTGGAAAGTCAAGAGGAGCCTCTGGCGGTGCTTACCGGCAGGGCGCCGGTGTCCGCCATGAAGGATTATTCCATGGAGGTGGCGGCATATACAAGAGGACTGGGAAAGCTCAGCTGTACCTATTACGGGTACCTGCCCTGCCACAATGCTGAAGAAGTATGCGGGCAGATGGGCTATGATCCCCTGCTGGACGAGGCAAACCCCTCCAGCTCCGTGTTCTGCGCCCACGGCGCGGGCTACGCGGTGCCGTGGGATCAGGTGAAGGATCTGATGCACGCGGAGGCAGACGCCATGGCGCCCAGAGTAGTTAAGCCTGCCGCTGTCTCTGCCGGTTCATCTGTGACGGAGCGGTGGCTGGACGTGGAGGAAGTGGACCGGATCGTCGCCGGCGCTTCCGGCGCCAATAAAAAGGACCGGATCGATCCGTCCAGACGGTGGGGCCAGAAATTTCAGGGGAAGCGGGAGGCGTTTATGCAGAAGCGCAGCCCTTCTTCCAAACCTGTGCCGGTGAAGGAAAAGTATCTGCTGGTGGACGGCTACAATATCATTTTCGCGTGGGATGATCTGAAGGAGCTGGCAGAGACGACCGTGGACGGGGCGAGAGGCCGCCTGGCGGACATTCTGTGCAATTATCAGGCGTTCGTCCGGTGCCATGTGATACTGGTGTTCGACGCCTATCGTATACAGGGGCACGCGGAGGAAGCAACGGACTATCATAATATCAGGATCGTTTATACGAGGGAAGCAGAGACGGCGGACCAGTATATCGAACGGTTTGCCCACGCCAACAGCAGACAGTACGATGTGACGGTGGCCACCTCGGACGGTCTGGAGCAGATCATCATCCGCGGCGAGGGCTGCCGGCTGTGGTCGGCGGCAGATCTCAGGGAGGAAGTCAGCCGGATCAACGCCATTATCCGGGAATATCTGGGAGAAAACTGACTGTTTCGGAAAAGCTGCCCCTCCGGAGGGGCAGGCGGTGTGTATGAGGGAGTGTAGTGCATGACAAAACTGCTGATCAGGTTGTTTATCAGGGATGGGGAAGACGGACAGAAAAAGCAGGCCTATGGTACGCTGGCGGGTATCACGGGTATCTGCTGCAACGGTCTTTTGTTCGCGGTGAAGATCGCCATAGGGGTTCTGACAGGGGCGATTTCCGTGGTAGCAGACGCGCTCAACAATCTGTCTGACGCTGCCTCTTCGGTGATCACCCTTGTGGGCTTCCGCATGGCGGGCAAGCCCGCCGATCCGGATCATCCCTTCGGGCACGGCAGGATGGAATATCTTGCCGGGCTGTTTGTGGCGGTGGCCATTCTCCTTATGGGTCTTGAACTGCTGAAATCCTCCGTGGAGGAGATCTTCCGTCCCAAAGAGCCCTCTGTCAGCGTGGCGGCTGTCGTGCTGCTGCTTCTTTCTATCGGCGTCAAGCTGTGGATGGGGATGTTTTACCGGTATACGGCCAGGGCGTCCGGCTCGGAGACCCTGACGGCGGCCGCCACGGACAGCTTCAGCGATTGCATTGCCACCGGCGCGGTGGCGGCGGGGTTTGTGCTGTACATGGCCTTTCATGTCAATGTGGACGGCTGGATCGGATGCGGCGTGTCTTTTGTGGTGCTGGCGGCGGGCATCCAGGCAGCCCGGGACACCATCCAGCCCATACTGGGGCAGGCGCCGGATAAACAGCTGGTGGAGGACATTACCAGAGAAGTGTGCAGCCACAGGGAGATCCTGGGCATCCACGATCTGATCGTTCATGATTACGGCCTGGGGCGCCGCATGATATCCCTTCACGGAGAAGTGAACTACCACGGGGACCTGATGGTGCTTCATGACGCCATTGACCATATAGAGCGGGATCTGAAGGAAAAATTTCACTGTGAGGCCGTTATTCACATGGATCCCGTGGTGACCGATGACGAAAGGCTCAACGCCATGCACCGGGAAGTAGAGGAACTGGTCCGGGGCTGCGATGAAAGATGGTCCATCCATGATTTCCGCATGGCTTCCGGACGCCACAGGTCCAGGATCCAGTTTGACCTGGTGGTGCCCATGGAACAGCTGGCCGAAAAGGAGCAGATCCGCAGACAGGTGGAGGACCTTATCCGGGAAAAGCACAGCCGGGTGGATGTGGACGTGACCGTTGAACAGAGCTACACGTAAAGTTTTGTTTATTCATCGCATACACCCAAAAATTAACTAGAAAACGCATGCAGACTTAATATAATTAAGTAAAATTAGAATTGTATTAATTTTTTAAATCAAAATCACGCAATTTCATTTTTTCTGTTTGAATGGAAAAAGAAAGGTTGACTTTGTGTTTCCCTGTGCTATAATGTGGGACGAAGCGAAGGTGCTGAGAGCGATCTCAGTGCCTTTTTTGTTAGCTGTGAAAGGATCTTGCAGCTGATAAAAAAGATTTTAGGGAGGAAAAAATTATGAACGAGTTAACAGAAGTGATCCACGAAGCGGTCACGGGAGAAGTGTTCGGCGTCTGGTTTCTGATCGGCGCCGCGCTGGTATTCTGGATGCAGGCAGGTTTTGCCATGGTGGAGGCCGGCTTTACCAGGGCCAAGAATGCGGGAAATATCATCATGAAAAACCTGATGGATTTCTGTATCGGCACGGTGGTGTTCATCCTCATCGGCTACAGCCTGCTGCTGGGCGATGACATAGGAGGTTTCCTGGGAGCGCCGTCCTTCAGCATTTTCGGAAGCTATGCTGATTTCGACTGGTCCGCTTTTGTGTTCAACCTTGTGTTCTGCGCTACCACGGCTACTATCGTATCCGGTGCCATGGCGGAGCGTACCAGATTTATTTCCTACTGTGTATATTCCGCAGTGATCTCCGCAGTGATCTATCCTATAGAGGCCCACTGGATCTGGGGCGGCGGCTGGCTTTCTCAGCTTGGCTTCCACGATTTCGCAGGCTCCTGCGCCATCCATATGGTAGGCGGCATCTCCGCTCTCATCGGCGCAGCCATGCTTGGGCCCCGTATCGGCAAGTTTTCCAGGGATAAGAGCGGCAAGGTGACAAAGGTCCATGCCTTCCCCGGCCACAATCTGGTTATCGGCGCCCTGGGCGTGTTTATCCTGTGGCTTGGCTGGTACGGCTTCAACGGCGCCGCAGCAATGGACGTGTCCCAGCTGGGTTCCATTTTCCTGACCACAACGGTGGCGCCTGCCGTCGCAACGGTTACCTGTATGATCTTTACATGGATCAAGTACGGCAAGCCGGATGTGTCTATGTGTCTTAACGCCTCTCTGGCCGGCCTTGTGGCCGTGACGGCAGGCTGTGATATGGTAGACTGCTTCGGTTCCGCCATGATCGGTATCGTGGCCGGCCTGCTGGTCGTGCTGGGCGTATGGTTCTGCGACAACGTGATCCACGTGGACGATCCCGTGGGCGCAGTTGCGGTACATTGTCTCAACGGTGTCTGGGGCACTATCGCGGTAGGTTTATTTGCCACTACCAGCGCTCCTGACTGCGAAGTTAACGGTCTGTTCTACGGCGGCGGCTTCACACAGCTTGGCCTCCAGCTGCTTGGTTTCCTGGCTGTGGCAGCGTGGACCGTAGTAACCATGGTTATTGTGTTCAAGTGTATTGATATGATCTTCGGGCTCCGCGTGACGGAAGAAGAGGAGATCAGCGGCCTGGACGCTACAGAGCACGGCCTTGCTTCCGCATATTCTGGCTTCAGCCTCATGGATGTGTCCAGCGGTATGATGTCGGTCAATGAAAACACGAACCTCGGACAGGATGAGTATGATCTGGCCAGTCAGGCGCAGATCGACGCCGCTGTAAAGGTGGCCGAACCGGTGGAGCCTTCTACCGGCATTTCCAAGGTGGTTATCATCGCAAAGCTTACCCGGTATGAGAAGCTGAAGAAGGCGCTGAACAATCTGGGCGTTACCGGCATGACCGTTACACAGGTCATGGGCTGCGGCGTGCAGAAGGGCGCGGGAGAACGCTATCGTGGTGTTGAGATAGACGCGACGCTGCTTCCCAAGATCAAGATCGAAGTGGTTGTCAGCGAGATCCCTGTGGCAGACGTGATCGCTGCCGCGAAGAGAGTGCTGTACACCGGCCATATCGGCGACGGCAAGATCTTCGTATACAATGTACAGCAGGTTGTTAAGGTGCGGACCGGTGAGACCGGAACCGCGGCTCTGCAGGATGTAGAGTAAGCGCAGGATCGCTGACAGCGCCATGCGGATGCAGGACTGTTTACAACGATATTCACAGCGCCATTTACAAAAACCATTCACAATATAGTTACAACCGCGAAAAGCAGTCGGGGATCCTCCGGCTGCTTTTTGCATTTAAAATCAGGCACATCTTTTATACAAATTCATATTCTACTATTGTACACAGTAACGTATATGCGGAAAGGAACTTAATTATGCCTGAATATAAAACTTCTTGCAGCTGCGGCGCAAGAACTCCCATATCCAGAGTGCAGCCGGCCCCGGGCGCGGGCCAGAGCGGATGCGGCTGCCGGAACGATCGTATGGGCAATACAAACAATGCGGGCGGTATGAACAACCGTATGGGATATTCCAATACCCGTATGGGAAACAGCGGCAGCCCCGTGAACTACAACAGCGGCCGGACGGTACAGCGTGCGGGGAACCGTATGAACGACAGGGCCGTCACATGTCCTTCTATCTGCGGCGATCAGCTGGAAGGCCTGCCCATCGGCATGGGTTATGTGCCCTGGCAGATATGGCAGGA
>CANQHX010000127.1 GCA_947623905.1 uncultured Lachnospiraceae bacterium
GGGCAAGATGCTTCTGGAGGAGGAGACAGAGTGCTTCTGCTTCCTGGCAGGCCATGAGTCCTTTGCGGCAGCAGAGGGCGCCATCGGTATCGCTGAGAAGGCCAACAAGGTGCGTCAGAAGCCTCTGCGCGTTATCCTGAATGGTCTCGGCAAGGACGCCGCTCAGATCATTTCCCGTATCAACGGCTTCACCTATGTGGAGACAAAGTATGATTACAAGGAAGCAAAGCTGAACGTTGTGTACGAGAAGCCTTATTCCAAGGGCCTTCGCGCAACGGTGAAGTGCTACGGCGCTGACGATGTACAGGAAGGCGTTGCCATCATGCATCACGAGAACGTGGGCGTATCCATCACCGGCAACTCCACCAATCCGACCCGTTTCCAGCATCCGGTAGCAGGTACATACAAGAAGGAATGCAATGAGCTGGGCAAGAAGTACTTCTCCGTAGCGTCCGGCGGCGGCACAGGCCGTACCCTGCATCCCGACAACATGGCTGCAGGCCCCGCTTCCTACGGTATGACCGACACCCTGGGCCGCATGCATTCTGACGCCCAGTTCGCAGGTTCCTCTTCCGTGCCCGCTCACGTGGAGATGATGGGACTTATCGGCATGGGCAACAACCCCATGGTAGGCGCTACCGTGGCTGTGGCCGTTAGCATTGAGGAAGCAGCAAAGGCCGGGAAGTTCTAAAGAATAGCGTAAAATCAAGGGCTTTCGTTGATGTAAATTGTCGGCGAAAGCCCTAATTTTGTCCACGTATGACACAGAAAAACTGCAGCATTAGGAGAGATTGGTACGATACGATTTTTCTCGGCGTCTGTTTTTAAACCGCCTCTCATCATTCCAGCTTGCTAATTGTATTCATACTAACCTTGTCTGAATATGTCGGATATGCTATAATCACATTACAGGAAGTAATCGTGTTACAAGGTGGTAGCCTCCCAAACTTGAAAAAGATGGGAGGTGGTGCAAATGGATACATACGAAATATTAACGCTGTTAATTCTTTTCGGCACGTTTCTGGTTGCGCTGCTTGCCTACATCGATAGGAACAACAAGCGAAAATAAATAAGCCTACCTTGTACTTGGCCGTGCAGGTAGGCTTATAGTTTACCAACGAGGCTAACCACTTTGTGGGCGGTTGCTTCCTTTTGTGCCTATAATATAGCATATCTGGCAGCAATACGCAAGCATTTTAGACTGTCTTTTTTCGGAATCGGGTTTTTGAAAAGATAACGATATAGAATAGCAAAAAGATAAGGGTCTCCGCTGCTTGTTTCAGCAGAGACCCTGTTTCATTTGCGGTAAAAAATGTCGTTTCGGGAGACATAACCAGATAAAATTTTTAAAACAGCGCCAGCCGCCGCGTGTTCCTCCGGGATATGTTAGTGTGTGAGCCGAGACACCGGCGATACGGACAGAGTCCGCACTCCTCCCAGAACTGGCGCTGTACTGATTATAGCGCAGATGAATCGACAGCGCAAGGGTCAGGATACAAATCGTGCATTCTGCGGTCAGCATACAGTCAGGTCTTCCGTGGCCAAAGTATTGTCAGGCCTTTTGTTAGTCTCCACCCGGCCCGTCTTTTCTGGGACGCTCCCATTCCGGCAGGGGCTCTGTGATCTCCGTCACTTTTCTCTCGGGAAATTCTGTCACGGAATTATGGCTTTTGTCCGTATTTTTGGATGGATCTCGTTCCGGCATGTCTGTCACCTTCCTTTCCCGGATAGTATGTGAAGAAAAGAAAAATATATCCCGGCGGCCAGGCGCGCGAAACGACATGTATTGCCATGCAGAAAACGACACGAACCGGCAGGGGTTGCGCTATATGTAATAATGTGTTAATATATATGTATCATTTTGTTAAAAAAGGAGTGTACATATGACAAAAAGAACATTACATACAAAAATTACGGCGGCAGTATGCTGTCTGCTGCTGGCGGCCGGTATGATCTTTTCCGGCACGATTTCGGTTTACGCCCTGGAAACCGGCAGCGGCGTCCTGACAGAGGTCCGGTACGAGGTCAATGTGGAGGCTAATAAGCAGGAGATATTCCATTACCTGACCAACAACATGGGTCTGAATTCGGCGGCGGCCTGCGGCGTCATGGCCAATATAGAGAGGGAATGTGATTTTGATCCCACGGCGGTGGGAGGCGGCGGCAGGAGCTACGGCCTCTGCCAGTGGACGGACAGCCGCCAGACAGGACTGAAAAATTACTGCAGCTCTCACGGATATGATTACAGGACCATCAACGGACAGATGCATTTTCTGGAGTATGAATTGTCCGACAGTTACTACAGCCATATTTTGAAATATCTTCGCTCTGTGAGCAATACGGCGCAGGGCGCCTATGACGCCGGATATTACTGGTGTTATCATTTTGAGCAGCCCGGCGACTATCCCAATGTTTCCGTCACGAGAGGCAACCTGGCCAAGAATGAGTACTGGCCTGTTTTCGGCAGGACGACGACCCCGGCGTTTCAATATGGTGACGTAGACGGTGATGGAACGGTAAGTGTACTGGATGCGCTCATGGTATTGAAACAAGTGGTGGGTTCCGCTTCTCTTTCCCAACAGCAGATCAAGGCCGGGGACGTGGATGGCCAGGGAGGGATCGGCGTATCCGACGCCCTGCTGATCCTGAAACGGGTAGTGAACGGTCAGACAAGATTTCCTGTTGAATAAAATCCATGGAAATAGTATAATATTTCCATAAGTGCAACTTTTTTCTAATTATTATGCAGAAAGGATGGTCCCCCATGGCAAATGAAAAAATCCCCTACAAGATCTATCTGGATGAAAATGAACTGCCGAAGCAGTGGTACAATGTCCGCGCGGACATGAAAAACAAACCCGCGCCCCTGCTCAATCCCGGCACGCTGGAGCCCATGACCTTTGACGAGCTGCGGCCTGTGTTCTGCGACGATCTGGTAGCGCAGGAGCTGGACGACACCACGCCTTATTTTGACATTCCTCAGGAGATCCAGGAATTTTATAAGATGTACCGCCCGTCCCCTCTTGTGCGGGCATACTGTCTGGAAAAGGCGCTGGACACTCCCGCAAAGATCTATTACAAGTTTGAGGGAAACAATACCTCCGGCAGTCATAAGCTCAATTCCGCCATTGCCCAGGCGTACTACGCAAAGAAGCAGGGCTTAAAGGGCGTGACTACCGAGACCGGCGCCGGCCAGTGGGGTACGGCTCTGTCCATGGCATGTTCTTATTTCGGCCTTGACTGTAAAGTATACATGGTGAAGGTTTCTTACGAGCAGAAGCCTTTCCGCCGGGAGGTGATGCGCACCTACGGCGCGTCCGTTACGCCTTCTCCTTCTGAGACGACACAGGTAGGAAGAAAGATACTGGCTGAGCATCCCGGCACCACCGGAAGCCTTGGCTGCGCTATCTCCGAGGCAGTGGAAGCCGCCACTACCCAGGAAGGCTACCGCTATGTGCTGGGTTCCGTGCTGTCTCAGGTGCTCCTCCATCAGTCTGTGATCGGTCTGGAGACAAAGGCAGCTCTGGACAAATATGGCATCAAGCCTGACATGATCATCGGCTGTGCCGGCGGCGGTTCCAATCTGGGCGGCCTGATCGCTCCTTTCGCCGGACAGATGCTCAGAGGCGAAGCCGATTACAGGATCATTGCCGTGGAGCCCGCTTCCTGTCCCAGCCTGACAAGAGGCAGATTTGCCTATGATTTCTGTGATACCGGTATGGTTTGTCCCCTTGCCAAGATGTATACTCTGGGCAGCGGCTTCATTCCTTCTCCCAACCATGCGGGAGGACTGCGGTATCACGGCATGAGCTCTGTGGTATCCCAGCTGTATCATGATAAATATATCGAAGCTGTTTCCGTGGAGCAGACGGCAGTATTTGACGCGGCTACAAAGTTTGCCCGGGTAGAAGGCATCCTGCCCGCGCCTGAGAGCAGCCATGCCATCAAGGTAGCCATGGACGAGGCTCTGAAGTGCAGGGAGACCGGCGAGGAGAAGACGATCGTATTCGGCCTTACCGGAACCGGTTACTTTGATATGGTGGCATATGAGAAGTACAACGACGGCGTGATGTCCGATTATATCCCCACCGATGAGGATCTGGCAGCAGGCTTTGCCGGGCTGCCCAAGGTAGACAAATAAATGAAGTATCTGACCCTCGGGATACTGGCACATGTAGATGCCGGTAAGACCACTCTGTCCGAAGGGCTTTTGTACGTATCCGGCGCCATCCGCTCCATGGGGCGGGTGGACAACCGGGATACGTTTCTGGATACGGACGCCATGGAGCGGCAGCGGGGCATTACCATTTTCTCCAAGCAGGCGGTGTTTCCCCTGGGAGAGAAGGTGGTGACCCTTCTGGACACGCCCGGCCATGTGGATTTTTCGCCGGAAATGGAGCGGACGCTCCAGGTGCTGGACTACGCGGTGCTCGTGGTCAGCGGCGCCGACGGCGTGCAGGCCCACACCAGGACAGTGTGGAGATTATTAAAAAAACATAACATTCCGGTTTTTCTGTTTATCAACAAGATGGACCAGAGAGGTACCGACCCTCATGAACTGATGCGCGAACTGCAGCAGTTGGATGGGGGTTGTGTGCATTTTGGCGGAGAAGACATGGACGCGTTTTATGACAGCGCGGCCATGTGCGACGAATCCCTTCTGGACGCATTTCTGGAGACGGGCGTGCTGACAGATGAACAGCTGGCAGAGGCCATTGCCGCCCGGAAGATATTTCCCTGCTATTTCGGATCCGCCCTGAAAATGGACGGAGTAGATGCCTTTCTGCGGGGAATGGACCGCTATATGAAGGTTCCCTCATGGGGAGAACGGTTTGGCGCGCGGGTGTTCAAGATCGCAAGGGACGAACAGGGGAACCGCCTGACGTACATGAAGCTCACCGGCGGGACCATAAAAGTACGGGATGTGCTGAAAGGACCGGCCGGCCAAGGGCAGGAGGCTGCGCCGATGGAAGCGGCCAATGCTCCCCGGGAGGACGTCTGGGAGGAAAAGGTCAGCCAGATACGGGTGTATTCCGGCGCCCGGTACGATACGGTGCAGGAAGCGCAGGCGGGGCAGGTGTGCGCCGTTATGGGGCTTCATCATACCCTGCCGGGGGACGGCCTGGGCACGGAGTCCGGGAAGCAGCAGCCGATGCTGATCCCGGTGCTGAATTACCAGGTGCGCCTGCCCGGCGGCGTG
>CANQHX010000128.1 GCA_947623905.1 uncultured Lachnospiraceae bacterium
GGGCGACCAGTTCAGCGCATGGTAAACTGCCATCAGTCCCTCCGGCGTAATGTCTGAAGTCATGTAGACCACTGATCCGTCGAAGGGAACTTCTGTCTCTGCCGGTGTTTCTGTCTCTACCGGCGCTTCCGTCGCTGCCGGCGTTTCCGTCGCTGCCGGCGCAGCTGTCTCTTCCGGTGCAGCTGTCTCTTCCGGTGCAGCTGTCTCTTCCGGCGCGGCTGTTTCGACAGGTGCTTCTGTCTCTTCCGGCGCGGCTGTCTCTTCCGGTGCGGCTGTCTCGACAGGTGCTTCCGTCGCTGCCCCCTCATAGACTCTCTCCGGTATCACATTTACTACCGTCTTCAATATATTCAGAGCATCCGACACAGTCAGGTTCCCGTCTCCATCCATATCCGCAAGCTGATAGGGCAGTCCTTCCTGTATCACTGTAACGTTCACCACATGCCTTAAAACCGCCAGCGCATCACTCACTGACACTGTGCCGTTTTGATCAACATCCCCGTAACAGAGATCCGGTGTATCCTGCGCACTGTATGTGAGCACGCCAACGCTGCCAATGACCGCAACGGCAAAGCACAGAACAAAAAACCCTTTTATACCTTTTGACTGCTTGATCTTTTTTGTGAAAAACTCCTTCATTTGCATCCTATCTACCTCCCATCATTTTTTTCCCAGAAGGCTGCTGCGTCATTGATCCAACCCTCCGCGACAGTGCCGGTACCCAGACCAAATCCATGACTCAATCCTTCATAAACATGAAATTCCGTCGGGATCCCAAGAGCGTCAAGGGCCTGTATCCTCCGCTCCATCGTTCTCCAGTTCGCAATCCCATCGTTATTTCCTACACAGGCATAAGTGGGCGGATCGTTTTTACTATACTCACTGTGACCTGTATACTGCATTACTACGGTTCCCGGGCGGGGCAGATCGTCCCCTCCAAAATAGGCAGTCCCATACGAGCCGAGATACGCAGCCATTCTCGCGCCGGCGCTGCCGCCCCAAAGCGAATAACACGCCGTATCCACTTCCAGTTCTTCCGCGTGTTCAAAAATGAAGCTGATGGCTCTCGCCAGATCTTCACAGGCTGTCTGCGACCCCGGCCGGTAGATCAGCGCGAAAGCATTGTAACCCATTTTGGAAAGCTCCAGCGCATGGGGAAAGCTGTCGTGCATGGCTCCCACGTAGGCAAATCCGCCGCCGGCATTGCATACGGCAAATTTTTTACCGGGTTCTCCTTTGAAGAAAAACAATCCCGTATCTTTCTTGTCCGGGTCAGCCGACTTTTCTTCCTCCGTATAAATATCATAAAAAACTGTATCGCCCGCGGCGGCATGTTCTTTCAGATAATTACAGACTTCCACGGTTTTGTCCGGATCGATGTTATTGTACCATGTCAGCCGGAGATTTTCCAACCTGTCGCCGCTGTAATAACCGGCGTCTACCGGGAAGATCAGACGGCCGTAATCCCCGAAAACCGGATCGTTTATCACTTCAGATATTTTTGTCCCGACTGTATAGGATGTATAGGTATTCTGATCCGACCGCCCTTTTTTCCAGAACCAGCAAAGCCCGTTATATGTGTATTCCATAGAAGCAGTCCCTCCATGGTTATAGCCTTCCTTGACGCGATACGCAAAATTGCCCTCCTGCTCCGTATTTCCTTCTGTGAAGTAGTCCGAGCTTCGCATCTTCTCTACCCTGTTATTTTCATAACTGTACGCGAAGTCATTGGTTCCGGTCATGACCCACACAAAATACTCGTTTTGGTTATGCCCTTCGGCCGCCGCAAATATCGTCTCGTCATCAAGTGTTGTCCCACAGCTCATGGGCAGAAAATAATGAAAATAATCCAGGCAGTTCTGAAACGTTCTCCACGTTGCCACAGAGCCCATGGAAAAGCCGCCGAATCCCCTGTGATCTCTGGATGCAGCCAACGCTTCGGGCGTTGTATCCTGCGCATAGGTACTGTATTTTCCTTCCACCGCCGGTATCAGATCGTTCACAAGCTCATTGTGATAATTTCTGTTCAGCTGCAGGGCTAAGCTGAAGTTTGCGCTGTCCTCAGGCGAAGTATTGTTGTAAGTGGGGCAGACGATGATAAGCGGGTCAAAATCCCCGTTCGCGATGGCATTGTCGATGACATTCTTGAAGCCGGAAGGATGGCCGGGCGTACCCAGCGTCTGATTTTCATTTCCCCAGCCGCCGTGCATCAGATAAAAGACATTATACTGCTTTGTCTCATCATACCCCTCCGGCAGATAGACAACTGCGTGTTTTTGAAGAGTCTGCGTTTTTTCTTCATACGAAAAAGACTCATACGTATCGTAATACAGATCGGCTAACGTTCCCTGTCTGTCCGCGGGAGAAAAATATGCCTCCGGGATTGTTTTCAATTTTTCCGGGATCGCATTGTCATTCCGGGCAGGCGGCGTCTCCGTTCCTGTAGGAAATTCTGTGCCGCCTGTTTCTTCGTACATCCGCAGCGGCAGTACATTTACCACTGTTTTTAAAATATCCAGAGCGTCCCCTACCGTTATTTCTTCATCATCATCCATATCGGCAAGCAGCCGGGCCGGTTCGTCTTTGATGGTTTGCAAACCTACCACATGTTTCAGCACGGACAGCGCGTCGGAAACCGTTACTTCACCGTCTTGGTCGACATCTCCATATACCATTTGCTGATCTTTTGCTTCAGTGGCATTATTTTCACTCAAACAAGCACATAATAAAACCGCCATTACGATCATAATACATAGGAGTCTTTTTTTCATGTCCTTCCCCGCCTTTTTTATTTCTGTTCGTTTACTTATCCTCTTAATGATTATAAAAAAATCGAGGCTTCCTGAGAAGTCTCGATTGGTACAGCAGTATATACCGAAAGGTTATAACTCTGATCATGGTTTTCCGGCAGCAAGCCGGACGGCCTCCAGAAAACGTTCCAGCATCTTGGACGGTTTCGGCGAATGCAGAATGCCAAAGGGGATCTCATAGTCCCAGTCCACGGGGATGACCTTCATCATCGGATGGACGCAGGACCATTTTTCAATGACTAACATCACATTTTTCTGCCGCTCGCACCGGTTAAAGACCTCCACGTCATAGAAATCAAAATCCACAAGCTGAATGGGCAGATGCTTTCCCGAAAGCTCGTCCCGCACCTCGTCCATATAACGGCTCCAACCGCGACGAATGATCATCAGATTTTCTCCGTACAGATCCTCCATGGTCAGCCTGTCCTTCTGCGCCAGCGGATGATAAATAGAAACTGCGCAGCAGATCGGTTCCCTTGTCAATTCAAATCCTGCGCATTCCCTCAGATTAAGAAGGGTTTCATCAAATACTCCGGCAACAACATCGATATGTTCGCCAAGATTTTTCAAGATCTCTCTGGCATTTTCCGGCGTATTCTCAAAAGGCACAAGCTGAAAGCTGATATCCGAACAATACTTATGGATCTGCGGCCAGAGATTGGTGAGAAGCTGGGCCGGTGTCATTGGCGAAGTGCCGATCCGGACAACGCTTGTCTCATTCCGCATGGCGGTCTTTGCCCGTGCGACCGCTTTATGGCTGTACGCGATCACGTATTTTGCGTCTTTATAAAGAGACTGTCCTGCTTTCGTCAGAACAAGCCCTCTGTGGGTGCGTGTGAACAGGGTAACATCAAGCTCGGCTTCCAGAGAATTGATCTGCTTGATGATGGCCGTCGGCGTAATGTAAAGCTCGTCTGCCGCTTTGTTGAAGCTGCCGGCATCCGCCACCCGTATAAATGTATCAAGCTGGGGATTATACAACCTGTTCACCATCCTTTCCTCATTCCGGGTGTCTCTTAGAAACAACGATCAACACAGAGCCCCGGTGCATTTATCTTCATTATATACGTGCCTTTCCATATTCGCAATTCCGTATTCATGAACACTTCATGAATTTTTTGTGAATCCGCGCCCTATAACCTAGTATCCAAGAGGATTTCTTACATAGGTTTTTCAGATCGTCTCCGATGTTTACCTGCTCATTTCAAACCTCCGTATTGTTTTTTATCTGCAAATTCAAACGGATCTTCCGAGCCGGTAGGCTGCTTTCATGTGAGGGCTGCTTTTTGTCATAGAGGGTGTTCCGCAGCCGGTTCCTAAAATCTGTCCGCAGTCGGTGAAATTCATATACCGGCACAGCTTCTTGTAATGCTCCACAAGATAGGGCATGACGTCTGCATTGGAATCCCACGCGGCGGTGATCAGCGCCGTTTTCATGTGCTTGCCGGAGAGCTTCATGGTATAGCTGTAAAAACGGTCGATCACCATTTTAAGCTGCGCCGACATCCCGAAGTAGTAGACCGGCGTGACGAAAACCGCCATATCCGCAGAGAGCAGGGCGTCCCTGATCTCACCCATATCGTCTTTTTGGGCGCACGGCCCATTCATGCCGCAATGCTCGCAGCCGAGGCAGGGATGGATATTCATGTGTGCCGCGTCCATCTCTATGACAGTATGCCCGGCCTCCTGTGCGCCTTTCGCAAACTGTTCCGCCAGCATATTCGAGGAGCCCTTTTTGTGTGGGCTGCCCTTGATGATTACAATTTTCATTTGCCGCACTCCTTACAAATATATTTTGACACCGTGTCAGTATAGTTAGTATAGCATTATTCTGACACGGCGTCAATATCTTGCTTCAATAAAATCATTCTATTTTTCATTTGCAGACTATCTATGTCCCTTTTGGAAAAATGCTTGACATTGTAAACCAAAACGCATACAATATAAGCATAGACGACGAGGAGATGATCGCATGGCTACCACCCCAACACAAATTCGCATTGATTCGAATATTAAACGTGAAGCAACAGCCCTATTTTCAAACCTTGGTTTGGATATGTCAAGCGCTGTAAATCTTTTTTTGTATCAATGTGTCCTCCGCGGCGGTCTGCCTTTTGCAGTAGAGGTTCCGCAATACAGCGACAAAACGCTCAACGCGATGGCCGAAGCCAGAAAAATATCCCGAGATCCTGACGTCAAGGGGTACACCAGCATGGAAGAACTAAAGGCGGCGCTTGACGACTGATGTACCAGGTCAAATTTACCACTGCTTATAAGAAAAGCTATAAGCTAATGAAAAAACGCGGTCTCGATGTTTCTCTTTTAGACGATGTTGTTGA
>CANQHX010000129.1 GCA_947623905.1 uncultured Lachnospiraceae bacterium
TATGTGGTATATAAATGGTCGGGTTGAAAGTTTACCGCTGACCAATATGCGGTATATAAGTGGTTGGGTTGAAAGTTTGGTCCTTCGCCGTACGGTGAAGGACCTTTTCTGTCATGAGGGCACGAGATGAAAAAAACAGGATTTTACATTATCAAAGATAAATTTTTTCTGGATATGGCAGACCCTTATCTGAAAGGGAATAAAAATGGAAACAGACCGCATTATTATTGTTTTGAGGATACCAGTACAGGAATGTATTGGATGATACCATTGTCCAGTAAGATTGAGAAATACAGACGGATCATGGAGAAAAAAGAGAAGGCGGGAAAACCGTGTGATATTATTCATATCGTAAAGCTGGATGATAGTCGGGAAAGTGCGTTTCTTATACAGGACATGTTCCCTATAACAGAAAAATACATAGAACGGGAATATACTATTGCCGGGAATCATCTGATGTTAACGAGTGAGCATTCGGCCAAAGAAATTGCGCGCAAGGCAAAAAAAGTAGTTGGTCTGTTAAAACGGGGGATAAAATTTACACCCACCCAACCCAACATTATGGCAATAATGGAAAAGCTGAAGAAATAAAATTACCCATTGCATTTAACATCCGCTGCGGTTTCTCCTCCGCCATGATGCAGGAAAAATATATCAGTTTTCTTCGTTTTTTTGAAAACTATGGAACTTTCTCCGAAAATCTGGTACAATCGTCTCATGGAAGAACGGAATGTGCTCCGGACGTTTCCGGGGCGGAAACGTATCAGAATACAGACAGAGGGGTGAATCTATGGGGCATTTGACAGCGAGAGACGCGTATAAGAATCTGGAGGACAGGATCAACTGGTTTACCCAGGGAGCGCCTGCGACGGAAACGTGGTACAAGATACTGCAGGTATTGTACACGGAAAAGGAGGCAAAATGGGTGGCGAAGCTGCCTGTGCGTCCCTTTACGTTAAAGAGGGCCGCCAGAGTGTGGGGCACCACCGAGGCGAAGGCGGAAAAGCTGCTGGATCACCTGTGTGAAAAGGCGCTGATGGTCGATTCGGAATATAAGGGACAGCGGCAGTTCGTCATGCCCCCTCCCATGGCCGGGTTCATCGAGTTTGCCCTTATGCGCACAAGGGGAGACATTGACCAGAAATATCTCAGCGAGCTGTACTATCAGTATATGAACGTGGAGGAGGACTTTGTAAAAGAACTGTTCTTCACCACGGAGACCCGGCTGGGGCGGGTGTTCGTCCAGGAGCCGGTGCTGACCAACGACAAGACCAATCACATACTGGACTATGAGCGGGCGTCCCATATCATTGAGGACGCGAAATATATCGGCGTGGGCACCTGCTATTGCCGGCACCGTATGTATCACGCGGGGCATCCCTGCGAGATCAACGCACCCTGGGACGTGTGCCTGACCTTTGACAATGTGGCCCGCTCCCTGGCGGAGCACGGAGAGTACGCCCGGCTCATCTCCAAGGAGGAAGCCATGGACGTGCTGGACCGTTCCTACGCCAGCAATCTGGTGCAGATCGGGGAAAATGTGCGGGAGCATCCCGCGTTTATCTGCAACTGCTGCGGCTGCTGCTGCGAGGCTCTGCAGGCGGCCAGGAAGTTCAGCCCCATGCAGCCTGTGGCTACTACCAACTACATTCCCAAGGTACACGGCGACAAATGTGTGGGCTGCGGGAAATGCTCCAGAGTGTGTCCTATCCTGGCTATTTCCATGGAGGAACAGGCGGAAGGAAAGCCCCGGAAGCATCCTGTTATCGATGAGGAGATCTGTATGGGCTGCGGCGTGTGCGCCCGGAACTGCCCCACCAAAGCCATCGAGCTGGAGCGGCGTCCCGTGCAGATCATCACCCCGGTGAACAGCACTCACCGCTTTGTGCTCCAGGCCATTGAGAAGGGAACGCTGCAGAATCTCGTGTTTGACAATCAGGCATTTGCCAATCACCGGGCCATGGCGGCCGTGTTCGGCACCATCCTGCGGCTGCCGCCTATGAAGCAGGCCCTGGCCAGCAAGCAGTTCAAGTCCGTCTATCTGGATAAGCTGCTGTCGGCCCAGCAGAAAAAGAAAGATCAGGCATCCGGATAAGCATCTTCACCCCCGGCATTGTGGTGTCGGGGGTTCTTTTTGCCCGGAATCCGCGGATCCGGCCGCAGTCATTGGAAAAATCACCTGTTTTTTGTCATAGCATGACCGATTTATGCACAAAATTTCATAGAAATAAAAGATTGTGCTTGCAATACCAGTTGGATTTTTTTATAATAGACAACGTACCTAAAATTTCACTGTGATAACAGTTTAAAGTGTTCTCCTCTGCCGGCGGAGGCAGGGGATATGGAGGATAGTGTGTTATTATGGATATGAATATATCAGAGGTTATCGTATTTGTATTGTATCTGGTATTTATGCTGTCTATCGGTATTTATTTCTTTGTCAGGGATAAGAACGGCGGAGAAAAGACCTATTTTCTCGGCGGACGCCAGATGGGCGCCTGGGTGGCTGCTCTGTCTGCCGGCGCGTCGGATATGAGCGCGTGGGTGCTCATGGGTCTTCCTACTTCTATCTACGCGCTGGGCGTAGGCCAGGTATGGATCCCGGTGGGACTGGCCATCGGCTATACCATCAGCTGGATCATCGAAGCGCCCAGGCTGCGCCGCTTTTCCATCGTAGCCAATGATTCCATCACCGTGCCCCAGTACCTGACCAACCGGTTCCTTTCCAAGTCAAAGGCACTGCAGGTGATCTGCGCCGTAGTATTTCTGGTGGCCTACACCATCTATTCCGCATCCAGCATCAAGGCATGCGGCACGCTGTTCAATACGGTCATGGGCATCGACAGCACCGTGGCCATGTACATCGCGGCGCTGATCATCGTGAGCTATACGTTCCTTGGCGGATTTTCCGCCGTGTGCTGGACAGATTTCTTCCAGGGCATGCTCATACTGGGCGCGCTGCTCATCGCGCCGATCTTTGCGGCGTTCATGCTGGATACCAATTCCGCGGCGACAGTGGTGCAGGCAGGCTATTGGAATCCGTTTTCCGACTGGCGGGAGATCATTTCCGGCCTGGCGTGGGGCTTCGGATATTTCGGCATGCCTCATATCATCATCCGGTTTATGTCCATCAAGTCCCAGAAGGAGCTGAAGAAATCTGCCAAGATCGGTATCACATGGACGATCCTCATCGTTATCTTCGCGGCTCTGGTGGGTATCATCGGCCGTATGTTCCTGGGCTATGACGACGCTATCAATGAAAATTCCCTGGTGTTCATCGCCATGGTGAGAAAGATCTTCCCCGGCATCATCTCCGGCATCCTGCTCTCCGCGGTCCTTGCCGCGTCCATGAGCACGGCGGACAGTCAGCTGCTTTCCGCGGCCTCCGCCTTTGCCAGCGATGTGTACAAGCCGGTGATCCGCAAGAATAAAGTGAGCGAGAAGGAAATGCTGTGGACAGGCCGTTTCGTAGTGCTGGCCATTACGATCATCGCCATGTTTGTGGCTTCCAATCCCAATACCGGTTCCATCATGGATCTGGTATCCAACGCATGGGGCGTGTTCGGTTCCGCCTTCGGCCCCACCATCCTGCTGAGCCTGTTCTGGAAACGGTTTAATTTCAAGGGCGCCGTGGCAGGCATCCTTACCGGAACCGTGGTGGACATCGGCTGGTACCTGGCCCTTTCCTCCACCGGCATTTACGAGCTGGCTCCCGGTTTCATCATCAGCCTGATCGCGGCTGTGATCGTGACGCTCTGCACAAAAGAGCCTTCTCCTGAAGTGGAGAAGCTGTTTGACGACGCAGTGAAATACGATCAGTAAAGTTTCGGACGGGTTTTCCGCATACGATCCCAAAATCTCCCATAGGCTGTATGGGAGGTGAAAGAATTGAACGCAAAATGGAAGACCTTTATCATATGTATCGCGATCCCCCTGGGGGGCGGGATCCTGGCCGCTCTGCTCACAAGGGACAGCATGGAAATGTTCGCCGCGCTGAACAAGCCGGTCCTGTCCCCGCCCGGGTGGCTGTTTCCCGTAGTCTGGACCATCCTGTATGTGCTCATGGGCATCGCGTCCTATCTGATCTACACGTCGGAGGCTCCGGAGAGAAAGATCGCCGACGCGCTGGTGGTCTACGGCATCCAGCTGATCGTAAATTTTTTCTGGCCCATATTTTTCTTTAATATGGGCTGGTATCTGTTTTCCTTCTGGTGGCTGGTGCTCCTGGGCGCGCTGATCCTTGTGTGCATCGCCATGTTTGAGCGGATATCCAGGCCGGCGGCCTATCTCATGGTGCCTTACCTGCTGTGGGTGACCTTCGCGGGATATCTGAATTACTCTATTTATATTCTCAACTGAAACCCGATAAACATCCCCCGGACGACTGCCGGCTGAAAGCAGGTTGATTTTCCCGGGGGAAAGCTTTATAATGAACACAGCAGTTTGATAGCAGAATATACCATTTGAAAAAAGGAGTGAAAACAATGGGATTTTTGACAGGTAAGACAGCCATTATCACAGGAGCGGGCCGCGCGGTGCTGAAAGACGGCCGGTGCGGTTCCATCGGTTACGGTATCGCTACCGCGTACGCGAAGGAAGGAGCAAATATCGTCATCACCGGACGAAATGTAAAGAAGCTGGAAGACGCAAAGGAAGAACTGGAGCGCCTTTACGGCATCAAGGTGCTGATCCTTCAGGCGGATGTCAACGCCAAGGCGGACAACGAGGCGGTAGTGAACAATGTAGTGAAGCAGACCATGGACACATTCGGCAGGATCGACGTGCTGATCAACAATGCCCAGGCGTCCGCCTCCGGCGTGGCGCTGGCAGACCATACGACGGAACAGTTTGATCTGGCCCTGTACTCAGGCCTTTACGCGGCATTTTATTATATGAAGGCATGCCATCCTTATCTGAAGGAGACAAAGGGTTCCGTGATCAACTTTGCCTCCGGCGCGGGACTGTTCGGCAATTACGGACAGTGTGCTTACGCGGCAGCCAAGGAGGGCATCCGCGGTCTGACCCGCGTGGCCGCCACTGAGTGGGGTCCCGACGGCATCAATGTCAATATCATCTGTCCTCTGGCCTGGACCG
>CANQHX010000130.1 GCA_947623905.1 uncultured Lachnospiraceae bacterium
TGCTGTCTGCGGCTTTTTCTATTCTTCGGTGTATTCTACCATAATCTCCCTGTCTTTTCAACTGATAATTGCAGGCTCAGCCGAACTGCGTGCAGGCACGGACAACTGCGCGGCAGGATCAGGGTTCCTCCATGCCTGCATCTGTGAGAAGGCCGTCTCCGTCCGCGGCGGCAGTGGCCAGCTGATCGCACTTCTCGTTCATGGGATGGCCGTCATGCCCTTTCACCCAGCAGAACGTCACCTGATGGGGCTTCATGGCGGCAAGGAGCCGTTTCCACAGATCCACATTCTTCACCGGGCCTCCGGCCCGCCTCCAGCCCTTCTTTATCCAGCTGTCTACCCAGTGCTGGGAAAAGGCGTCCACCACATACCGGGAATCGCTGTAAACCGTCACTGCGCATGGTTTGTTCAGCGCCTCCAGGCCGGCGATCACGCCCATGAGCTCCATGCGGTTATTGGTAGTGTTCTTATATCCCCGGGAAAACTCCCGCTGGTGCAGCGTTCCGAATCTGTCTGTATACTGCAGCACCGAACCGTATCCTCCGGGGCCCGGATTGCCCCTGGAGGAACCGTCCGTATATAAAGTAACCTGAAACATAGCTGTCCTCATTTCGTACATCGTTCACAACCCGACACTGCTATTATATCGGCATCCTCCGGAAAAAGTCAACCGGAATCCCGGTCAGATGATAATGCAGACCATGCCGCCGTTACTGTCGTTGACGATCTTCTTCATCGTATCCTGCAGCTTTGCCTGGCTGGTTTCTCCCAGCAGGGTGATCTTGCTGCGCATGCCGTCTTCCACCAGCTGCTCAATGGATTTGCCGAATATGTTCGTCTGCCAGATGCCCTCCTCGGAATCCTGTCCCTTTTTGATAAATTCCACAAGATCCTTTGCCTGTTCCTCGCTGCCCACGATAGGCGCGATCTCTGTCTCCACATCGGCCCGGATCAGATGAATGGAGGGGCTGACAGCCCGGAGGCGCACGCCGTATTTATTGCCGTGGCGCACCAGCTCCGGCTCTCCTACCCTGATCTCGCTCTTGTCCGGCAGGATGATGCCGTATCCTTTCGCGTGCACCGCGTCCATGGCGTCCTGGCATTTCGCGTAGGACTGCTTCATGGAGGCCAGCTGCCGGATCATGTGGATCAGCTGATACTCGCCGGGGATCTGGGTGCCGCACATCTCGCTGAGGATCTCGTAATAATACTTCTGATGGATCGACACCTCCACCCGGAAAATGCCGTTGGCGTAATCTACCTGCTCCAGCTTGCAGCGTTTTATGTACGGATCGTTCCACGCGATCTCTTTTTTGCTGTCCTGCATGACGGAAAACTGCTCCAGCAGCTGTTTCATCAGGTCCATCAGCGCTGCTTTGATAGGATGGTCCCGTTCCAGCGTCTCCACCCATTTGGGAGCGAACATCTGGATGCACTGGACGGGGAACTGTTCCAGCAGCTCCTGCAGCACGGACAGGGCGTCGTCCTTTTTCATCTGCTGCACGTTCATGGGCAGCACCCGCCGGCCGTACTTTTCCTCCAGGGCCCGGCTCAGATGCAGCGTCTCATCGCTGTACGGCTTTGTACTGTTCAGCAGGATCACAAAGGGTTTGCCGAGATCCTTCAGCTCGCTGACGGCGCGCTCCTCCGCCTGGGTATAGGCCTCCCTGGGGATCTCTCCGATGGAACCGTCCGTTGTAACGACCACTCCCATGGTGGAATGGTCCCGTATCACCTTTGTAGTGCCGATTTCCGCCGCTTTGGAGAACGGGATCTCGTAGTCCAGCCAGGGGGTTTTTACCATGCGTTCTTCCCCGCCGTTCTCTCCCTGTATCATATACCCTACGCAGTCGACAAATTTCACAAGCAGGGGCGTATCCCCTTTTGTTCTCAGCCGCAGCTGATCCTTTGGAATGAATTTCGGTTCTACGGTGGTCACCGCCGTGCCGGGCGCTGACAGAGGCAGTTCATCCATGGTGCGAGCTTTCATTTTTTCATCTGTGATATCCGGCAGGATGAGCAGATCCATCATTCTCCGCAAAAAGGTGGATTTCCCGGTGCGCACCGGTCCTACGACTCCCAGATACAATTCCCCGCCCGTACGGGCGCCTATGTCCTCGTATAAACGATCGTTGTCCATATTTTCCTCCATTCCGATCTCATCGTTGTATCATGCTGATTAAATATATGCGGTTCCTGACCGGTTAGAAGTTTTCTGCCGAAATATTTCCTCGAGCTCCCGGAAAAAAAGAGACGGTCCGTATGTCTTCCCCAGATGCTCCGCATAACCGGTAAGGAGAAGGCTTTTGCTGCATCTGGTGAGCGCCACATAAAACAGACGCCGTTCCTCCTCCATGTCAATGTATTCTCCTGCTCTCTGAGACGGGAACACGCCGTCTGTCAGGTCCGCCACGGCCACATAGGGATATTCCAGTCCCTTGGCGGCGTGAATGGTCTGCACGGCGACGCCTGTCCTTTCCGTTCCGGCAGGCTCTTCCTTCCGCAATGCCTCCGCGAAAGCAGCCGGCGTCTCCAGCTGTCGGGCGATCTGCAGCAGTTTATCGTACAAATTTTTCCACTGTCCGGGCAGGACGGTGCCTTCTTTTTCCATTTCACCGATGTGATCGTCATACCCGCATGCTCTGCACAGATACCGCAGAGCGCCGTCGGGAGGCAGCACGCGTATCATATCCAGCGCCGCCCGTATCTGCTCAAGCTGCTCCCGCATGTATGCATCCGCTGACGGATGCCGTTTCATTTCGCCCATAACGGCTCCGTAGTTCCACAGGAAACGGTTTTCCGTTCCGTCCAGCAGGCACCGGGGCAGATGCCTTTGAGGCGCGTTCAGGACCCTCAGATAATCCTCTCTGACGCCCAGGCCGCCCGCCACGGCAAAATAGCTGTATACCGGCAGGACGGCCGGATGACGCCGCCATGCAGCGGCTCCCTTTCCGTTTCCCCTGACGGGTATGCCCCGCAGGTTCAGCACCTCCTCTATGCGGACGGCGCCGGATGTATTGCGCACGAGCACGGTGATCTGCTCCGGCGATGCGCCGCTCTTTATAAGAGACCGGATCCAGTCCCGCAGACAGGCATCCTGCGCCTCCCGTGTACGGGCCATAAAGCCGCGGATCTCCCCCGGCTCTCTGCCTATGCCCTTGATCTGCTTCTCCAGGCGCTGTTCGTTGTGCGCAATGCTTTTTCCGGCGGCCTGCACGATACGGTCCGGACAGCGGTAATTGACGGACAGGTACATGGTCTCCGCCCCGGGAAACAGCTTGGAAAACCGGAGCATCGTCTCCGGCGCCGCGCCCCGAAAGCCGTAAATAGACTGATCATCGTCCCCTACCGCGAACAGGTTTCGGCAGCGTGCCGTGAGCAGCTGCAGGATCCGGCACTGTACGCTGTTGATATCCTGAAATTCATCCACCAGCACATGGACAAACCGCTGCTGCCAACGGGCCAGACACGCGGGATCGCTCTGAAACAGCGCCAGAGTATCATTCTGCAGCAGATCAAAATCCGTCTTTTCATAGCGGGACAGGCGGGCGCAGTAATCATCCTTCAGCCATTGAAACTGATCCGGAGAAAAACAGCGGGAGGAAAACGCGTCGGTATGGGAATTGTGTGATCGGGATATTTCCTGCAGGAGCTGTCCTGCCAGATACCCGCTTCTGGCGTTCCAGAAAGCGGCAGTGTCAGGATCCTTTTTTTGCAGGATGTGAATGTACCGGGAAATGGTCTGTCCGGCCAGCCGCAGCTGAAGGGCCGGCGGGGCGATCTGATCGGCCTGCAGGCCTCGCTCCCGGGACAGAATCTGAAAAAATAAACTGTGAAAAGTAGAAAAAAATACGTTGGCGTACTGTCCGCCCGTGAGAGTCAGGAACCGCCGGCGCATCTCCATGGCGGCGGCTCTGGCAAAGGTGATCACAAGAATACGCTCCGGCGGCACGCCCCGCTCTTGTATCAGATAGCGCAGACGTCCTACGATCACCGTCGTCTTGCCGGAGCCTGGACCTGCCGCCAGCAGCCTGGGGCCGTCGGAACAGCGTATGGCCCCAAGCTGGGAAGGGTCAGGTCCCGGAAATCGTCCGGCTTCACCCATTGGCATCCTCCAGTCTTTTTATGCCGGTGCGGATGCGTTCAAGAGAAACGGTTTTCCCCAGAAGCTCCAGCAGCTCCGTAGCGCCGCCGGGGGTCATCTGCTTGCCGGACAGCGCCGTGCGCACAGGCCACATGACATATCCGTTCTTATAGCCTTTCTCCTTCGCGTAAGCCAGCAGCGTCTCATAGAGGGCGTCGTTGGAAAAATCCTCCTGCGCCTCCAGGATGGGCAGCACATCCTTTAACACCTGCAGGGACGTCTCACCGCTGGTCTTCATCTTCTTGTGGGTATACATGGACAGGTCATAGTCCGGCAGCCGGTCGATAAAGTCCACGTGATCCGCGATATCGGGGAATACCTCGATGCGGGTCTTTACCATGCGGGCCACCTTGTGGAGATCCACATCTGACGTGACATACTGTTTCAGATACTGTTCCGCCATTTCATAAAACCGATCTTCCTCCATGGCCTTTAAATATTCCCCGTTCATCCACCGCAGCTTGCCCACGTCAAACACCGCGGGTGATTTGCTGATGGCCTTGTAATCAAAGGCCTCCACCAGCTCCTCCAGGGAAAAGATCTCCCGGTTGTCCGAGGGGGACCAGCCCAGAAGGGCCACGAAATTGACGATGGCCTCCGGCAGGAAGCCCTGCTCCACCAGATCCTCAAAAGAACTGTGGCCGCTGCGCTTGGACAGCTTCTGATGCTCCTCGTTGGTGATCAGGGGCACATGGACATACACCGGCACCTCCCAGCCGAACGCCTGATACAGCCGGTTGTATTTGGGGGAAGAGCTGAGATACTCGTTTCCACGCACCACATGGGTAATGCCCATGAGATGATCGTCCACCACATTGGCAAAATTGTACGTGGGATAACCGTCGGATTTAATGAGGATCATGTCCTCCAGCTCGCTGTTGTCCACGGTGATATCCCCGTACAGCTCATCGTGGAAGGTGGTGGTGCCTTCCGCGG
>CANQHX010000131.1 GCA_947623905.1 uncultured Lachnospiraceae bacterium
TTCTCTTCAACGTGCTCGGCATCGTCGGAAGGATTCACTATGTTTTCCACGACTCCGCGCATAAAGCCGGATACCTCCCCGACGATATTCACCCCGGAAGTAAGTACGCTCAGGGCTACCAGCACGATGGCGATGATCAGCACCTGCAGATGCTTCTTCCAGGCCGGCTGATCCTTCTCTTTTTTCTTCCACGGTTCTTCCTGCTCCCCGGCTGGTTTGTTCTTTTTCAGCTTATTGGACATGGATGATCCCTCCGTCAGTCAAAATGTCATTCATCTTTATATCCGTAGCCTCCGCGGGTACGGCGTCCAGCACCTGCCAGTCATAGCAGACGCCGATCTTCCGGCACTCCGATATCTTTTCCAGATACCGGTCGTAATACCCGGCGCCGTGGCCCAGGCGGTTTCCCTCCCGGTCGAAAGCCACGCCCGGGACAAGGACCACCGGAGGCTGGTCCGGATCCGGCACATATTTCCCGCACACTGACGGGTCAGGCTCCAATATACCATATGCGCCGGCCGTAAGCAAGTCCATATGCTCTGTATAATAAAAATCCATATCGGGATGGCTGCGGTCCCCGCGGACTCTGGGGAGATAGACGCCGCCCCCGTTTTCCAGACGGCATTTGATCCAGGGGGAAAGGGGAATCTCTCTTCCGGATTCCACATATGCCAGCACAGGCCTGTCCGCCAGGGTTTTCATATATCCGTCCAGGATACCGCGCAGGGCGGCTCCCGCAGACTCCGTTTCCGAAACGGAAAGTCTCCGCCGCCTGGCAAGCATCTCGTTTCTAATGCGTTGTTTTTTCTCTGCCAAGTCCGCCATATTTTTCTCCGAGATTGGTAACGGTGCCGTCCTTTTCCTGTATATCGATCTGGTTCAGCTGGCCTCGCAGACTCGCCCTTATACTTTCGATGTAGGCCTTGCGAAGAGCCTGCTGTTCCGCTTTCTCTTCCTCGGTCAGCCCGCCTTCTTTGCTCTTGTGATACAATTCGTTGATCCGTCTGATCTGTTCTTCCTTCATAAACCGGAATATCTCCTCTTTTACACTGCTCTTTCTTCCGTCTATTTCCGGCGGCACAGCTTTTTTGCCACAGCCTCTGCCACCTTGATCCCGTCCATGGCGGCGGAAGTGATGCCGCCTGCGTAGCCGGCTCCTTCTCCGCACGGATAGATGCCGGACACAGAAGCTTCATACTGTTCGTTCCGCAATATGCGCACCGGAGACGATGTGCGGCTCTCCACGCCGGAAAACAGCGCGTCCGGATGATCAAAGCCCGCGATCTGCCGTCCGAACTGTTCCATGCCCTCCAGGATGTCCTTCCTGATCTGCGGGGAAAACAGGCCTGTGAGATCTGCTTTTCTGTCCTCTCCCCTGTGGGCGGGAAGAATATGTCCAAACGCCCGGGTCAACCTGCCGTGCCGGTAATCCTCCAGCCGCTGGACAGGGATCGCGCCCTCCCCTTTCTGCCAGGCCAGTTCTTCCAGCCTCCGCTGATATTCCACACCCGCCAGGGGGCCCTCCCCGCCGAAATCCTCCGGAGATACGGTCACCACTATGGCACTGTTGGCGTTTACGCCCTTCCTGCCGCTGTAGCTCATGCCGTTGACCGCAAGCCGTCCCTGTTCGGACGAGGCATTGACCACATAGCCGCCCGGGCACATGCAGAAAGAATATACCCCTCTTCCGTCCCCGCAGGTGTGGGCGAGACGGTAGCCTGCAGGGGGCAGCAGATCTGCCGCGCTGCCGTACTGGGCGCGCTGGATGGTCTCCTGCAGGTGCTCTACCCGAAGTCCCACAGCAAACGGCTTCGGCTCCAAAAGTATCTTTTCTCTTTCCAGAAGGGCAAACGTATCCCTGGCGCTGTGGCCGATGGCAAGGACAAGCGCATCGCAGGGCAGCGTTTCCTTATCGTTGACCTGTACGGACACGATGCGTCCGTCCCGGATATCCAGCCCCGTAAGACAGGAGGAAAAACGCACCTGTCCTCCCAGAGAAAGTATCTCACGGCGCAGCTCTGTCACCACGTCGCCCAGCACATCGGTGCCCACGTGGGGCCGGGCTTCGTACAGGATCTCTTCCGGCGCGCCGCATCTTACGAGCACCTCCAGCACTTCCCGGTTGCGCCCGTATCTGTCCTTCACGACGGTATTCAGCTTGCCATCGGAAAACGTGCCCGCGCCGCCTTCTCCGAACTGCACATTGGACCGCACATCCAGAGGGCCTCCCTGCCAGAAGGCCTCTACTGCCGCCCTGCGCTGTTCCACGGGCTCTCCCCGCTCCAGAACAATGGGATGAAACCCTGCCCGCGCCAGTTCATAGGCGCACAGCAGCCCCGCGGGGCCGGCACCGGCGATGACGGGAGAAGGCCCGTCCCAGGAAACGCCGTCCACGGGAAACCGATACGACGGCTGACAGTATGGCTCTACCTGCCGGATGCGGGCATCGGACAGAACGCGCCGCTCCAGCCTGGGAGAAAGCGTTACCCCTACCGTGAGGGAAAACACTACGTCCGGTTTTTTCCGGGCATCGATCCCCTCCCGCAGGAGCACAAGCTCCTGTATATGGGAAGCGTCTGTTTTCAGTCTTTTCGCCGCCGCCATGCGGCAGATATCCATACGCCGTTCCCGGTCCAGATACTCCTCCGGCAGCAGCTTCAACTGGTTGATCCGTAACAATATTTCAGCCTTTCCGGGCGCTGTGGGTTCCGGCAAGATACCCGGTGGCCCACGCCCAATGAAGATTATAACCTCCGCAGAGACCGTCGGCGTCCAGTATCTCTCCCGCGAAATACAGACCGGCATGCAGCCGGGATTCCATGGACGGACAGTTTACCTGCCCCAGATCCACGCCGCCGGAACAGACCTGAGCGGCCGAAAAACCTCTGGTTCCTGTAATATGGACCGTAAATGCGGTTATCTGCCGGAACAGCTGTTGGCGGTACCGGCTCCATTCCGCTGCCGGCGCGGCGGCCTTCAGGCCGACACGCCGTATAATGGCCGAAGACAGCTTTTTGTTGAGCAGGCCGCTGAAATACTCCTCCAGCGTGCACGCCCGCATTCCTTCGGCCCTGCGGTCCAGATATGCCGCGGCTTCCTCCCGGTCCCACTGGGGCAGAAAATTCAGCAGGACCGTTACCCGCCTGCCCTGTTCCAGAGCCGGCGCGGCCTGCCGGCTTACCTGAAAGGCCGGGATGCCGGATACCCCGTATTGGGTCAGCTGTACTTCTCCCGTATCCTCTGCCACGACCCGGCCGTCGATACACAGCGATACGGTGCCCTGGCACCGGACGCCCGCAAGACCCTTCAGGAAAGGATCCCCGCTGGTCAGCTGTACGAGAGCGGGGTAAACGGGTACTAAAGCGTGGCCCGTTTTTTGGGCCAGCACATATCCGCTGCCATCGGCTCCCGGTATATCGGACGCTTTTGAACCCGCGGCGAGGATCACGCGGTCAAAGGGATACGTTCGCCCCCCTGCGGTCACAAGCCAGCCTGCCGTTTCTTTGTCCCGTAAGCTGCCGCCTGTCCCTTCCCCGCCGGTACGTTTCCCCGGGGCCGGCATAACGGCGGATACGTGGCTGTCTGTCCGGAAGCATACGCCCAGCCCGGTACAGGCGGTCCGAAAGCAGTCCAGCACAGAAGACGCCTGATCGCTGTTGGGATACACCAGACTGCCCCTGTATCGGGGACAGATCCCCAGCTGCTCCAGCAGCGCTACGGCTTTCTCCGGCGGGAAACAGTCCAGTACCTTTTTGACCTGTCCGGGCTTTCGGGTACCGTAATAGTCCGGCGCCATATTCATATTGGTATAATTGCATCTTCCGTTTCCCGTAGCCAGAAGTTTTTTTCCCACACGGTCATTGTGCTCGAACACCGTCACCCTGGCGCCGCGCCGGGCGGCGGATACGGCAGCCATAAGTCCCGCGGCGCCTCCGCCGATGACCGCGATCTTATCTGCAGCCATCATTCCCTCTCTTTTTCATCTGTCCCGTCCTCCACGTACATGAGGAACGTAGTGATGATATTAAACACCGCGTCCAGCAGAAGGACAATGCATACATACTTATCTACCATGCCGCTGGCCACGTAAACGGTATTTCCCGATATGAGGAAATACGCCATGACACAGGCCACAATGGCGGTGATGCCATGGATAAACCAGTATTTTCCTTTCATCAGCAGCCCGTCCACGGCGCACTGTATCCGCACCATGCTCGTGACCACCACCAGCGCTCCCATGATCCCCGGCACCCACAGCATGAGATAGCTGTTCCGCGCAAACACGCCCAATGCAGCGATCATCAGCAGCAGTCCGAAGGAAAAGCTGTAATCATTGCGCTTTTGATACCCTTTTTTTATAAAATACCGGAGGAACAAAAATACCCCGATCACAAGAAGGGCCACCCCCACGGTACCCAGCACGCCCGACAGCATGTCGGGAAACGCCAGCAGCAAAAATCCGAGGATCAGCTGCAGCGCCGCCGCAAACAGCAGAAAATAGGGGGTCCGCTCGTAAAATTTGTTTTTCTCCCCGCCTGCCGGAGCGTTTTTCTCACTTTCTGACATGTGCTCACCTTTCTCCCAGATAATAAAACCCTTTGCTCTCCTTCAAAGTAACGGTATAGATCTTCCCGATCATGGAACGGTCGCCGGGAAAATGAACGATGGAATTGTTGTCCAGCCGCCCTGTCACAAGGGAGGCGTCCTGGGGATTGACCGACTCCACGAGAACCTCGCGGCGTTCGCCCACCAGCCGGTCCGCCTGCTGACAGGCACAGTCCTGAACCAGCGCCAGCAGCCGGTCGAACCGTTCATGCATCACCGGGTCCGGGATCTGCTCTGCCATGGCGGCGGCAGGCGTGCCGGTGCGCCTGGAATACAAAAACGTAAATGCGTTGTCAAACTTCACTCTTGCTGCTACATCCAGCGTCTCCTGAAAATCTTCCTCCGTCTCCCCCGGAAAGCCCACGATGATATCCGTGGTAAGAGCAATGTCCGGCATG
>CANQHX010000132.1 GCA_947623905.1 uncultured Lachnospiraceae bacterium
ATTTATCATATTGGCGAGATCCGAGCCAACGGCGCCGCTGGTGGCAAGGGCGATCTCCTCCAGATTGACCGAATCATCCATGAGCACGTCTCTCGCGTGAACCTTCAGGATTTCCAGACGGCCCTTCAGATCCGGCTTGTCCACAATGATCCGCCGGTCAAACCGTCCGGGGCGCAGAAGGGCTTTGTCCAGCGTCTCAGGCCGGTTGGTGGCCGCCAGGATGACGATACCCTTGGAGCTGTCAAAACCGTCCATCTCCACCAGAAGCTGGTTCAGCGTCTGCTCCCGCTCATCGTTGTGACCGTCACGGCTCTTTCCGATAGCGTCTATCTCATCAATGAAAATGATACAGGGGGCGTTTTTCTCCGCCTCCTTAAACAGATCGCGCACGCGGGACGCGCCTACGCCCACGAACATCTCCACGAAGCTGGAGCCTGCCAGGCTGAAGAACGGCACCATGGCCTCCCCGGCCACCGCCTTTGCCAGCAGCGTCTTGCCCGTGCCGGGCGGGCCCACCAGAAGGGCGCCCTTTGGCAGCTTCGCGCCAATAGCCGCGTATTTCCCCGGATTGTGGAGAAAATCCACCACCTCCTGAAGGGATTCTTTTGCCTCGTCCTGCCCCGCCACGTTTTTAAAGGTAACGCCGGTGCGCTGCTCCATATACATTTTCGCATTGTTCTTCCCCACTCCCATGGCGCCGCCGGTACGTCCGGAGGCAAACCGCTTGGAGAAAAACATCACGTACACAAGTCCCACAATGAGCAGCGGCAGGATCCACACCATGGCGGACTCCGCCACGCCGCTTTTTTTATCCGGATCCTGGTAAAAGGTGATCCCGTGCTCTCCCAGCCGCTCGATGAGGGTTGTGTCCTCCTCGATACGTCCGGTGTAATACACCACCTCCACGATGGCGCTGGGCTGCATATTCGGCTTGATGAATATCTGTGTATCTGTCAGCTCCACTTCCTTCACCTGTCCGTTGTTCACCATCTCGATAAACTCATTGTATGTGATCTCTCTGGAAGCATTTCCGAAGAACATGCTGCTGATGAGGCTGAACACGGCAAAGGTCAGCAGGCCGATGAGAAGAAACAAAAACAGCGTCTGCTTGTTTTTGGGGGATTTCTTGCTATTGTTTCTTTTATCCATGTATGTGCTCCAATCCGGCAGGACCCGTTCCCGCCCTTTTTTCGCAAAAAAAGAATGTAATATTATTATAGTTAGAATGAAAAAATAAATCAACCAATCTTTTGCTTCTGTAAATATTTTTCTCCAAATGTGAAGAAATCCTATGGATTTCTTTTCCGTTTTCATGTATAATAAACTATCTGTATGCGAAGGACATCTACACAGGAGGGCCAATCATCATGGCAGTAAAATACGTTTTTGTTACAGGCGGCGTAGTCTCCGGTCTGGGAAAGGGCATCACCGCCGCTTCTCTCGGACGGCTGCTGAAAGCCAGAGGCTACAAGGTGACCATGCAAAAATTTGATCCTTATATAAATATCGATCCGGGCACCATGAATCCCATCCAGCACGGCGAGGTGTTCGTCACCGACGATGGAGCGGAGACAGATCTGGATCTGGGACATTATGAGCGTTTTATCGATGAGAGCCTGAAAAAGATCTCCAACGTGACCACCGGAAAGGTCTACTGGTCTGTCCTCCAGAAGGAGCGCCGGGGAGACTACGGCGGGGGCACGGTACAGGTGATCCCCCACATCACCAATGAGATCAAGAGCCGTTTCTACCGGGATTACACCGATGTGACAAAAGTCGCCATCATCGAGGTAGGCGGTACGGTGGGCGACATCGAATCCCAGCCGTTTCTGGAGTCCATCCGCCAGTTCCAGCATGAGGTGGGCCATGAGAACGCCATTCTCATCCACGTGACGCTGATCCCCTACCTTCACGCGTCCGGAGAGATGAAGACAAAGCCCACTCAGGCCAGCGTAAAGGAACTGCAGGGCATGGGCATTCAGCCTGACATCATCGTATGCCGTTCGGAATATGCCCTGGAGCCGGGCATCAAGGAAAAGATCGCTCTGTTCTGCAACGTGCCCGCCAACCATGTGCTCCAGAATCTGGATGTGGAATACCTCTATGAAGCGCCGCTGGCCATGGAAAAGGAAAAGCTGGCCAATGTAGTGTGCGAATGTCTCCATCTGGACTGTCCCGAACCGGATCTGTCCGACTGGGTAGCTATGGTGGACGCCATGCGCCATCCCACCTCAGAGATCACCATCTCCCTGGTCGGTAAGTATATCCAGCTTCACGACGCATATATTTCTGTAGTGGAAGCTTTGAAGCACGGCGGTATTGCCAGCCGCTGCGTGGTCAATATCAACTGGGTGGATTCCGAGAAGGTAACGCCGGAAAATGTAGAAGAGCTGCTGAAGGACAGCCACGGTATCCTCGTACCCGGCGGCTTCGGCGACCGGGGCATCGACGGCAAGATCCACGCCATCCATTACGCCCGCACCCACGGCATCCCTTTCCTGGGACTGTGCCTGGGCATGCAGCTGGCCATTGTGGAATTTGCCCGCAACGTGGTAGGCTATAAGGACGCCCACAGCATTGAACTGGATCCCAAGACCACCCATCCGGTCATCGACCTGATGCCCGACCAGAACGGCGTGGAGGATATCGGCGGCACCCTGCGCCTGGGATCTTACCCCTGCGTCCTCAACAAGGAGAGCAAGGCTTATCAGTTGTACGGGGAAGAGGTCATCCACGAACGCCACCGCCACCGCTACGAGGTGAACAACGATTTCCGGAAGCCTCTTGTGAAGCACGGCATGATGCTGTCGGGCATTTCTCCCGACGGCCGCATCGTGGAGATGATCGAGATACCGGATCATCCCTGGTTCATCGCCACCCAGGCCCACCCGGAACTGAAATCCCGTCCCAACCGGCCCCATCCCCTGTTCAAGGGCTTTGTGGCCGCGGCGCTGGAACACAAAAACGAAAACTGACAGGAGCGGAAAACGCTCCGGAACGGAGAAAGATATGACATATACATACAAACCCTCAGGGGTATGCGCCATGGAGATCCGCCTGGACCTGGACGGCGATGTAGTGCGCAACGTACAATTTACCGGCGGATGCAACGGCAACCTGAAAGCCATCTCCAAACTTGTGGATGGCATGACCGCGGACCAGATCACGGAAAAGCTGGCCGGCAATACATGCGGCTTCCGAAGCACCTCCTGCGCCGATCAGCTGACAAAGGCCATCCAGGCCGCCCGGGCGCAGGCACAGTAAAAAAATACCGCCGTCAGGCGGTATTTTTTGCGCCTGACGGCGGCACTTCTTGCTGCAGCTTTCTGTCTCTTTGCGGTTGTCAGACAGCCGGTGAAGACCCGTCCCGGGGGATCTGTATCTTCACCACGATCTTTTTTACAGGGCCGGGCTCTCCCGCCGCCACACAGGGCTTGTGCGCGTCACGGGGCAGGAACACCGCCATCTCTCCCGGTCCCAGTTCATAAACCGTCACATCCGTTTTCCCGCCGGGTCCGTCCGGTTCCTCCAGGAACAGAATATCCTTCTCCTCATCATAAGGCACCTTCACGGTCAGACGGTCCGCCGGGGCTGCTTTGATGATCTCCCTGCCGGACACGATATACTGAATGTCGCAGTATCTCCTGTGCGCCTCATAATCGCACTGCGCCTCCGGCTTCGTCTCGTATTCCTGCACCATGTAGTACATCCAGTCGTTCACGTCCGTGCGGCCGGCCGGGCTGTCCGCCGGGACAGCGGCAAGGATCTTCTTGCCTTCCGCGATCCGCCTTTCCAGTTCCTCTTCTCCGGCCCTTTCGCCGGGCTTTTTTTTCTCCAGAAAAAGCTTTCTCGTAATAAAATTGTACACCATCACCACTCCCCCAGCCAGTACCTTGCTGAGCATATACCACCGGCTGCCCACCAGGATATCCATGAGATACATGATCAGCGTGTTGATCCCGAGGCCGATGACGCTCAGGATGAGAAAAACAGTAAACTCCCGCGGCTTGCTCCCGCCGTCTCCCACGTCAAATACCCATGTGATGCTGAGGATATAATTGTAGATAACGGACACGCAGAAGGAAAGGGCGCTGGCCAGTATCTCATTGAAATGGAAAAGTTCCACCAGCAGAACCATAACGCCCCAGTCGATGATAAAGGCTGTGCCGCCTACCACGGCAAATTTCATGATCTGCCGAAACAGGTTGGAATGTATAAAATCTTTTATCTTCATGATATTTGATCTTCCTCCGTCTGAATAGTTTAGCACATCCTGTTCCCGCGCACAAGAAAAACAAAAAAACAACGGACCTTTTTATGGCTTATAAACAGAATTTACGGCAATTTAACGGATTTCGTATTGTTTTTCTCTCATGATTGCAGTATGATTATATACAATGTTGTCGAAATCTGTCGGTCATGCTGTTTTAAGGATACGATACTATGGTCTTTTCCAGTTTACTGTTCATTTATCTGTTTCTGCCCCTGAATCTGGCTGTCTATCTGTTTTTTGCCAAAAATATGGAGCAGAAAAATATTGTCATGCTGGTGTTTTCCCTGGTCTTTTATGCCTGGGGAGGCCCCGTCTATGTGCTCCTGCTTGTGTCCATGGCGGGGATCAGCTGGATGGGCGCCCTGCTCATCCAGAAACAGGGGAAACCCTCTGCCCGGAAGCTGTGGCTCTTTGTCACCTGCGGGCTGATGCTCCTTCTGCTGGGCATCTTTAAATACACCGGCTTTTTCCTTGGTACGTTTCACGCCCTCTTCGGCGTTCCATCCGTCATACCGGAGATTGCCCTTCCCATCGGCATTTCCTTTTACACCTTCCAGCTTCTGTCCTACGTGACCGACGTGTACCGGAAAGAGGTCCGGGCGCAGAGGCGGTACCGGATGCTGCTGCTCTATGCCAGCCTGTTCCACCAGTGTA
>CANQHX010000133.1 GCA_947623905.1 uncultured Lachnospiraceae bacterium
GGTTCGGAATAGTGTAGTGCTGGCGGTCTATCTCTTGTTTTCGGTTGCTTGCTTCCTTACCGTACATGAGCATTTGTGTAAGGATGCTATTATATCATCCCTGTTCCAAAAATTCAATAGGATACCCCGTTATCAAAAACCTGTATCCATCTTTCTGACAAAAAACGCCCCGGCATAAGCCGGGACGTCTTCGTTGATCTTTTTATGCCAGTTCGATGATCTCGTTGGGGCAGGTAGCCGCACATGCGCCGCACTCGATGCACACATCCGGATCGATCTTATAGGTATCCCCATCCTCGGAGATCGCATCCACAGGGCATGCAGCCGCACATGCGCCGCAGCCGATGCACTCATCCTGATTGATCTTGTATGCCATATCCATATCCTCCTCTGTCATTTTTTCATATACTTTATACAATCCTTCTCCCCCTGCATCCATCCCGTCAGGCGGAAAAGCTATACACATTATAATGCAGACTTATGTTTTTTGCAAGAAAAAAGGTGCGATTTCATTATTTACCACCGTCGGGCACCGCTACTCTCCCTGCCCCTTTGGCCAGTTCTGCTTTGCCATGTTCACAAACTTGGTATACTGCGGCAGCCATGCCAGCTCCACCGTGCCCACAGGGCCGTTCCTCTGCTTGGCGATGATGATCTCCGCCGTGTTGGTATTTTCCGATTCCCGGTTGTAATAGTCATCCCTGTATATGAACATCACCACGTCCGCGTCCTGCTCGATGGCGCCGGATTCGCGGAGGTCAGACAACATGGGCCGCTTGTCGTCCCGTTTTTCCACGGCGCGGCTCAGCTGGGACAGGGCGATCACCGGCACGTCCAGCTCCCTTGCCAGCGCTTTCAGGGAGCGGGATATCTCAGAGATCTCCTGCTGCCTGCTGTCGGAACGGCGGGAAGCGCTCATCAGCTGCAGATAATCGATGATGATCAGACTCAGATCCTTGTGCTCCAGCTTGTATTTCCGGCTCTTGGACCGCAGCTCGCTGATGCTGATGCCGGGGGTGTCGTCGATAATGATCCGGGTGTCCGCCAGCGTCTTGGCGCCCTCGTTTAAGCTCATCCACTCCTGGCCCTTCAGGTCACCGATGCGCATCTTCTGGGAATCCACCCTGGATTCCATGGCAAGAAGACGGTTGCCCAGCTGCTCCCTGGACATTTCCAGGCTGAAGAGCACTACGGGCAGGTGCCTGCGCACGGCAATATACTGGGCAATGTTCAGCACGAAGGCCGTCTTGCCCATGGAAGGACGGGCCGCCACCAGGATCAGGTCCGATTTCTGGAAGCCGCTTGTCTTGTAATCCAGGTCCGCGAACCCGGAGGGAACGCCTGTGACCTTGCCCTTTGCCATGGCGGCGGCACTGATCTTGTTGAGCACCCGCATCATGACCCGGTCGATGGTCTCCGCTTCCGTCAGATGGCCCCGCTGGGCCAGCTCAAAAATACTCTGCTCTGCCTTGTCCAGCAGCTCCTCCACCGGCTCCCCGCCGGTATAACAGCTGTTGACGATCTGCTCACAGGTCTTTATGATCTGTCTGGACAGGGCGTGGTCATGCACGATCTGGGCATAAGAATTTACATTGATGCTGGTGGGCACACGACTGATGAGGTCCGCCACATACTCCATGTTGCTGATCTCCTCCGGCACACCCTTCTGCCGCAGGCGCTCCTGCAGGGTCACCAGATCCACCGGTTTGCTCTCATTGAAGAGCTCCACCATGGCGTCAAATAAGATCCCGTACTGCTGATTGTAAAAATCCTGCCCCTGGATGATCTGGGAAGCAGCCAGTATGGCGTCAGGATCCAGGATCATGGAACCGATCACCGACTGTTCCGCTTCCACGCTGTGGGGCAATACCCGTTTTAAACCGGTCTCGTCCATGGGGCACCTCCTTTTTCTTTTCTTTTACACGGTATTTTTTGCCGGAAACAGCCTTCCGGCCTGCTTCCGTCCGCAGCATTCCCCTGCACTAGACTTCCATCCGCAGACTTCCCCTGCGCTATGCTTCCGTAACGTGCACCTTCAGAGTTGCCGTCACCTGGGGATGGAGCTTGATGCCCACATTGTACACACCCAGAGCCTTGATGGGCTCCGGCAGCACGATCTTCTTCTTGTCCAGCTCCAGGTGCAGCTGCATCCTGGCCGCTACGGCGATCTCCTTGGAGGATACAGAGCCGAATACCTTTCCGCCCTGGCCGCACTTGATCTTACAGGTGACCTCCATGCCGGCAAGCTGTCCGGCAAACTCCTGCGCGTCCTCCAGCTTTTTCCGGGCGATCTTCTCTTCATTGGCTTTCTTTAACTTCAGATCGTTGAGATTTTTTGTATTTGCCTCCAGGCCCAGCTTTTTGGGCAGGATATAATTGCGGGCGTAGCCGTCGTTTACATTGACGATCTCACCCTTTTTCCCAAGGCTTTTTACATCTTCCAGCAAGATTACTTTCACAGTTCTCCCTCCTCAATCATTTCATCCAGTACGCTTCGCACCCGCTGCTTTGCTTCCTCAATGGTGCAGTCTGTCAGCTGGGCCGCGGCAATGTTCATGTGGCCGCCTCCGCCCAGCCGTTCCATGACCGTCTGCACGTTTATGGAATCATTGGAGCGGGCGCTGATATATATTTTTGATTTAAATGGTGTAAACACAAATGACGCGCGGATGCCGATGACGTTGAGCAGCTCGTTGGCCGCCTGGGCGCCGATGACCGTGGGGCTCTCCAGCGATTCTCCCTTGCACTCCGCCAGCACGAAGCAGTCCTTGTACACTTCGCTGCTGCCGATGACCTGCGCCCTTGCCCGGTAGGTGTTCATATCCTCCCGGAACATCTGGCGCACTCTCGTCACGTCGGCGCCGTTGCGGCGGAGATAGGCCGCCGCCTCAAAGGTCCGCACGCCTGCCTTTGCCATAAAGTTGTTGGTGTCGATCATGATGCCCGCGTAGATGGCGTCTGCCTCCACATTGCGAAGCCGCACGTTGTCGTCAAAATACTGGAGCATCTCCGTGATCAGCTCGCAGGCGGAAGACGCATAGGGTTCGATATACGACAGCAGAGCATTTTTAATGGTCTCATTGCTCTGCCTGTGATGATCGAACACGACGATGTTGGGCGTCATGGTGAGCAGCTGCTGGCACTCGCACATGCCGGGCTTGTTCACATCCACCACCACGACCACCGTCTGGTCGTCCAGAATGGTCCTGGCCTTGTTGCCGTCGATGAACATGTCCGGTTCGTATTCTTTCGTGTTATGAAACCGCTCTATGAGAGGCCGCACGGACATGGTCACATCATTGATGACGATGTACGCCCGCTTTCCGATGGTGCGGGCGGCGCAGTACACGCCCACGGACGCGCCGAAGCTGTCCACATCGCCCAGGCTGTGGCCCATGACAAGCACCTTGTCGTTTGCCTCCAGTATCTCACGCAGGGCGTGAGCCTTCACACGGGCCTTCACGCGGGTATTTTTCTCCAGCTGCTTGGACTTGCCGCCGAAATACTGGATATCCTCCCCGTTCTTGATGACCACCTGGTCGCCGCCTCTGCCCAGGGCAATATCCATGGCAGCCCGGGCATGATCAAAATTCTGGACATAATTGCCGCCCATGCCAAAGCCCATGCTCACCGTCACGGCCATATCGTTGCCGATGTTCACCCGCTTGATATCTTCCAGGAGGCTGAACTTGTCCTCCTCCATTTTCCGCAGAGCCTCTGCCCGGGCTACCACGAAATACTTGTCCGGATCCACCTTCCGCACAAGGCCGTCATATCCGTTGAAATATTTTGTGATGCGCCTGTCCAGCAGGGCAAGCAGAAGGGAACGGCGCACCTCCTCGATGGTCTCCAGCGCCTCGTCATAGTTGTCCAGATACACGCTGCCCACCACAAGCTTTTCATCGTCCACTCTGCGCTTATAGTTGAGCAGGTCGGTCATATCGTACAGATACAGGCTCACCAGTTCTCCCTGGAACCCGCTCTGCTCCGCAAACTCATTGTCATTTCCCAGATCGTCCAGACCGATGTAGGACAGCTGGATCTGATAATCCCGGTCCGCCAGCTGCAGAAGACGCTGTACGGGAGGCGTGTCCTTTTTCCTGGGCAGAATATCCGGCAGGATATCCGGGAAAATAGTCGTGATGGATTTTCTGTAATGAATATCTTTCTGTACAAGCTGGGCAAAGCAGTTGTTCATCCATACGATGTCACCGTTGATGTCCAGCAGCGCGTAAGGCACCTGCAGTTCCTTGATGAGACGCTTCTGTATCTGCCCGTAATCCGTGGCAAAATCTACCATCTCATTGATCATCCTGCCGCGGTACCGGTAATACACCACAAAAAGGATGGCGCTGTACACCAAAAGACAGATGGACACGAAAATACCGATGGGAATGTTCTGTATGTACACCCCCACATTCATGCAGATCAGAAAGAGCAGCATGATCATCGGCCAGCGAAAGTATTTTGTCAGCACGCCAAGCTGTTTCTTTTCGTTCATCTTATATCACACTTTCCACTCAGATAAAACACATGAACAGCGTTTCTCTGCAGCTTTACGGCAAACGGCGGAAGTACCTGCCGTTTCCTGCATAGTCACACAAAATAATATACCACACATAGCAGGAGAAACGCAAGCAAAAGACACCGGACCAGGATGGCCAGGTGTCTTTTCGGACACTTTTAAGATGTCTGTGGCGGGAATACTGTTTTATCTCGCCCGATACACCGTATTGTTCACAAGGATACTGTCCACGCGGTCCACGTCCACCAGCCGGTTGAAGGCAATGGCGTCGTGGCCCTCAAAGCCTGCCCTGTACCCTGTGTTGTCCACATACTC
>CANQHX010000134.1 GCA_947623905.1 uncultured Lachnospiraceae bacterium
GGAAAGCAAAGCCTGCCATGGATGCAATGAAAACTGTGGACGATGGAAAGGCTTCCTACGGCCCAGCTTTGTTCATCCGGGGTGGGAAGGAATACGCCCACAAATGCCGGCAGGTGGTGGAGAAGCTGGAGAAGTCCAAAAACTCCACGAAAGATGACGACAACGCAAAGGCAAACCAGAAGTACTGGATGCGGATCAAGCACTTAAACGACAGCTACTCCCACCTGTTCAGCAGGAAGGTTATTGATTTCTGCATGGAGCAGGGAGCGAAAGTACTGGTGCTGCCGGAATATAAAAAGCCTTATACAGACATGGTGATGGTGAAGGCAGGGAACTTCTCTCCTTTACACTTAAGCTTCCAGATCCGTGAGAAGCTGAAATACAAGGCGTGGAAAGTCGGGATCATCGTGCTGGAGGCAGGGGAGCACCATACGGGAGACCGGTGCGCCATCTGCGGGGCAAAGGCAAAGCGGTGCGGGAAGCACCGGAATGACTATATCTGTGAGAACGGCCATACAGGGAACTACTACCTGAACATGGCGCGGAACCTGGGGGTACGGTGTATGGAAAGTTTCAGTGTGCGGGAGAAACAGCAGGCAAGAGAAACCGGTCTCATGTGATATGACCAAACAGATAAGGGAATAAAAGCGCAAGCTTTTTCCAGCCGGAGGGGATCGGGAAGGGGAAACCCGGACCAGAACCTGAGGCGATAGATACGGGAAGCGAGAGCTGACCGAAAAAACAGGGAACTGTGAAAAAGGATGTGCCCAAGGGGCAGATCCTTCAGGCAGGACGCCGCCTGTGGAGGCCCAAAGGAAGGGGTTCCCGAAGAGGCAGGGAGTAACGGTGTATGGAGATACACTGATGTTTCGATGCCGTAAGCGTCCGAAGTTATCATCAAGGGAAGGGGCTTTTAACTCTTCCATAATATTATTATACAAATAGATTTGGTAAGGACAATAATTGACCAATGTATTAAATGATAAAGGTATTGCAGAGAGAATGTGCAAGGAATTGCTTGTCCCCATACTTTTATACTACAAATATGATTTTGGAATTGCAAATGAATAAGAGGAATAATAATGAGTTGCCTAGATAGGTTTCAATTTTGGAAAACCGATGAGTTATTCGATGCAGTAACGCGCAAGGAACTCTCTGCCCTGGATTCTCTAAAAGATGCCGCCGAAATCGAGGACCGCTTCTACCATGACTTGGAGTTCGGCACCGGCGGTCTGCGCGGAATTATGGGCGCAGGGACCAATCGCATGAATAAATATACCGTTGGCAAGGCGACAAAAGGCCTTGGCGCGTATCTTTTGGATACTTATGGTGTGGAAACATGCAGAGAGCGCGGCGTGGCCATCGGGTATGATACCCGGAACAACAGCAGGACTTTCGCTGACGTGACCGCATCCGTTCTCAGCCGTATGGGCATACGTGTCTGCCTGCATGATTCCCCGAGGCCGACACCGCAGCTGAGTTTTTCCGTCAGGCATCTGAACGCTCTGGCAGGAATCGTCATAACCGCGTCGCACAACCCAAAGGAATATAACGGTTACAAGGTTTACGATGAGTATGGCTGCCAGCTCGTCCCCCGCCAGGCGGAGCGGGTCATCGCGTATGTAAACGCTGTGGCCGATTACAAGTCCATCAACTTTGCGGGCGACGAGCCGCTGATCAGCCTTGTGGATGTCACAGACAAGTTTGTCTCCGCAGTGCTGAAGCAGAGCAGATACGACAATGCAGAGGCAAAAGCAGACCTGCATGTCGTTTACACCCCGCTCCATGGCACGGGCAGCATCCCGGTGCGGGAAGCCTTGCGCCTTGACGGGTTCACACGGATCGACACCGTAACCGCCCAGGCCGTTCCGGACGGCGATTTTCCAACAGTCGTATCCCCCAATCCGGAGGACCGGCGCGCGCTGGAGCTGGGCATCGCCCAGGCAAAGAGGAGCGACGCGGATATCGTCCTTGGCACCGATCCGGACAGTGACCGGGTGGGGATCGCAGTCAGAACGGCAGATGGTGATTATCAGCTTATGACCGGCAACCAGGTGGGGGCTCTGTTGATGGATTTTGTTTTAAATCACACTGATTTGGACAAGTATCCGCATCCCGCTGTCGTCAAGACAGTCGTCACCTCTGAACTGGGTGCTGAGATCGCGAAAAAACACGGGATCGCTGTTTTCTCCACTTTGACCGGTTTTAAGTTCATAGGAGAGAAGATCACACAATTCGAGCAGGCAAAGAAGGCTGGTAATCTAGAGCAGGACTATGATTTCCTGTTTGGTTATGAGGAGTCTTATGGCTATTTAGCCGGCACGCATGCCAGGGATAAGGACGCCGTGGTGAGTGCCCTCCTGATCTGTGAGATGGCGGCTGAGGTGAAAGCAGAAGGCAAAACGCTGTCAGACAAGATGAATGAGATATATGACGGATATGGCTATTACCTCGATGCTCTGGACAGCTTCACATTAAAGGGTAAGGACGGACTTGAAAGGATCACATGGATGATGGATTCCCTTCGGAGTGACGGTTCACCCTTTGCGGATACAAAAGCTGTGGTTGACTATGGCGATCCGGTGGAGGCGGAGCCGGGGTTTGGCACCCTTCCGGTGTCGAATGTGCTGAAGTACATCCTGGACGATGGTTCATGGGTTGCGGTTCGGCCGTCCGGCACAGAGCCGAAGATCAAGATATATTACAGCGTCAAAGATTTAGATCATGCTGCCGCAGAGAAGAAGCTCGCGGATATTCGAAATAAGATCAAAACTAAGCTGGGATTGGATTAAGGGGGATACATATATGAATATCATCTTACTATCCGGAGGGAGCGGCAAGCGGCTGTGGCCGCTGTCCAATGACATCCGCAGCAAGCAGTTCATCAAGCTCTTCAAGAACGGGGAAGAGTACGAGTCCATGGTCCAGAGGGTCTACAGGCAGATCACGGCAGCCGACCCGGAGGCGAAGGTCACAATCGCGACCAGCAGGTCCCAGGCCAGCGCCATCAAAAACCAGCTGGGGGACAGCGTGTCAGTCTGCGTGGAACCCTGCCGGCGAGATACCTTTCCGGCTATTGTCCTCGCCGCGGCCTACCTGCACGATGAACTGGGAGTGGATGAGGACGAGGCTGTTGTGGTGTGCCCGGTGGACCCGTATGTTGGCCTCAGTTACTACGAGGCGGTCAGGCGGCTGCAGGGTCTGGCAGAACAGGGAAAAGCGAACCTGACGCTCATGGGGATCGAACCCACCTACCCCAGCGAAAAATACGGGTACATCATCCCGGAGAACGGGGAGGAAGTGAGCCCGGTGTCCGCGTTCAAGGAGAAGCCGGACGCTGAGGCGGCAAAAGAGTACATAGACCGGCACGCACTTTGGAACGCCGGTATCTTTGCGTTTAAGATGGGCTATGTGCTGGAAAAAGCCCACGGGATGATACGGTTTGAAGATTACCGGGACCTGTTCAACAAGTACGATACGCTGACGAAGATCAGCTTTGACTACGCTGTTGTGGAGAAGGAAACATCGATCCAGGTCTTGCGCTACGGCGGGGAATGGAAGGATGTGGGCACCTGGAACATGATGGCGGAGGTCATGGCGGATCCTGTCAAGGGGACGGCCATACTGGATGAGGCCTGTGAGAACACCAACGTGGTCAATGAGCTGAACATCCCGATCCTCTGCATGGGATGCAGGGACATGATCATAGCGGCCAGCGGGGACGGTATCCTGGTTTCGGACAAGGAGCGCAGCGGGTATATGAAGCCTTACGTGGAGAAGATCGGGACGGAAGCCATGTATGCCGAGAAGTCCTGGGGGACCTATACGGTCATCGACGTCCAGCCGGGGTCCATGACGGTCAAGGTGTCCATGAAGGCGGGGGAGCGTATGAGCTACCATATGCACAACCACCGCGAGGAAGTCTGGACGGTGGTATCCGGCGAAGGGAAAGCAGTGGTGGACGGCATGGAGCAGATCCTCCGGGCCGGGGATGTGGTCACCATAGCCGCCGGATGCAGGCATACGGTGGAAGCCGTCACAGCGCTGGACATCGTAGAGGTGCAGGTTGGCGAGGAGATCAGCGCAAGCGATAAGATCAAGTTTGATTTGGAGTAGGCAGATGGAGATCCTTAAACTGTCGCCGGCCGGGAAGGATTACCTCTGGGGCGGCACAAGGTTAAGAAAAGAATACGGCAAAAAGATCCCCATGACGCCGCTGGCGGAGACGTGGGAGTGTTCCGTCCACCCGGACGGGCCGAGTACAATAGCTGCCGGGACTTTCAAAGGCAGGACGCTTGCCGAGGTGCTGAACCTGCATCCGGAATACCTTGGCAGCAAAGTTCAAAATGGAACCCTTCCGATCTTGGTAAAGTTCATTGACGCAAAACAGGATCTGTCCGTCCAGGTACATCCGGACGATGCGTATGCCTTGGAGCATGAGCATCAGAACGGGAAGACGGAGATGTGGTATGTGATCGACGCGGAAGAGGGGGCCGGCCTGGTGTACGGCTTCCGCCACAGGATCACGGGACCGATCCTGAAAAATGCGGTAAAGACGGGAACGCTGGATAAACACCTGCAGAGGGTACAGGTCCATAAAGGGGATGTGTATTATGTTCCCGCGGGGACGGTGCACGGCATCGGCGGCGGGATCCTGCTGGCGGAGATCCAGGAGAGTTCCAACGTGACCTACCGGGTCTATGATTACGACCGGGTAGGGAAGGATGGAAAGAAACGGGAACTGCATTTTGAGAAGGCAGTTCAAGTCATGGACATGACCCCTGCAGCGGATGTGAGACAGGTGCCCCGGATGGTGCGGTACTATCCCGGG
>CANQHX010000135.1 GCA_947623905.1 uncultured Lachnospiraceae bacterium
TGTACATGGGTCAGCCCGTACTGTTCCGCGAAAGCGTTGCCCCTCTGGAAATGGCGGATATCATCTGTCTGGCTGGCCGGCACAAGGTGATCGTAGATCAGCACCACCTTCTCCGGATCCCAGAGCCCGGTAAATCCCATCTCCTCAAATTTATCCGCCACAAAGGGGATAAAAATATCGTGGATCATCACCCGGTCCACACCGACCGTAACGATCTCCCCGGGCTTTACGGTCCTGCCGATATTATTTCCTATGATCTTCTCAATAATCGTCGCGCCCATACATTCACGCTCCTTCGTCCAGGCCGTTCCGCCTGCGCATAGCCTTTACCAGTCCCCCGGCAGAAATGATCTCCACCAGATTATCCGGCAGGGACGCGATGGGATAGGCTTCCTCTTTGTAATAAATAGCGTGATTGACTTCCACGCGGATGGTATCTCCCTCCCGCACCACGTCGGCCAGCCGGTCGTTCTCAATGAGAAGAAGGCCGTTGTTGATGGCGTTGCGGAAAAAAATACGGGCAAAGGACTTGGCGATGACACATGCCACGCCCAGCGCCTTGATGATCTCCGGCGCCTGTTCCCTGGAGGAACCGCAGCCGAAATTTTTTCCCGCCACGATAATGTCTCCCGGCCGGATCTGTCCCGCCAGTTCAGGGCGCAGGGGCGAAAAGGCATAAGGCGCCATATCGTTCACTGTTTTTAGCGCCAGATACTCTGTGGGAATGATGATATCGGTATCGATATCGTCTCCCAGCAGCCATACTTTTCCTGTAAATGTTTCCATATTTCTCCTTTTGGGCACAGCCCCGCATCGATTTTATGATAAACAAAAAATGTGTCGATTGTTTGTCTGTGTCATGTCTTTACAGTGTATCCGCCGTGGTGATATATCCTTTGATGGCGGACGCGGTAACGGTGGCCGCGGAGCCCAGGTACACGCTGCTGTCCGGATGCCCGGCCCGGCCCTTAAAGTTCCGTGTGCCGGTGCTGATGAGCACCTCGCCCTGGCCCAGTACACCCTGGCAGCTTCCCCAGCAGACGCTGCAGTTGGCGTTCATGACGATAGCGCCTGCCTGGATGAATGTCTGGATCAGTCCTTCCTTCAGCGCTTCCTGATACACTTCCTGACTGGCCGGCACGACGAGGAACCGCACCATGGGATGCACCTTCCTGCCTTTCAGCAGCGCGGCCCCCACCCGCAGGTCTTCCAGCCGCCCGTTGTTGCAGGAACCCAGGAAGGCCTGGTGGATCGGAATGCCTTCACAGGACTTCGCGCCTGCCACCTGATCCACGAAGTGAGGCTTTGCCACCACCGGAGTGATCGTGCTCAGGTCCACATGATACTCTTCCGCATACACGGCGTCTTCGTCGCTGGCGTACAGCGCCTTGGGCTCCCGGCCCCGTTCTCTCAGATAGGCAAGGGCGACTTCGTCTGCTTCCATCAGCGCCGTCTTGGCCCCTGCCTCCACGCAGAGATTGCACACAGCGATGCGGTCGCTCATGGTCAGAGTGGCAAGACCCGGCCCGCAAAACTCCATTGCTTTATAGTTGGCGCCATTGGCGCCGATGTTGCCGATGATGGTAAGGATCAGATCTCTTGCGTAAACACCCTCAGGCAGCCTGCCGGTGAGATAAAACCGCAGCGTCTCCGGCACAAGGACCCATGACGTTCCCGTCACCATGGCATACAGATAATCCGTGCACCCCACGCCGGTACCGAAGGCGCCCAGGGCGCCGTAGGCGCATGTATGGCTGTCCGCACCGAAGATCAGTTCTCCCGGACGCACATGGTTCTCCATCATGATCTGATGGCATACGCCCTTTCCCTCATAAAAGGTGATCCCGTGCTCTTTCGCGAAATCCCGCATTTTTTTGTGGGTGGCAGCCGTCTTCGGGCTGTCGGCAGGCACGTTGTGATCCACGATCCACACCAGCTTATCCACATCGGCAATATGGGGATGCTTTAATTTCGTGTTGTACATGTCGATCGTAAGGTGCGTGGTGCCGTCGTTGCTCATCAGACGGTCCACTTCCACCGTATGTATCTCTCCCGACCGCACCTTATCTACACCGGCTGCGGCGGCGATGATCTTTTCCGCCATGGTCATACCCATGTTATCCTCCAATCCGGAATCGTTCCGCTGTGTTCTGCAAAGCAGACAGCAGATCAGCGTGTATGGCACGCTGCCGTTCCCTTATTCCTTATTTAACGAAGCGATGAGACCTCCCTGGTCCAAAATGCCCTGCATATAAGCGGGCAGCTTAGTACAGGAAAACTGCCGTTCTCCCACGGTGACGATCCCGTCCGTCAGAGACAGCTCCATGTTGTCTCCCGTCTCCACCGCGTCATGAAGCTCCCGGCAGATGATCACCGGCAGGCCGATGTTGATGGCATTGCGGTAAAAAATACGGGCAAAGGACTGCGCGATGACCGCTTTTATCCCCAGCGCCTTCAGCACTGCGGGAGCCTGTTCCCGCGAGGAACCGCAGCCGAAATTTTCCCCGGCCACAACGAAATCCCCCGGCCGCACCTGCTCTGCGAAGGACGGATCCAGGGATTCAAAAGCATAGCTCTTCATCTCATCTACCGTCGGATACAGCAGATACTGGGACGCGATGATCTGATCCGTATCCACATCCGTGTGAAATTTAAAAATCTTTCCCATATTGACTCTCCATTTCTTCTGGTGTCGATATCAAAAAATACGTTATCTTGTATTTTACCATATATCCTGCTAAAATGCAAAATTTTACTGGCCCAGATGCAGCATATTGATCAGAAAGATCCACGCCAGCCCATAATAAACGATCACTGCCACCAGGTCGTTTACCGTAGTGATCAGGGGACCCGACGCGATGGCAGGATCTACGTGGATCCGGTGGAAAAACATGGGGATCAGCGTTCCCACCACGCTGGAGATGATCATGGCGCACAAAAGGGCGGCGCCCACGCAGCAGGACACGGAAAACGCGAAATCCCATGTCCGCCCCAGCACAGTGAGATAGACGCCCACAAAGCACACCGACAGAAGGCCCAGCAGCAGTCCGTTGCAGAAGCCTACCCGCAGTTCTTTGAAGACAAGATGCAGCTTATCGGTAAACGTCAGGTCTTCGTCCATAAGCACGCGGATCGTCACAGCCAGGGACTGGGTGCCCACATTGCCAGCCATATCCAGTATCAGCGACTGAAACGAAACGATAATGGCCAGCTGGGACACCACCGCCTCAAACTTTCCCACCACAAGGGAGACCAGAATCCCGAGGAACATAAGGGCGATCAGCCACGGCAGGCGTTTCTTCATGCTTTTTCCCAGCGGCTCCGTCAGATCTTCCTCCGCTGTCAGACCTGCCAGCTTGGCGTAATCGTCACCCAGCTCCTCATCCACCGCTTCCACGATGTCATGAGCCGTGATAACGCCCAGTATATGGTCTTCCCCGTCCAGCACGGGAATGGAATCCTCCGCGTAGTCCACAAGGCGGTCCAGACAGTCCTGGATCGTTTCATGGTCCCGCACATAGGGATAAGATGTGCTGATGATATCTTCCAGATCAATATATTCCCGCGCGATGATCAGATCCTTCAGATCAATGGCTCCGTAAAACGTACCGTCCTCGTTATTGACATACAGCGTGGATATGTTGTCGTTGTCCTTAGCCTGCCTGACGAGCTCCTTCATAGCCTGCTTGACCGTCAGGCCCCGGTCCATGACAATGAAATTTGTAGTCATCTCGCTGCCGATCTCATCGTCGTCGTAGGACCGGATCAGCTGAATGTCCTGTCTCGCCTCCTCATCGATCAGCCCTATGAGCTGCTTCTGAGTCTGCTCGTCTATTTCCTCCAGCACATCCACGGCGTCGTCCACGTCCATGTTTTCCAACACATCCGCGGCCCGCTCCAGACCCATTTCTTCCACATATGTGCCGACGTCCTCGTCCTCCACATAAGAGAAAATATCAGATGTCCGTTCATCGCCCAGAACGTCAAACAGCCGTTTTCTCTGTTCGGGATCCAGGCTCTCCATGGCCTCCGCGATATCGTTGTCATGGTAATCGCTGAGCTGTTCCGCCATTTCCTCCCCGGAAAGGGAGCCGGATATGATCGCAAGGATCTCCTGAAGCTTCTGCCGATTGTCGTCTGTAGTCACATCCTGATCAAATGCCATGCTCTCTCTCCTTTCTGAAAAAACAAGAGCGGGCGCTGCATGGGTGATAAAGATTTAAAATGCTACAGCATGCCCACTCTGTGTGTGCTTTTCAAACAGATGAACCGAAGATCAGTCTTCGTCATCAATACAGTATTGATTTTTGCCTCTCTGCTTCGCCTTATACAGACGGGCGTCCGCTTTTTCAAGCAGTTCCTCAAACGAAGCGTCATCCTTCGGCATGATGGCAGCGCCAGGGCTGCAGGTCACCAGCATCTTATCCTGCATCGTCCTGCTCCCTGAGAATTAAAAAAGGGTTTCCGGTTACAGTGTCCATTGCATTATATCATACTCTTATTTTTTTTCAATAAATTGTTGCATAATACCGGCACTTTCCGTGTTTCTCAAAACCGGCGTTTTCCGTCTCCTACCGGGTAATGCCCAGATATTGTTTCAGTTCCCCCATACGGCTGCGCATCTGGTGGTATCCTTCATAGTACAAAAGGGTCAGTTTTTCCCCGTCGCCCTCTGTACGCCCGACATTGTGAAGATCCTCCGGGGCGATGACAAACAGCTCGCCTTTTTCCGCCTGTTCCCACAGTTTTTCCCGGCAGGCGTTGTACTGTTCCGGCCGGGCCTTCATGG
>CANQHX010000136.1 GCA_947623905.1 uncultured Lachnospiraceae bacterium
AAATTTCTGGCAGCTTACAAGTACTCGGTCCGAAGATCCGCAGACAATCGGAGTATCTGCCCGTCTCCCCTTGTTTCTCTGTCATTACGATCTGTAATCCCCGTTGATCTTCACATAGTCATACGTCAGGTCGCAGCCCCAGGCGGTGGCCTCCTGGTCTCCCGCCTTCATATCCGCCACGACAATGACTTCCTTCTGGGACAATATTTCCGTGGCAAGCTCCTCGCTAAAGTCGGTGGCCATGCCGTTTTTGGCCAGCATAAGGGAACCGGCGCTGCTCTCTATGGTCACATCCACCCTGTCCGGATCAAAGGAAACACCGCTGTAGCCAAGGGCGCACAGGATGCGGCCCCAGTTGGCGTCGCTGCCGTACACGGCGGTCTTTACCAGATTGGAGGTGATGACGGATTTGGCCAATACTGCCGCGTCTTCTTTCGCAGCCGCGTGCACCACCTTTGCGGTCAGCAGCTTGGTGGCCCCCTCTCCGTCCGCCGCCATCTTCTTTGCCAGCGTCTCCGTCACCATGTGAAGGGCTCTGCAGAACGTGTCAAACTCCGGGCCTTCCCGGTCGATGACCGGGGCCTCCGACAGACCATTTGCCATAAGGATCAGCGTGTCGTTGGTGGAAGTATCCCGGTCCACGGAGATCATGTTGAATGTGGTCTTCACGTCCGCGCTGAGGGCCTTCTGCGCCATTTCTTTTGTAATGGCCGCGTCAGTGGTCACCAGGGCCAGCATGGTAGCCATGTTGGGATGGATCATGCCGGACCCTTTGGACATACCGCCCAGCGTCACCGTCTTTCCCCCTATGGTAAATGTCACGGCGCACTCCTTGGAGACGGTGTCGGTGGTCATAATGGCCTTTGCCGCCCTGGTGCCTGCCTCCAATGTATCGGAAAGAGCCGGCGCCAGCGCCTTTGCCCCCGCCGCAAACTTGTCCAGGGGGATCTGCATGCCAATCACACCCGTGGAAGCGGTGAGCACCTGCCGCATGTCCACCTCCAGCGCCTCTGCCACAGCCCCCGCCATGGCTTCGTTGATCTTCACGCCCTCCTGTCCGGTGCCCGCGTTGGCAATGCCGCTGTTAAACACCAGGGCCCGTGCGGTCTCCTCCGTTTTCACCAACTCCATGTCCCAGCGCACGGGAGCCGCCTTCACCACGTTGGTGGTAAAGGTCCCCGCCGTCACCGCAGGCGCCTGAGAATATACAAGCGCCATATCCTGCCGGTTTTCATATTTGATCCCTGCCGCCGCAGACGCGGCCATAAATCCCTTCGCGGCGGTAACGCCGCCTGCCGTGTATTCCATGTCTCCGTTCCTTTCTGATGGTTTTCCAAAAAACCTGTTTACCGGATCTTTGTGATCCTGTTGTTGTCGTTGAGCTTCATCTCGTAGGAGTTTACGTCCTGGCGCATTTTCCAGCCCAGCTTTTTCCAGAACAGGTTGCCTGTCTCGTTGTCGGTAAAGGCCACCAGCTGCACCTGGTTGATGTGCTCTGCCTTCAGAGCCTCGGTGGTGGCTTTTGCAAGTCGGGTGCCGATGCCTCTCTGCCGGTAGGCGGCGTCCACGCACACGTGGTACAGGCTGCCCCGCCTGCCATCGTGGCCGCAGAGGATAGCCCCCACGATCTGTCCGTCCAGCACCGCCACATGGCTCATGCCCGGATTGCGGCGGATGAACCGCTCTATATTTTCCCTGGAATCGTCGATGCTGCGGATGGCAAACCCTGAGATGCGGTTCCACAGGGCGTACACGCCGTCATAATCTTCCTTTTCCATGGGTCTTACTGTCAGATGCGCTGTCATTTCCATAGGTCCTGCTTTCAGATGCTCCGTCTTTTCTGTGGATCCTGCTGTCAGATGTTCCGTCATTGCTGCTCTCCCCGTCCTTTTACGGAAATACGGGAAGGAGCTCCAGCCCTTCCTGCTCTTTAAAACCAAACATCAGGTTCATATTCTGCACCGCCTGGCCGGCAGCGCCCTTTACCAGATTGTCCATGGCGCCCATCATGATCACCCTGCGGGTGCGGGGATCGTACTTGATGTTCACATCCACGTAATTGCTGCCCTCTACCCAGCGGGTCTCGGGGCACACGCCGTCCTCCAGCACCCGGACGAAATATTCCTTATCATAATAGTCATGGTACAGCTGCCGCATTTCCTCCGGCGTCACATCCTTTTTCACCGAAGCGTACGCAGTGACGAGAATGCCCCGGTTCATGGGCACCAGATGGGGCGTAAAGCTGATGGTCACGTCCTCGCCGGAGGCATAGGAAAGCTGCTCCTCGATCTCCGGGGTGTGGCGGTGGCCGGCCACGCCGTAGGCCTTGATGTTCTCATTGACCTCGCAGAACAGGTTTGCCGTCTTTGCCCCTCTGCCCGCGCCGGATGTACCGGACTTGGCGTCAATGATCAGGGTGCTCATGTCAATGATCCCTTCCTTTGCCAGGGGATACACCGACAGGAAGGAACAGGTGGGATAACAGCCGGGGTTGGCCACAAGGCGGGCCGAGCGGATCTGCTCCCGATTGCGCTCGCACAGACCATACACGGCCTCCCCAATGAACTGCGGGGCCTTGTGCTCGATACCGTACCATTTTTCATACACATTTACATCCTTGATACGAAAATCCGCGCTGAGGTCAATGACCTTGCAGCGGCTCAATATATCTTCATTTACAAGGGACGCGCACAATCCCTGGGGCGTGGCGGTAAAGATCACGTCCGCCTGCCGGGACAGCTCCTCCATATTGTCGTCCATACATTTCGCGTCCACCACCTGGAAGAAATTTCTGTAAATGCTGCTGTACGGCTCATCCACATAGCTTCTGGAGCCGTACCAGGCGATCTCCACTTCTTTGTGTGCCAAAAGTATCCGCACCAGCTCCGCGCCTGCATAGCCGGTGGAACCGATGATGCCTGCTTTGATCATTGTTCTCATTCCCCTTTATATATGTAGTAAACTTTCATGTGCCGCTGTGGCATAAAAGTCCGATGCTCCGTATTTCGTACTGAAATTTTATAATATAACAAAGACACGGTGAAGTAAAGATTTTTGTTTTCTTTTTCTTTCTTTTTTCCGCTCCATCTGTTGCGATTGCATAATTATACATAATTTCTGCATATTATGCAAGAAAAATTCAAAAAATATTATATTCTACTTGAAATCTCTATCAGGATGCTGTATATTGTTCAGTGACGCCGATGGAATTGTAAGGAAAAAGATATGGCGAACAAGATCATTTTCATAGCAGGCCCCTCTGCCTCCGGCAAATCCCGCTACGCAGAGCACCTGGAAAAACAATTCCATATGCCTGTCATCTGCAAGGACAGCGTAATGCAGAAAAAGCACGGCAGTTCCACTCAGGAACAGAAACGCTGACAGTTGACACTTCTGACTGGTCCCGCGTGGATTATGGTGTAATAGACCGGCAGATCGCTCTGTTTCTGAAAATAAAGTAACCGGGGCAAAAAAGTGTCGCCCGGCGGGCGCCAAGCCATCCATTTACTTGGCTCGCGCAATTTCCTATTGCGCAAAAAAACTTTTAACCCTGCCGCTGAAAAAAATTATAGAAAGGTAATGAAAGATATGAAAGAAAAAGTAGTACTCGCCTACTCCGGCGGACTGGACACCACCGCCATCATCCCCTGGCTGAAGGAAAATTACGATTACGACGTGATCTGCGTGTGCGCGGACCTGGGACAGGGCAACGAGCTGGACGGCCTGGAGGAGCGGGCAAAGCTCTCCGGCGCTTCCAAGCTGTACATCGAGGACCTGACCGACGAGTTTGTGGATGAATATGTGATCCCTACCGTCCAGGCCAATGCTGTCTATGAGAACAAATATCTGCTGGGCACTTCCTTTGCCCGCCCTGTCATCGCCAAGAAGCTGGTGGAGATCGCCCGGAAGGAAGGGGCCGTCGCCATCTGCCACGGCGCCACCGGAAAAGGAAACGACCAGGTGCGTTTTGAGCTGACCATCAAGGCGCTGGCGCCTGACCTGAAGATCATCGCTCCCTGGCGGTGCAACGACACATGGAACATGCAGTCCCGTGAGGACGAGATCCAGTACTGCAAGGATCACGGCATTAACCTGCCCTTCTCCAATGACAACAGCTACAGCCGGGACCGGAACCTGTGGCACATCAGCCACGAGGGTCTGGAGCTGGAAAGCCCCGCCAACGAGCCCAACTACGATCACCTTCTGGTGCTGGGCGTATCCCCCGAGAAGGCGCCTGACGAAGGCGAATATGTGACCATGACCTTTGAAAAGGGCGTGCCCACCAGCGTCAACGGCAAAGAGATGAAGGCGTCCGACTGCATCCGTGAGCTGAACCGCCTGGGCGCAAAGCACGGCATCGGCATCGTGGATATCGTGGAAAACCGCGTGGTAGGCATGAAATCCAGGGGCGTGTATGAGACCCCCGGCGGCACCATCCTCATGGAAGCTCACACCCAGCTGGAAGAGCTGATCCTGGACCGCCAGACAATGTCCTTCAAGAAGATCGTCGCCAACGAATTCGCGAACCTGGTGTACGAGGGCCGCTGGTTCACCCCTCTGCGGGAGGCCCTGCAGGCGTTTGTCACCTCCACCCAGGAGCGTGTCACCGGCGAAGTGAAGTTCAAGCTGTACAAGGGCAACATCATCAAAGCCGGCACTACGTCCCCCTACTCCCTGTATAGTGAGTCACTGGCCAGCTTTACCACCGGCGACCTGTACGATCATCACGACGCCGAAGGCTTCATCAACCTG
>CANQHX010000137.1 GCA_947623905.1 uncultured Lachnospiraceae bacterium
ATGAGGCGCACAATCTGGTGGAGCGGGGGCGCTCTATGTTCAGCGCTTCCCTTTGCAAGGAGGATGTCCCGGCGGTGCGGAAGCTGGTCAAAAATGTGCTGGCGCTTATGGAAGAGGCACAGGGCAGCCTGTTCCGGCCCGATCCGGCCCTTGCGGGCCAGGTGAAAAAGCTGGTGGGGCATCTGGGAAAGATCAATACCCTGCTGCAGCAGTGGAAGTGGGATACCCGTTCTATCCGCGTACTCCGGCGGCAGGAGCTGGATGACTTTGAAACATTGCTGCTGCGGATCTGCGGAGAGCTGGAGGAGCTGTTGGGAGATGACAACTGGCAGCAGGGCAGAACGGAAATACTGGAATTTTATTTTCAGGTGTATCATTTCCTCAATATGGCGGAGCTGCTGGACGATCATTACCTGATCTACTGCAATTTTACGGAAGAAGAAAAATTTTATGTCAACCTGTTCTGCGTTGATCCGTCCAAAAACCTTGGAGAAGTGACGGCTATGGGGGTCAGCACGGTCTTTTATTCCGCCACGCTGCTCCCGGTGCAGTATTACCGGAAGCTCTTAAGTGTCCGGGAGGACGATTACACCATGTATGCGCCTTCTCCCTTTGACGTCAGCCGGAGAGGGCTGTTTGTGGCAAGAGACGTGACCAGCCGTTATACGGCCCGGTCCGCGGATATGTACAAAAAATACGCGGCCTATATCGGACAGATCGCCGGCGCCCGGCAGGGCAACTACATGGCGTTCTTTCCGTCCTATCAGTTTATGGAAAAGGTGCTGGAGCAGGCGGAGAAAATGGAATGGTATGCCGGAGCGGACGTCCTGGTGCAGCTTCCGTCTATGGGAGAGAAGCAGCGGCAGGACTTTCTGGAACAGTTTCGGGAGGACGCGTCCGGCACTGTGGTGGGCTTCTGTATCCTGGGCGGTATTTTCTCGGAGGGCATCGACCTGGCTGCCGACAGGCTCATCGGCGCCATGATCGTAGGCACGGGACTGCCCCAGATCGACAGCCGCGGGGAGATGCTGCGGCAGTATTTTCAGGAGCAGGGAGAAAATGGATTTGATTACGCCTACCGCTATCCCGGCATGAACAAGGTGCTCCAGGCGGCAGGCAGGGTCATCCGCACCGTAGAAGACAAAGGCGTGGTGGCGCTGCTGGACAGCCGGTTCCTCGAAGCAGAAAACTATACCCTGTTTCCAAGGGAATGGAGCAACAGGCAGCTGTGCACCCTGCAGACCGTCGGGGAACAGGTGGGAGCTTTCTGGAAAAGGCTTTCGGAGGCAGACTTGTCCCCCGGAGAATAATGTGGTAATATAACGAGGAAAATGACGGTCATGCTTGCATGAACCGACATTTGACGACTATCCCCCACCGAGACGATAGTCGAGGTGGGTAATATAACGAGGAAAATGACGGCCATGACGGAGGTACATTATGTGGATTGACAATGCAGTGTTTTATCAGATATATCCCCTGGGGTTTTGCGGCGCGCCTTTTGAAAATGACGGCGTGACCGTGGACCGCATCCGGAAGGTGCTGGACTGGATCCCTCATATGAAGAAGCTGGGGATCGACAGCGTCTATTTTTCACCGGTATTCCAGTCGGACAGCCACGGCTATGACACCCGGGACTATTTCACTATCGACTGCCGCCTGGGGACCAACGAGGACTTTGCCGCGGTGTGCGAAGCCCTTCACCGGGAAGGTATCCGGGTGGTGCTGGACGGCGTGTTCAATCACGTGGGCCGGGGCTTCTGGGCCTTCCGGGACGTACAGGAAAAGAAATGGGATTCTCCTTATAAAGACTGGTTCCACATTTCCTTTGACGGCAATTCCGGCTACAACGACGGCTTCTGGTACGAAGGCTGGGAGGGACATTACGGTCTGGTGAAGCTGAACCTGCAGAATGACCAGGTGGCGGAGCATATTTTCAGCGCCATCACAAAGTGGGTGGAGCTGTTTGACATCGACGGCCTGCGGCTGGACGTGGCCTACTGTCTGGACAGGAATTTCCTGCGGCGGCTGCGGCAGTTTACGGACGGGCTGAAGCCGGAGTTTGCCCTGATCGGCGAGCTGCTCCACGGAGATTACAATCAGTTTGTCAATGATGAAATGCTCCACAGCTGCACAAACTATGAATGCTATAAGGGGCTGTACAGCAGCTTTAACTCCATGAACATGTTTGAGATCGTTCATTCTCTTATGCGTCAGTTCGGGCCGGAGCAGTGGACGCTGTATAAGGGAAAGCATCTGCTGGGGTTTGTGGACAATCACGATGTGACGCGGATCGCTTCCATGCTGTCGGATCCGAAGCATCTGCCCGTCATATACGGCCTGCTGTTCGGCATGCCCGGCATTCCCTGCGTGTACTACGGAAGTGAGTGGGGCGCCCGGGGCAAAAAGGAGCAGGGGGACAACGCTCTGCGGGTTTCCTTCGAAGCGCCAGTGGACAATGAACTGTCAGAATGGATCGGCAGGCTGGCGGAAGCCCACAAAAACAGCCCCGCCCTGTGCCGAGGCGATTTTACCTCTGTGGTGCTGACAAACAGGCAGTGCATCTTCCAGCGGAAGGCGGAAGGACAGCGGGTGCTGGTGGCGGTGAACGCGGACAGCGTGCCCTACATAGCCCACTTTGACGCGGGCTGCGGCATGGCTGCGGACCTGATCACGGGAAAACCGCACGATTTCGGCGGCGGCAGCGAGCTGCCTCCTTACAGCGTGCAGTACTGGGAGATGGAGCGGTAACGCTCGGCGGCAGTAAATATTCTGATAGGCGGACCATGCGGACTGATAAGTTGGGGACGGAGAACCATGCGGATCAATAAATATCTTGCGTCGTCGGGGGTGTGCTCCAGACGACAGGCGGATCGGCTCATAGAAGAAGGGCGGGTGCGCGTAAACGGAACTGTGGCGCAAAACGGCATGCAGGCGGAAGCGGGAGATACGGTGACGGTGGACGGCAGGGAAGTATCCATGGCCGGAAAGAAACCGGTGGTCCTGCTGTTCCACAAGCCCAGGGGCCTTGTATGTACGGAAAAGGCCCAGGGGGACCAGCAGACAGTCATCGATTACATCGTCTATCCCACCCGTATTTTTACCGTGGGAAGGCTGGATAAGGACTCGGAAGGACTGCTCCTGCTTACCGATCAGGGAGACCTGGCCAATGCCCTGATGGCAGGGCGGTACGGCCATGAGAAGGAGTACCGGGTGACGGCGGATCGGCCGCTGACGGAGGAGTTTCTCCGCGCTATGGCGTCCGGCGTCCGGCTGGAGGAGCTGGACGTGACCACCAGGCCCTGCAGGGTAAAAAGGCTGGATGATCTGACCTTTTCCATTGTGCTCACCCAGGGGCTCAACCGGCAGATCCGCCGCATGTGCGCTGCCTTCGGCTATGAGGTAAGACGGCTGCGCCGGGTGCGCATCGCCCATCTTACCCTTTCCGGCATCGCGCCGGGAAAATGGCGGGAAGCCACAGAGGAGGAACTGGACGGGCTGTACAGGCTCACGGGACTGAAAAGAACGGAACCGGCGGCAGAGGCCGGAGCAGAATAACAATACGGAAGTGCGAGGGCGTTTATGACCATGACCACATCTCTTGACAGAATGAAAGAACTGATCGCTACCCTGAACCACGCGGCCAGAGTGTATTACAGCGAGGGCGGCGAGGTCATGTCCAATTATGATTATGACCGGCTGTACGAGGAACTGGAGGCGCTGGAGCAGGAAACAGGGACCATACTGGCGGGGAGCCCTACCCAGCGGGTAGGCTACCAGGTCGTATCGGAGCTGCCAAAGGAAGCGCACGCCACGCCTATGCTGTCGCTGGACAAGACCAAATCCGTGGAGGAACTGGCGGCTTTCGCGGGAGAACAGAAAAGCCTGCTGTCCTGGAAGCTGGACGGCCTGACCATCGTGCTCACCTATGAGGGAGGACGGCTGGAAAAGGCGGTCACAAGGGGCAACGGAGAGATCGGCGAGGTGATCACGGGCAACGCCAGGGTATTTGCCAACGTGCCCCTGGGAATCTCCTACAAAGGCAGGCTTGTGCTGCGGGGCGAGGCTGTGATCTCCTATAAGGATTTTGAGCAGATCAACGGCACCATTACAGAGGAGGGAGAAAAATACAAAAATCCCCGAAATCTGTGCAGCGGCTCCGTGCGGCAGTTAAACAGCGAGATCACCGCCCGGCGGAACGTGCATTTTATCGCGTTTTCCCTTGTGGAGGCGGACGGGATAGATTTTGAAAATTCCAGAGAGCGTCAGCTTTTGTGGCTGAAGTCCCAGGGCTTTGATGTGGTGGAATACCGGATGGTGACGGAGGAAACTATGGCGGAGACGGTGGAATGGTTCAGCGCCCATGTGGCGGCCAACCCGTTCCCGTCGGACGGACTGGTGCTGCTCTACGATGATATCGCTTACGGGCGGTCCCTGGGAAGAACGGCAAAATTTCCCAGAGACTCCATGGCGTTCAAATGGGCGGATGAGGTCAGGGAGACGACGCTGAAGGAGATCGAGTGGAGCCCTTCCCGCACCGGCCTTATCAACCCGGTGGCCATTTTTGAACCGGTGGAGCTGGAAGGCACCACAGTGAGCCGTGCCAGCGTCCACAACGTGAGCATCGTCCGGCAGCTGAAGCTGGGCGTCGGCGACACCATAGAGGTGTACAAGGCCAACATGATCATTCCTCAGAT
>CANQHX010000138.1 GCA_947623905.1 uncultured Lachnospiraceae bacterium
CATGAGCAAGCCCAGTGTCAGCCTTGTGCTGGGCAGCAGCCATTCCATCGGCGTGCCCCTGGCGGTGGCCGCAGACTATTCCTTTATCGTGCCCACGGGGACCATGATCTTTCATCCGGTGCGGATCAGCGGCACGGTCATCGGCGCGCCCCAGACTTACGATTATTTTCAGCTGACCCAGGACCGGATCGTATCGTTTGTGTCGGGACACAGCCATTGTCAAAAGGAAGAGATCGAGGAAATGATGCTGGCCACAGGCAATCTGTCCAAGGATCTGGGCACCATCCTGGTGGGGCAGGAGGCGGTGACAAGAGGCCTCATCGATCAGACAGGAGGGGTGGAGGACGCCTTCCGAAAGCTCCACGCCATGATAGACGAACGGCAGAAAACAACAGCGGGAAATAGCTGAGAGCAGTTATTTCCCGCCGTTTTCGTTTATGGCGTCAATTTGCCGCGCTGCCGGTTCTCCGGCGTTTTGCTTTTGGTTATTATCTGTGTCGGAAATGCCCCAGGATGACACTGACGAGAAAGACGAACAGATTTGCCAGGACCACAGTGGCCCCGGCAGGGGTATTGTACACAAAGGATACATAGATGCCTGCCAGAAAACAGATCACAGACACTACGGCGGCGCTGATGACAACGGTCTGGAACCGGCTGCACAGCCGCATGGACGTCAGGGCGGGGAAGATGATCAAGCTGGAGATCAGCAGGGTGCCCATCATCCGCATGCCCAGCACAATGGTCACCGCCGTGAGGATGGCGATGAGCATATTGTAGAGAGAAGCCTTAGTGCCGGTGGCCCTGGCAAAGCTCTCGTCAAAGGTGACGGCAAATATCTTGTTGTAGAAAAATCCGTACAGGATCAGCACGACAATGGAAAGCGCCACGCACAGGTACACATCTTCCCTGCTCATGGCCAGGATACTGCCGAACAGGTAATTCATCACGTCGGTGTTCATGCCCTCTGTGAGGGAGATGGCCATGACGCCCATGGAGAGGGCGCTGGTGGAGATCAGGGCAATGGCTGCGTCTCCCCTCATTTTTCCGCTCTCGTTGAGGCGGAGGAGCAGAAAAGCGGCAGCGATCACCACGGGAATGGTCACGGCAAGAGGCGCCAGGTTCAGCACGGTAGCCACTGCCAGGGCGCCAAAGCCCACGTGGGACAGACCGTCGCCGATCATGGAATACCGCTTCAGCACCAGCGTCACTCCCAGCAGCGCGGCGCACAGAGAGATCAGGATGCCGGCGGCGATGGCCCGGCGCATGAAGTCATAGGAAAAGATCACGAGGATCTGCTCAATCACGGGCGTCACCTCCCAGAAACAGCCGGCTTGCCTGGCTTTTTTTATAGTCGGCGGCAGTGCCGAAAAACTCAGGGGTATTGTTCAGGTGAAGGATATGGCTGGCGTACGCCAGAGCGCTCTGTACGTCGTGGGATACCATGATGACAGCGATGTGATACTCGCTGTTGATCCTGCGGATCGTCTCGTACATTTCCGCCGTTACAAGAGGGTCCAGACCATTGACCGGCTCATCCAGCAGCAGGATCCGCCGGGTGGCGCACAATGCCCGGGCAAGGAGCACCCGCTGCTGCTGGCCGCCGGACAGGCTGCCGTAACAACTGTGGGTATAGGCGTCCATGCCCATGCGGCGGATATTCAGCCGGGCCAGATCCTTCAGCTGCCGGGAATACCGGGGCCGCAGACCGCACTGATTCATACAGCCGGACAGCACTACCTCATAGACGGAGGCGGGGAAATCCTTCTGTATGGCCGTCTGCTGGGGCAGATAGCCCAGTTCATTTGCGGACAGGCCGTCTCCGAACACGATGGACCCTCCGTCGGGCTGTTTTAAGCCCAGCAGACCCTTCATGAGAGTGCTCTTGCCGGAGCCGTTTTCCCCCACGATGCAGAGATAGTCCCCTTCGTTCACTGTGAAATTGATATGGGATGCCACCGTCTTTCCTTCATAGGAAAAAGACAGGTCGGTACATGTGATCAGCGCCATGCCATTACCTCAGTCTGTTTTTTCAGGGCAAGCTGCCGTGCGCCCTGCCGTTTTCCCCGCACATCGTCCGGAAAAGGAGGGCGTTTTCATTGATTATAGTCCGGAAACGGAAAATTTGCAAGAAAAACAGCATCCTCACGGGCTATTTGCGGGAGGCGCCCCCGGGCGGGGCAGTTGACATTTTCCTGTTAAAATGATACTTTATAATAGATTTGCAATATCTTCAACATACGGAAAAAGGAGGATGTCCCCAGTGGCAGCCATTGATCAGAACAGGATCCGCAATTTTTGCATTATCGCCCATATCGACCACGGAAAATCCACTCTGGCGGACCGCATCATCGAGATGACGGGCCTGCTCACCAGCCGGGAGATGCAGTCCCAGGTGCTGGACAATATGGAGCTGGAGCGGGAGCGGGGCATTACCATCAAGGCCCAGGCTGTGCGCATCGTGTACAAGGCAAAGGACGGGCAGGAATATATATTTAATCTGATTGACACGCCGGGGCATGTGGATTTTAACTATGAAGTGTCCCGCAGCCTGGCCGCCTGCGACGGCGCTGTCCTTGTAGTGGACGCTGCCCAGGGCATAGAGGCCCAGACGCTGGCAAACGTATATCTGGCGCTGGACCACGATCTGGACGTGCTGCCGGTGATCAACAAGATCGACCTGCCCAGCGCCGATCCGGACCGGGTGGCCCGGGAGATCGAGGATGTGATCGGCATCGAGGCGGAGGACGCTCCCCGCATCAGTGCCAAGACCGGACTAAACGTGGAGGATGTGCTGGAGCAGATCGTGGAGAAGATCCCCGCGCCCAAAGGAGATCCGTCCAATCCCCTCCAGGCGCTGATCTTTGACTCTCTGTATGATTCCTACAAGGGCGTCATCGTGTTCTGCCGGATCATGGAGGGTTCCATCCGCCCCGGCACCGTGATGCGGATGATGGCTACAAAGGCCGTGGCGGAAGTGGTGGAGGTAGGTTATTTCGGAGCAGGACAGTTTATCCCCTGCGAGGAGCTTTCCGCGGGCATGGTAGGCTATGTGACCGCCTCCCTGAAAAATGTGAAGGACACCCGGGTGGGCGACACCATCACGGACAATGCCAATCCCTGCAAAGTCCCGCTGCCCGGTTACAAAAAAGTCAATCCCATGGTGTTCTGTGGCCTTTACCCGGCCGACGGGGCAAAATATCCGGATCTGCGGGACGCGCTGGAGAAGCTGCAGTTAAATGACGCTTCCCTGTTCTACGAGCCGGAGACGTCCGTGGCTCTGGGCTTCGGATTCCGGTGCGGCTTTCTGGGTCTGCTCCACCTGGAGATCATTGAGGAACGGCTGGAGCGGGAGTACGGCCTGGATCTGGTGACCACGGCTCCCAGCGTGATCTATAAGGTTCACAAGACCAACGGGGAGGTGATGGATCTGACCAATCCCACTAACCTGCCGGACCCCGCCGAGATCGAATACATGGAAGAACCGGTGGTGGACGCGGAGATCATGGTCACCACAGAGTTCCTGGGAGCCATCATGGACCTGTGCCAGGAGCGGCGCGGCGTCTATGTGAGCATGGAGTACATGGAAGAGACCCGCGTGATGCTGAAATATGTGCTGCCGTTAAATGAGATCATATATGACTTCTTCGACGCGCTGAAATCCCGCTCCAGAGGCTACGCGTCCTTTGACTATGAACTGAAGGGCTACGTTCAGTCGGAGATGGTGAAGCTGGATATCCTCATCAACAGGGAGGAAGTGGACGCCCTTTCCTTTATCGTCCACAAGGATTCCGCCTATGAGAGGGGCAGGAAGATGTGCGAGAAGCTGAAAGGGGAGATCCCCAGACATCTGTTTGAGATCCCCATTCAGGCGGCCATCGGCAGCAAGATCATTGCCAGGGAGACCGTAAAGGCCATGCGCAAGGATGTGCTGGCCAAGTGTTACGGCGGCGATATCACCCGGAAGAAGAAGCTGCTGGAAAAGCAGAAGGAGGGAAAGAAGCGCATGCGCCAGATCGGCAATGTGGAGATCCCTCAGAAGGCGTTTATGAGCGTGCTGAAGCTGGACGAGGACTGATACGCCATGAAAGAGAACGGAGAAAAAAAGGGATTGGGCATATATGTCCACATCCCTTTTTGTGTCAAAAAATGCGCATACTGTGATTTCCTGTCGTTTCCCGTGAAGGATAAGGAGCCGTACCTGTTCGCCCTGAAACGGGAGATTTTCGCCGCGGCGGAGCGCTATGGGGATAGGTACCGGGTAGACACGGTTTTTTTCGGCGGCGGCACGCCCACCGTACTGTCGGGAGAGATACTGACATCACTCCTTGACTGTATCCAGGACGGCTTTCCGATAAGCGTCGGTGCGGAGATCACCACGGAGGCCAACCCCGGCACCACCGATAAAAGAAAGCTGGACGTCCTCCGCCGGGGCGGATTCAACCGGATCAGCTTCGGATGCCAGTCGGCAAAGGACGGGGAGCTGGAGGTCCTGGGCCGGATCCATACCTTTGAACAGTTTGTCCGGGAGTTCCGGGAGGCCAGAGCGGCGGGATTTGCCAATATCAACGTGGATCTCATGTCGGCCATCCCCCGGCAGACGGGGGAGAGCTGGCGGGAGAGCCTGGAGACGGTGGCGGACCTTGGGCCGGAGCATATTTCCGCCTACAGC
>CANQHX010000139.1 GCA_947623905.1 uncultured Lachnospiraceae bacterium
CGGCGCCTGCAATGTATGGATCGACCACTGCAGCTTCAGTATCGCCGCCGACGCCGAAGTAGATGTTGCAAACGGATCCAACCGCGTTTCCATCACATGGTGCAAATTCGGCCTGGATCCCGAGGAAGCTCTGGAATCCGGCAGCGATGTGCGCACTTCCGTAGAGTTTATGGAATCTCTGTACCAGCAGGAGCTTGCATATCGGAAAGAATACGCGGACGCAGGCAATTCCGATACGCCGGCAGACAAATATCTCCAGACTGACGGCCGCTATTTCCTCATGCGGGAAGCTGGCGCCGAGCCGGAGCAGATCATGCAGTATGAAGCGTACCATCACAAAGCCAACCTGGTGGGTACCGGCGATAAAGACTGGAAGAACGATCTTTGGAACAGCAGCGGTCCCTACTACAACGGAAACCAGAACCTGCATCTGACCATTGCCTATACAAAATATTCCAGCATCGGTTCCCGCGTACCCATGATCCGACAGGGCACCGCCCATCTGATCAATCTGTACCAGAATAACTTCGAGCATCAGAAGCTCGACTATGAAGTGCCGGCATTTCACGCAGAGGGCGTACAGAGCCTGAGCGTGAACCGGGGCGCCAATCCCCGGGACGGCGGTATTATAGGCGGCGATACCTGCGTTTACTATGGCGTCGACGGACCGCTGACCGGTTCTGAATATGTAGTGATGCCCGGGAATGATCCCTGGACGGAAGATAATATGAACCCGCCCTGGGGTTATCTGTTCCAGAATGGCGTGAACAGAGGACTGTTTGTCAATTCAAAGATCACTACTTTTTCCGCCGGCAAAGAAGGGACCACCTATACCGGCAGCAGCTGGGACAATAACGGCGACAATCCGTTCACAAGCGACTGGACATGGGCTGACAAAAAATCCATCGGAAACTGGTCCTGGACATCCAGTATCTCCAATGCCGACGACTACCCTCTTGATTTCAAGGAGCAAAAAGATCAGCCCGACAATTATACATATGGTTTCTCCGACGATTATTTAAAGACCACAAAGGGCCGGGCAGCATTTGAAAAAACCTACAAGCCTTTTGAATTCACGTATACCGATCCTGAGGAAGATCCGCTTCCGTACAGCTATGTGAAGCTGCAGCTGGACGACGTGACCACTGTTCTCGACCAGTATGCCGGAGCCGGCACGGTATACATGCCGGAAGAATTGTGGGCAAAGACGATCTATTCCCAGGAAGACAACACAACGATCGTGGACTCTTCCGTTACCCCTGCTCCTGCAGAGACGCCTACGCCTGAGCCTACAGCAACGCCTACGCCTGAGCCTACAGCAACGCCCGAGCCCGAGCCTACAGCAACGCCCGAGCCCGAGCCTACAGCAACGCCCGAGCCTACAGCAACGCCTGAGCCTGTAGAGACGCCTGCTCCTGCAGTTACGAAGGGTGACGCCAATATGGACGGAAGGATCGGCGTGGACGACGCGCTGGCCGTTCTGAGAGACGTAGTCGGAGCGAAAAAGCTGTCGCCTCAGGAGACGGCCAACGCCGAGACAGACGGTCAGGATGGCATCACCGTATCCGACGCTCTGGAGATCCTCAAATACGTCGCCTATGGAAGCACCGGATGGGAGTTTCAGGATAAACAACAATAGGATACCGCAAACAGATAGTTGTCGTGGGGGCCGCGGCTGCGACCGCCCCGGACACTGGCAAAAGGACCGACCCTCTTTTTTCGGATCTCGGTCCTTTTACTATGAAATCACTATCCGGTATACGATTGGTTTTATCTTTTTCAGATGGTGATATTGCACATTTTCCCTTTTTGTTTTTATATATTTTTACTAAATAAAATATTCAGAAACACAATCGCTTGTATCTTTTTTTTAAATGTTGTACAATATATCCAAATGCACGTGAAGCAATCTGCATTTCAATCATTTTAAAGAAAGGAAAAGGATTATGAGAAAACACAACTTGTTTCAGAAGGCCATATCTCTCGTTCTGTGCACCTGCATGATCATAGGCGGGATACAGGTCCTTCCCACCGCAAATATGATCGATGTGTCTGCGGAACCGGCCATATCAGAGCTTCCCGGCACCGAATCGGAATTTGTGGATTATGGCACAGACGCCTACAAACTGTTGTCTGTAACCGGTTATGCTTCCCTGTCGGACAGCGAAGGTGCACCATATTTAAGTGACCGGTCTGACAATATAATCAACAAACGATATTATCGTACAGTCTCAACTCCTGAAGAATTTATCACGGCATTAAGCGCCGCCAGGAGCACACCCGCCCGTTGTCGTGTCATTGAGATCACAGCGGACCTGGATCTGGGATACAATGCTCTGACTGAAAGAGCCAGAGCATACACTGACATCGTAGAGCAATATGACAATCCTGCTAACGATGGCAATCGCCCTACTCCCATGTTTACGAACCCTGTGATCGAAAAATCCGGTGTGACAAAATTAAAGCTTTATGGAATAAAGGGACTGACCATCTTCTCCAAAAACGGCAATACTGTAAAGCATGCACAGTGGCAGTTATCGGACGATTCGGATATCGTGATCCGCAACCTGAATTTTGACGGTATGTGGCAGTTTGACGATGTGGATGCAACTCATACCATCAACAAGGAAATCGGCTGGGCTTTTCTCAAAGTCAACAGATCCAACAGTGTATGGGTAGATCACTGTTCTTTCGGCAATGCCGCCGACGGTGCTCTGGACGTGGAAGACGGTTCCAACCGAGTATCCATTACATGGTGTAAATTCGGACTGGAACCCGAAGAGGCTCTGGAACCTGACAGTGAGATCCGCGCTTCCATCGAGTTTATGGAGTCCCTGTACCAGCAGGAGCTCGCATATCGGAAAGAATATGCGGAGGCCGGCAATACCGATGTACCGGAAGACAAATACATACAGACAGATGGCCGGTATTTCCTCATGCGTGAGGCAGGTGCTACAACTGAACAGATCATGCAGTATGAGGCATACCACCACAAAACCAATCTGATAGGTTCCGGCGAAAGACAATGGAAGGATGATCTTTGGTCTGGCGGCGGCCCTTATTACAATGGAAACCAGAATCTTCATCTTACGATTGCTTACACAAAATATACCAGCGTAGGGTCCCGTGTACCCATGATCCGTCAGGGTACTGCCCATCTGATCAACGTATACCAGAACAACAGCAAGCACCTGGAGCTTCACAATTCTGTGGCAGCGTTCAGGGCTCCCGGCGTACAGAACCTCGGACTTAGCCGGGGCGCAAATCCCAGAGACGGCGGCATCATCGGCGGCGATACTTGCGTATATGATGGCGTCAACGGTCCCATAACCGGATCTGAATATGTGATAACTCCCGGACAGGATCCCTGGACGTCAGATCCCAATATACATGAACCCTGGGGATATCTGTTCCAGAACGGCGTCAACCGGGCGCTGCTTGTCAACTCAAGGATCACCGATCTCTCCGGCGATACCTACACCGGCAGCAGCTGGGACGATAACGGCGATAACCCGTTTACGAAAGACTGGACATGGAACGGCAAGGAATCCATCGGCAACTGGTCCTGGACTTCATCTATTGCAAATGCCGATGATTATCCGCTTGATTTTAATAATAAAGGGGATCAACCTGATACTTATACATATGGTTTCACAGATGATAAATTAAAAACCGACAGCGGTAAGGCTGAATTTATAAAAGTATATAAGCCTTTTGAATTTACATATTCCGATCCGGAAGAAGATCCCCTGCCTTACTCTTATGGCAAACTAAAACTTGATGACGTGACCCCTGTTCTTGATGAGTATGCAGGCGCTGGCAAAGTAGATATGCCAACAGAGTTTTGGGCAAAAACAGTTTACACGGAAGCTGATAACAGCCAGATAAAGAAGGCAGTTCCTACAGAAAAGCCTACAGCAACCCCTGAGCCCGTACAGACCACGGAACCCGTACAGACCACGGAACCCGTACAGACCACAGAGCCTGTACAGACCACAGAACCCGTACAGACCACGGAACCTGTACAGACCACAGAGCCCGTACAGACCACAGAGCCTGTACAGACCACAGAGCCCGTACAGACCACAGAGCCTGTACAGACCACAGAGCCCGTGCAGACCACAGAGCCTGTGCAGACCACGGAACCCGTACAGACCACGGAGCCTGTCAATCCTCCTGAGGGAACCGAGATCCCCATCATTCCCGGCGACCAGGCGGATCCCGGATATGACATCATGGAAGGCAAGTATGCAGGCGCGTATGCCATCGGCGACAACGAGTACCGCGTATATATCGGTTCCAAGGGCAGAACGGCGGCTCTGGCAGTGGGCATTACGTTCAATCCGGAACAGGTAGAGCTGACAGGCAGCGGATTTGCGCCGGAGTTTGCGGAAGCATGTGAGGCCAACGGGAACAAGGCCCAGTATTATATGCTGCATGAAGGCATAAAGGACGGTCTGAATCTCGTCACCTTTGTATCCGCCATTTATGATGAGTCCGACTTTGTATACGAAGGACCAGTGGCGTATGTGGATGTGAAGGTAAAAGAAGGCGTACAGGATGCAGCCGTAAGCGTATGGGGCAATACCAGCGATTACACAGATCCTCT
>CANQHX010000140.1 GCA_947623905.1 uncultured Lachnospiraceae bacterium
TCATCTCATCCTTTGTATAATAGGCGATCAGCAGTTCTTTTCCTTCCAGAACAAGCTTCTGCCGGGAACATTTTATCACGATACGCTCTGTAGTATACAGCTGTATGCCCTGAAAATTTTCCACCCGTACCTCTCTGCGCCCCATCGCGGTGACCACGGGACAATGGAGTGCCAGATCCTTTGGCATCTGCAGCATCTCGGCAATGGGAGAACCGTCTGTTTTGTCCTTCACACGTGCTGCCCCCTGGGTTTATTACATATTGTACGCAGAGCGGGCGTGTCCTAGAACAACCAACCGGATCACTCGTATCCGTTGGGATTGCCCTCCTGCCACCGCCAGGAATCCCGGCACATGGTGAGAAGGTCCCGCGTGGCCTTCCAGCCCAGCTTCTCGGCTGCCAGGGAAGGATCCGCGTAGCAGGTAGCGATGTCGCCGCTGCGCCGTCCTTTGATCTCGTAAGGGATGGGCCGCCCGATGACCTGCTCAAAGCTGTGGACGATATCCAGCACGCTGTAGCCGTTTCCCGTGCCCAGATTGTAGATCTTCACGCCGGGCGCGTCGTCCATGTGCTCCAGCGCCTTTACATGACCAAGAGCCAGGTCCACCACATGGATATAATCCCGCACGCCGGTGCCGTCCGGCGTATCATAGTCATTGCCGAAAACATTTACATGGTCCAGCTTGCCCACGCACACCTGTGTCACATAGGGCACCAGATTGTTGGGGATCCCCTTCGGATCCTCCCCGATGATGCCGCTCTCATGGGCGCCGATGGGATTGAAATACCGGAGGAGCGTCACATTCCACTCCGGATCGGACACCACCAGATCCTGCAGGATCTCCTCGATCATCAGCTTCGTCCGGCCGTAAGGGTTGGTCACGGACAGGGGAAAGTCTTCCCGGATCGGCACTGTCCTGGGAGAACCGTACACAGTGGCGGAAGAACTGAACACGATGTGCTTCACCCCGTGCTTTCTCATGCAGTCGCAGAGAAGGAACGTGCCGGTGAGATTGTTGTGGTAATATTCCAGAGGCTTCTCCACAGACTCTCCCACAGCCTTTAACCCCGCGAAATGGATCACCGCGTCTACAGGCTCCCTGTCAAATACGTCGTTCAGCTTCTTTTCATCCAAAAGGTCCACCTGATAAAACTTCAGGGACCTGCCGGTGATCTTCTCCACCCGCTTCAGGCTCTCTTCCTTGGAATTGCAGAGATTGTCCACTACCACTACCTGATAGCCCGCGTTGAGGAGCTCCACACAGGTATGGCTGCCGATGTATCCGGCGCCGCCGGTCACAAGTATGTTCATCTGTCCCCATCTCCTTTCTGACATTTAGAAAGCGGCTATCCTAAGACAGCCGCTTTCCTAAAACATTAATTAAATTTGCGTTTTCTTGCAGCCTCAGACTTTTTCTTACGTTTTACGCTGGGCTTCTCGTAATGCTCTCTCTTGCGGATCTCCTGCTGAATACCCGCTTTCGCGCAGTTTCTCTTGAATCTTCTCAGAGCGCTGTCGAGAGACTCATTTTCTTTTACGATAACGTTTGACATCTATACCTAACCTCCCTCCAGTTGCAGTTTCGTGCAAACAACTGTAGGTCATCACTCCTATGCACACAACAGATTATATCATAAATAAAATTTTCGTCAACAGTTTCTTACAAAATTGTCTGTCATTTTATGCCGTTTTCATTTCAGCATGCTTTCCAGGACATCTTTTGCCTTTGTGATGGCGGCGTCTATCCCCGTGGGATTCTTGCCGCCGGCCTGGGCCATATTGGGGCGTCCGCCGCCTCCTCCTCCTACGCAGGACGCTACATTCCGGATCAGCATGCCCGCATGGGCGCCGGCTTTTATGGCCCCGTCGGTAGCCATGGCCACAAGGCTGACCTTGCCGTCCTGGCTGGACACAAGGAGCACGACCCCTTCTCCCAGCTTCGCTTTCAGCTGATCGCTCAGATCCCGCAGCTCATTCATGCTCACGTCGGGAACCTTTGCGGCGAGCAGCTTAACGCCTTTCACCTCCGTCACCTGGTCCATCACGTCTCCCAGAGCATCCTGGGCAGCCTTTGCCTTCAGGGACTCATTTTCGCTCTGAAGCTCCTTCATCTCCTGGAGAAGATGGTTCAGCTTGTCCGAAAGGCCGGCAGGGGTGGTCTTCGCGATGGCCGCGGCATCCGCGAGGCGCTTTTCCACCGTATCATAGTAGGAAAGCACGCCTCCGGCCGTGACCGCCTCAATACGCCGTACGCCGGCCGCGATGCCGGACTCGGACAATATCTTGAACACGGCGATCTTGCCGGTATTGGACACATGGGTGCCGCCGCACAGCTCCACGGAATAATCCCCCATGCTCACCACGCGCACCACATCGCCGTACTTTTCGCCGAACAGGGCCATGGCTCCCGTCTTCCTTGCGGATTCCAGATCCATGAGCCGGGTGTTCACCGCAAGATCCGCCTGGATCTGCTCATTGACAAGGGCTTCCACCTGCTTCAGCTCCTCAGGGGTCACCGGGCTGAAATGGGTAAAGTCAAACCGCAAGCGGTCCCTGTTCACAAGGGAGCCTGCCTGCTCCACATGGGTACCCAGAACCGTGCGCAGGGCCTTCTGGAGCAGATGGGTGGCGCTGTGGTTCCTGGCAGTGGCGGCCCGCTTCGCGGCATCTATCTTCAGGGACACCTTGTCCCCGACAGTGAGCATACCGGATTCCATATAACCTACGTGGCCGATCTTGCCCCTTGTAAGCTTAATGGTATCCTGCACCACAAATCTGCCGTTTTCATTTTCAATGACGCCGGTATCCCCCTCCTGGCCGCCGCTGGTGGCGTAGAAGGGTGTTTCCTCCGCGACAATGGTGCCGTGGACCCCTTCTGTCAGGGCCTCGGTCACCTCCGTCTCCGTGGTAATGGCATTGATGACGGAAACGCCCTCCAGATGCTCATAGCCGGTAAACTGAGACGTTACATGCTCGTCGATCTCCTCATACACAGTAGCGTCGGCGCCCATGTAGTTGGTGGTCTTTCTGGCGGCCCTGGCGGTCTGGCGCTGCTGTTCCATACAGGCTTTGAACCCTTCCTCATCGATATCCATGCCCTTTTCCTCCAGGATCTCTCTTGTGAGGTCCAGAGGGAAGCCATAGGTATCGTAAAGACGGAAGGCGTCCTCACCGGACAGAGTCCTGCTGCCGGCATCCTCCAGCTTCTTTTCCAGATCGGACAGGATCCCTAGTCCCTGGTCAATGGTCTTGTTGAATTTGCTCTCCTCCTGCTGGAACACCTTGAAGATCATCTGCTGTTTTTCTTCCAGCTCCGGATACCCGTCCTTTGAGCCCTGGATGACCTTTTCGCTTAAGCCTGCCAGGAAACCTCCCTGAATGCCCAGCAGCCTGCCGTGGCGGGCGGCCCGGCGGATCAGCCGGCGGAGCACGTAGCCCCGTCCCTCATTGGAGGGCATGATACCGTCAGAGATCATAAAGGTGGAGGACCGGATGTGGTCCGTGATGAGACGGATGGACACATCTTTATCTGGATCTTCGTGGTACGCCGCGTCGGCCAGGCGGCATACCTCATCCCGCAGCGCCCGCAGCGTATCCACGTCAAAGATGGAGTCCACGTCCTGGACCACTACCGCCAACCGCTCCAGGCCCATGCCGGTGTCGATATTTTTCTGCTCCAACTCTGTGTAATTGCCTTTTCCGTCGTTGTCAAACTGTGTGAACACATCGTTCCACACTTCCATGTACCGGTCGCAGTCGCATCCCACGGTGCAGTCCGGCTTGCCGCAGCCGTATTTCTCGCCCCGGTCATAGTACACCTCGGAACAGGGACCGCAGGGGCCTGCCCCGTGCTCCCAGAAGTTGTCCTCCTTGCCAAAGCGGAAGATCCGCTCTTTTGCTATGCCGATCTCCTTGTTCCAGATAGCAAACGCCTCGTCGTCCTCCACATACACGGAAGGGTACAGCCTGTCCGGATCAAGGCCTACTACCTCCGTGAGAAATTCCCACGTCCAGCCGATGGCCTCTCTCTTAAAATAATCACCAAAAGAAAAATTGCCCAGCATCTCAAAAAATGTGCCGTGACGGGCAGTCTTCCCTACATTTTCAATGTCTCCCGTGCGGATGCACTTCTGACAGGTGGTCACCCGCTTCCGGGGCGGCGTCTCCTGCCCGGTAAAATAAGGCTTTAAAGGCGCCATGCCGCTGTTGATCAGCAGCAGGCTGTTATCGTTGTGAGGCACAAGGGAAAAGCTTTTCATCGCCAGATGTCCCTTGCTCTCGAAAAATTCCAGAAACATTTTGCGAAGCTGGTTTACGCCATAGGGTTCCATGCTGTATCTTCCTCCTTACCGCGTATGGACTTTCCGCACGGGAGAAACGCGTACGTTTCCCCGAGCACCGTG
>CANQHX010000141.1 GCA_947623905.1 uncultured Lachnospiraceae bacterium
AACGCAGAGACAGACGGTGTGCCCGGCATCGGCGTATTTGACGCCCTTGAGATCCTGAAGTATGTCGCACATGGAAATACATGGGATTTTTAAGAATAGTAACTTTATTATTATATTGATTTTATCCGGGAGGCAGTCAAAATGCTGACTGCCTCCAGATCAAAAGGCCGAAACCCTCTTCGTAAGGTTTCGGCCTTTTTCATATCCTGTCATACGTTTTATCTCTGCGTTTATGTCATGTCTGCTTTCTTCGTGTCATCCCGCGCAGTTTTTATTCCAGCGCTTCCCGCAGATGTTCCATATTTTCCCGCATCAGCGAGACATATGTGGCGCCGCCCTCCAGCTGTTCCCTGGTCACATTGTGACAGGAATGGAAGGTGAGCACCTTCGCGCCGCTCTCCCCCGCTATGGTGCGGGCCATGCTGTCGCTGGTCAGTTCCAGCTTAAACACCACAGGAATCTGTTCCTCCCGCACCTTATCCGCGAGAAAGGCAACTGTGGCCGCGCTGGCTTCCGTATCAGATGCACACCCGGGCAGAGCAGAATAAGAAGTCAGGCCATATGCCTCCGCAAAATACCGCAGAGGAAAACGGTCGCCGAACACGATCGTCTTTCTGTTTCCATGCCCGATCACTTCCCTGAAATCCCGGTCCAGCTGGTTCAGCTGTTCCACATAAGCCCTGCAGTTGTCCGCATATACATCCCGGTTGTCCGGATCGGCATCCTCCAGCACCCGGGCGATGTGCTGTGTGATAGCGGCGGCATTTGCCGGAGCCGTCCAGACATGCTCATCTACCTCTTCTTCATGCCCTCCATGCTCCTCGTGCTCTTCTTCCTCCGTCATTGTCTCCACACAGTCCACCAGCCTCACGGTACGCATGTGGGACAGGTCCATGGATGACAGCATATCCTCGATCCATGTGTCATTCTCACCGCCCACATAAATAAAAACGTCCGCATTCCTGACCTTGATGATATCCTGGGGCGCAGGCTCATAGGAATGGCTGTCCGCTCCCGGCTTCAGAAGCATGGACAACTGTACATGTTCTCCGGCGATCTGCCGGACAAAATCATATTGCGGAAATACGGTCGTGACCACCTGCAGTCTGCCGTCGTCCACGGAGACTTCCGGAGGCCCCGCGCAGCCGCCTGTCAAAACAGAACAGGTCAGCACAAGCACAAGGCATGCTGCCGACCTGATCCTACATAATAATCGTTTCATGAAAACCACCATCTGTCCAAAACGCTTCCACGCGTTGTCGTATCAATCCCCGTCATTGTGAAAGGCACAGGCAGCAGACACTGCTTTCTTCCAGCCGTCGTAAAGTCTCCGGCTCTTCTCTGTGTCCATTTCCGGACAAAACACCCGTTCCGGTCGGTTGATCCGCTGCAGCTCTTCTGCGGAGTTCCATACCCCCGCGGACAGGCCTGCCAGACAGGCGGCGCCCAGCGCCGTAGACTCTGTAATGCGGGGCCGCTCCACCGGCAGCTGCAGCAGATCGCTCTGGAACTGCATGAGCAGATTGTTGGCAACCGCGCCGCCGTCCACCTTCAGCCCTTTCCATCCGATGCCGCTGTCGGCAGTCATGGCGATAAGGATATCCTTTGTCTGATAAGCAAGGGATTCCAGAGTGGCACGCACTACATGGGCCTTTGTGGTACCTCTTGTCAGACCGAACATGGCGCCGCGGGCATGCGGATCCCAGTAAGGGGCACCCAGTCCCACAAACGCGGGTACCAGGTACACGCCGCCATTATCCTCCACTGTCTCAGCCACCGCTTCGCTCTCCGGCGCGGTACGGATCATCTCCATGCCGTCCCGCAGCCATTGTATGGCGCTGCCGGCCACAAATATGCTGCCCTCCAGGGCATAGGTCACCTTGCCGTTGAGTCCCCACGCAATGGTCGTGACGAGACCGTTTTTTGACGTCACGGGAGTCTCCCCCGTGTTCATCAGCAGAAAACCTCCTGTGCCGTATGTATTTTTCACCATACCGGGAGAAAAACATCCCTGACCGAACAAGGCCGCCTGCTGGTCTCCCGCCACGCCGGCGATGGGAACCTGCAGTCCGAAAAAATGATTCGGGCTTGTCAAGCCGAAATCTCCGGCGGAATCCCGCACCTGGGGCAGCATGCACCGGGGGACATCCAGCAGTTCCAGGAGCGCATCATCCCATTCAAGGGTATGGATGTTATATAACATCGTCCGGCTGGCGTTGGAATAGTCCGTAGCATGGACCGTCCTTCCCGTCAGCTTCCAGATCAGCCACGTATCAATGGTGCCGAACAGCAGCCTTCCTTCTTCCGCCTTCTTTTGTCCTTCATCGACGTGATCCAGGATCCAGCGGATCTTCGTGGCGGAAAAATACGGATCCACCACCAGTCCCGTCTTGCTACGGATCATCTTCCTGTGTCCCGCGTCGGTCAGCTGCCTGCATATATCCGTAGTCTGCCTGGACTGCCATACAATGGCGTGATACACGGGCAGACCGGTCTCCTTATCCCACACAACGGTAGTCTCCCGCTGGTTTGTAATGCCGATGGCGGCAACCTGCTCCGGCCGGATGCCGGCCTTCGTCACGGCGTCTGTCATGACAAACAAAACGGACAGCCAGATCTCATTGGCATCCTGCTCCACCCATCCGGCCTTCGGGTACATCTGCTGAAATTCCCGCTGGGACACCGCGGTCATATTTCCCCTGCTGTCAAACAGGATAGCGCGGCTGCTTGTAGTTCCCTGATCGATGGCTAACACGTATCGCTCCGACATGATCTCCTCCTGCTGCTGGTTCTCAGGTTATTCCTCCTCCGGCTTCCGGCTTTCGGACATCCAGCTTCCAGAAGTTCCGCTCTCAGGCGTCTTACTCCCGGATGCTCCGCTCTCCATGACTTCGCCCTCCAGCTTTTTCGACTCGTTCTCCAGCATTTCCATAAACTCTTCGCCGGTAATGACCTCATGCAGATACAGATATCCGGCCAGCTTGTGGAGCAGCACGATATTTTCCTGAAGGAGCTTCTTTGCCTTCTCGTACTGCTGGTGCACCAGCTCGATCACCTTGCGGTCGATCTCCTCCGCCAGGGCGTCGGAGCAGGCCAGGGAAGCGTCCCCGCCCAGATAAGCATTGTGGATCTGCTCCATGGCTACCATGCCGATGTCCTCATTCATGCCGTACCGCGCCACCATGGCCCGGGTGATCTTCGTGGCCTGCTCAATATCGTTGGCCGCTCCGGTGGTAATGGAGTGGAACACGATCTCCTCTGCCGCCCGGCCGCCTACGATAGTCGCCACTTTGTTTTCCAGCTCGGTCTTGGACATGAGATTGTGATTGTCCTCTTCCACCTGCATGGTGTAGCCCAGCGCTCCCGAGGTACGGGGAATGATGGTGATCTTGGTCACCGGCGCGGAATGGGTCTGCAGGGCGGCCACAAGGGCATGGCCCGTCTCGTGGTAGGACACGATCTTCTTCTCTTCCTCCGACAATACATTGTTTTTCTTCTTATATCCGACGATAACCGTCTCGATGCTCTCCTCCAGGTCCTCCTGGGTCACATAGGCCCGGCGTTCCCGCACCGCCCGGAGAGCGGCCTCGTTGATCATATTGGCCAGGTCCGCGCCGGAAGCGCCTGCTGCCGCACGCGCGATGGCCTTAAAGTCCACATCGGAACCGATCTTTACCTTCTTCGCGTGGACGCGGAGGATCTCTTCCCGTCCGATGAGATCCGGCAGCTCCACAGGGATCCGGCGGTCAAACCGTCCCGGACGGAGCAGGGCGGGATCCAGTACCTCGGGCCGGTTGCATGCCCCGAGGATCACTACGCCCTTGGAGGGATCAAAGCCGTCCATCTCCGTGAGCAGCTGGTTCAGCGTCTGCTCCCGCTCATCGTTGCCGTTGATGCCGGCGGAGTCACGCTTCTTGCCCACCGTATCGATCTCGTCTATGAACACGATACAGGGAGCCTTTTCCTCCGCCTGTTTAAACAGATCGCGGACCTTGGAGGCGCCCATACCCACAAACAATTCTACAAATTCAGAGCCTGCCATGGAGAAAAACGGCACGTTGGCTTCGCCTGCCACCGCCTTGGCCAGCATGGTCTTTCCGGTACCGGGAGGACCCACCAGCAGCGCGCCCTTGGGCAGGTTGGCGCCGATCTCCCTGTATTTGTCGGGATTGTGGAGATAATCCACGATCTCCCGCAGGGCGTCCTTTGCCTCATCCTCACCGGCCACATCCTTGAAGCGGATGCCGTCGGCGCTCTTCTCATAAACCTTGGCGTTGGAACGGCCAAAGCCCATAAATCCTCCGCCGGAGC
>CANQHX010000142.1 GCA_947623905.1 uncultured Lachnospiraceae bacterium
ACCTGACCGCCATAACGGAACATTGCCATGTAGAAAAATGAGTTTGGCTGCAAATCCGTTCGGCTTGGGTACCTCTACCCTCCTGACTGGCTGGGGTCTGTAGTATCAGGTCAGGAAGGGTACTTCAGACAATTTGGAATTTGCAAATATCTCCGTTATGCCGCATTTTGCACAATATCCACTAAATCCCGGATCATCCATCACGGTTCGCTCATTCCTGCCAACTTTTGATGCCTACATAAGCGTTCGGATAACATGTTTAAGAATCCCACCTTGTTATCTCACTGGCCGGTATGGTACGGTTCCAATATACAACGCCATTATCATCGGTTCCGGCTAACACCACTTCGTCATCTTCCATATTTACTTGCAGTACAACCGCATAGTTGTCATCATCAAAGCGGATCACATCTCCAACAAGGAAAGCATCGGCTGAAACACTCGTCTGACGTAAATAGGTAAATGGAATAATACCAAACATACTGGGGCACTGTCCCTGTAAAATTCATAGTAATACTCATAAGAAGTGACAGATTCGACCCTTCAGGATATTTTTCTTTAAGAGCGATCATTCCCTCATATACTTTCATTTAGAGCCTTCACAACCATAGGTTCATCGGGGCCGTACCAGACATTAATCGGAAATTCGGAATCTTCTATCCGTTAATAATCATACAGACAAGAGGGGTTTGCAACAGGTCTGGGTGTAATTGAAGACTCCGGATAACGGGTCAGCATATAATTCGCCTGTTCTGCCTGTCTGGCCGTCATGGTACGGCCCCAGTGTACAGAACTGTTATAATTTCCCTCGGCTATCACCACGCCGTCCTCTTTCACCTGCAAAACGATCACCGAATGGGTATTCCCGTTGACTCTGAGAATATCTCCCACACGGATGCTGTCAAATGATACCGGCGCGATCTTCCGGGCGGGCAGATCCCCAAATGCAGCGTCACTGAGCAGAAAAGCGAAACCTGCGCACCCGTAACCTCCGCTATAAATGCCGCCCTTCCATTCATAGTAATTATCGTTTGTCCACGGCGTACCATTTGGATATTTTTCCATGAGAGCGAACATTTTCTCATACGCCTCCTGTTCAGAAGGAACATATGTCTCCGTAGGCTCTACTGTAGGCTCCGGCGTTGCAGTAGGCTCTACCGTAGGCTTCGGTGTCTCCGTGGGTTCTACTGTAGGCTCCGGCGTTGCAGTAGGCTCTACCGTAGGCTTCGGTGTCTCCGTGGGCTCTACTGTAGGCTCTGGCGTTGCCGTGGGCTCCACTGTAGGTTCCTGTGTTACCGTAGGCTCTGTCGTAGGTTCTGGTGTTACCATGTCCTCAACAGGGAAATGGTCAATCACACCTACCACATGTTTGAGGATAAGCAAGGCGTCTGTAACGTCCACCTTTTCGCCGCCATCCACATTGGCTATTTTCTGGTGGTCGGTATCCAGTTCGATCACACCTACAACGTGCCTCAAAACATCCAGGGCGTCCTTCACGCTTACCTTACTGTCCTCGTCTACGTCCCCATACACGATATTCCTGTAGGATGGTGCGTTCTGTGCCCAGATATCTGATACACTGGTTGCCGCCACCATGGTTGTGACCAGTGCGAGAGAAATGATCTTTTTTAAGTTTTTTCTCATATAAATTCCTCCTCGTTTTACTGTAGAATCAAGGTTTGTATTACCTTTTCTACCTTCAATGTATCAAAAAAAATTTGTTCTGTAAAGTAAAATTTTGCACAAAAACAGGTTTTTTCAGGTTTTTTTAAGACCCGTTTTTGTGCAAAATGACGAAGTGCATTAAGGGCAAATATTTCGTTATCTGAGACTGGAGATTGAGGAAACTGAAATTTTGTGATATAATTAAATTGCAACTACAGTTTTCCAAAAGGACGCCCCAGTTAAGGAGCGTCCCGTTTACCGTCTGTGAGCAGGCTATTGGCTTACTGTTCTTTTTTTCTGCGTTTCAGCAGCGGATAACAGCCTAAGTACAAAAGCAAATGCCAAAGCCGCCATTCCGACTGATTGGGGCGAAATTTCGGTATTTCAAAGATTTATTTCGTTGACGGATTTGAACGGAAACCCCATGAAAATCCTGCCATTGGAATCATCCTGTGCAAAGACATGAATAAGTCCTTTGTCGATGCAGAAGATGAACCCGGAAGCATGAGCCTATGATAGAAAAAGCTCCGGCACAAGCGCCGGAGCTTAATTCATGAACTTTCCGATCTTCTGTTTTACCCGCTGGAGGGCGTTTCCCACGGATTTTGTGTTGATGCCCAGCTGCTCGCCGATGGCGGCATAGCTGTTGCCGTCCAGGAACAGCCTCAGCACCTGCTTTTCCATCCTGCTCAGTTCCTGCTCCATCTTCTCACCCAGGCTCTTCATAAACTCCTGATTGATCACATACTGTTCCGGATCACTTTCCGAGCGGAGAAACATATGGCAGGCGCCGTTCTCCTCGCCGTCATCATCCGCAGACAACGACACCGCGCTGTTCAAAGGACTGTTCCGCTTGCTCTGGTATTTTGCCATGGCAGTGTACATCTCCCTTGTGACGCACAGGGCCGCAAAGGCCGCAAAAGGCCCCCGGTCCGGTTTGTAGGTGCGCACCGCTTTGAACAGGCCGATCATGCCTTCCTGGACCAGATCCTCCCGATCGGCGCCGATGAGAAAATACCGGTTGGCATTGGACAGCACAAGCCCCTTGTACCGCTCCATGATCTCGTCCACACAGTTGTCTCTTTCCAGTTCATCATCTGAAAGATGCCGCATAGCTTCGAGCAACTGTTCATCTGACATGTTTTTATAATTCTCCAATGACGCTGCATCTCCTTTTAGGAACGCTGCCTTACGATCTCATAGGCCAGTATGCCTGCCGCCACAGACGCGTTGAGGGAATCGATATCTCCCTTCATGGGTATAGATGCCGTAAAATCACATTTCTCCCGCACGAGGCGGCTGACACCCTCGCCCTCGCTGCCGATGACCAGGCCTATGGGTCCTTTCAGATCCAGATCGTACATCACTGTGCCGTCCATGGCGGCGCAGACAAACCAGAGGCCTTCCTTTTTCAAGTCCTCAATGGCCGCCGCCAGATTGGCCACCCTTGCCACCGGCGTGTAATGCAGCGCTCCGGCACTGGCCCGCGCCACCGCGGCGGTAAGCCCCACCGCTCTCCTTTTGGGTATGATCACCCCGTGGGCCCCGGCCAAATTGGCCGTCCGCACGATCGCCCCCAGATTGTGGGGATCCTCGATGCCGTCCAGCAGGATGAGAAAAGGGGGCTCTCCCTTCTGCCTTGCCGCTTCCAGAATATCCTCCATCTGGGCATAATCATACGCCGCGCTCTCGGCGATGACCCCCTGATGATGGCCGGTGGTGCTCATGGCGTCCAGCCGGTCCTTGGGCACAAACCGCAGGATGGTATCCTGCTTCCTGGCCTCCCGAACGATAGAGCGCACCGCTCCGTCCTGGCAGCCGTCCTGTACATACAGCTTGTCTATGGTCTTTCCGGCCCGGAACGCTTCCATCACCGCGTTCCGGCCCTCTATAAGCGTTTCCTCCGCAAGTTTTTTTGCCATGATACCCCTCACTCCGAAGCGTTTACGCGACAGGCGCGCAAATTTCTGATCCGTGCCTGCCATCAATACTGGCATGCCTGCCGTGCAGCATCGCCTGTCCGATGTACTACAGCCTGCCGTCTCTACGCGTCAGGCTCCTTCACCGCCTCCAGACCCATAGCCACCAGTTCTGCCAGCCGCTCCATGTCACGCTTCAGATACAGCCATCCCATCAGCGCCTCAAAACCTGTAGCCCTCTTGTAGTCCGCCATGGAAGCGTTCTTCGCCATGGTCGCCATCTTGGCGTTGCGGCCCCGGCGGAACATGTCCAGCTCCTCCGGCGTCAGCGCCGGTTCCAGCACTTCCATCATTTTCGACTGGGTCTGGGCCTTCACCAGATGAGCCGTATGGCCGTGGAGCCTGTTGGCCGGGCAATTGCCCCTGCTGACCACCAGCGTGCGGATCACCAGGTCGTAGATGCCGTCCCCGATGAACGCCAGGGTCAGCGGGCTGTATGTGCGCAGATCCGCCTGCGGCAGGTCAAAATATGCTTCCAGGCACTGATACAAATCTTTTTCCATTCCCATATCCATCTCGTTGTGATGTATTGCCGGAACGTTCCGGCTTCCTTCGGATTTCTCCGGATTTTCCGGCTCTGCCGTCACGCCTTGTGCCAC
>CANQHX010000143.1 GCA_947623905.1 uncultured Lachnospiraceae bacterium
GGATCCTGTCCACCAGATCCAGGTACTGTTCCTTCGTATACCGGCGGTTCATGATCTTCAGGATACGGCTGCTCCCCGACTGCAGGGGCAGATGAAGATGTCTGCATATCTTCTCCGACCCGGCCATGACGTCGATAAGTTCCCGGGACAGGTCCTTCGGATGAGACGTCATGAACCGGATCCGCCGGATCCCCTCGATGGCCTCCACACGGGTGAGTAGCTGCGCGAAGGAGACGGGATGCTCCAGATTCTTTCCGTATGAATTTACGTTCTGGCCCAGCAGCATGACCTCCGACACGCCGTCCGCCGCGAGACGCCGGATCTCTTCCAATATGTCTTCCGGCGTGCGGCTTCGCTCCCGTCCGCGCACGTAAGGCACGATACAGTAGCTGCAGAAATTGTTGCAGCCGAACATGATGTTCACGCCGGATTTAAACGGATATTTTCGCTGTACGGGAAGCTCCTCCACGATCTGGTCCGCGGCGTCCCACAGATCGATCACCTGCTCTCCGCCATCCAGCACCGTATACAAAAGCTCCGCCAGCTTATAAATATTGTGGGTGCCGAACACCAGATTGACAAACCCGTAGGACCTTCTGATCTTCTCTATGACCGAAGGCTCCTGCATCATACAGCCGCACAGACCGATGATCATATGAGGATTTTTCTGCTGCCGGACCTTCAGATACCCCAGCCGGCCGTATACCTTCTGGTTGGCGTTGTCCCGGACGGTGCATGTGTTGTACAGCACCAGATCCGCATCCTCAGAATCCGTGATCTCATACCCTATGGACATGAGGATCCCCGCCAGTTTTTCCGAATCCCTTGCGTTCATCTGGCATCCGAATGTGGTGACATTGGCCCTGAGCGCATGTCCGTATTCCACCGCCAGCTCCGCCGCCTTCCGGCGGCACCTCGCGATATAATAATACTGCCGCTCCGGTTCGGAAGCGGGAGGCGAAACGTTCTCATTCATTTGTTCAAAATTTATATCAGGATACATATTTGCTGTCCTTTGACCGTGTCGGTTCAATGAAACAATAAGACGCGCCGGCAGTCCTGCTTCCTCACCGGTCTTCCTTTACCATGATGCCTGCTCCCGCGGAATTCATGCCCACATGGCAGGCAATGCTGCAGGGGAGCTCCGCGTAGGATACTGTTACAAAAGGAAATTCCGCCTGTACCAGACTCCGCCACCGCTCCGCCTGCTCCGGATCTTCAAATGTACCGGCTGTCTCTACCTGGAGCCGCCCGTCCGGCACGGCGCCGAACCGCGCGGCCCGGTCCTGCTTCACCGCCTGGATCATCTCCGTCTCGGCCAGCCGCATGCCGCGCGCCTTGGCGAAGGTATCCAACTTGTCCCCCTGGATGGTAAGCACCGGCTTCAGGTTGAGGACAGTAGCAAAAGCGGCCGCTGCCGGCGTGACGCGCCCTCCCTTTTTCAGGTATTCCATGGAATCTACCGTGATGTAGATACTGGCCTCATAGGCGCGTTCCTCAAGGTACTGCTTGATCTCCTGTGAGGAAGCACCCTGATCCGCCAGCTTGCGGGCGGCAAAAAAAGACTCTCCCTGGGTCACGGAGATCCGGTGATTGTCTACGACCTGCACCCTGCCGTTGTAATCTTCCGCCAGGAGCATGGCATTGTTGCAGGAAGCGCTCAATCCGCTGGACATAGGGATGTAGACGATCTCATCGTATCCCTTTTTCAGGATCCCGTTCCAGAAATCCATCAGCTGGCCGGGTGAAGGCTGGGACGATGAGATATTTTTATGCGCTTTCATGGCCGCATACAGCTGGCTGCTGGTAATATCAACCCCTTCGTAATACACCTTTTCGTCCACGATCACGGGCATGGGAAGAAGATAAAGCCCGTCCTCCCGGATCATTTCCCTTGTCACGCTGCTGTTGGTATCTGTCGCAATGGCAATTTTCATATTCAAGTAAATCCTCTCTGCAAATCTATTTATGATACGGCTGACCGTTCACGATGCGAAATCCCCTGTATATCTGTTCCAGAAGGATCACCCGCATAAGCTGGTGGGGAAATGTCATGGCAGAAAAGCTCAGCGCCTCATTGGCTCTCGCCAGCACGTCCGGGGAAAGCCCCAGCGAGCCGCCGATGACAAAAGCCACATGACTGTTCCCTCTCAGACCCAGCTGCGCCATATGCTCTCCGAACGCGACGGAATCCATCGTCCGGCCGTCAATGGCAAGGGCGATGACCCACGCATCTGCCGGGATCACCTTTAAGAGCCTTGCCCCTTCTGTGTCCAGTATTCTTTTTTCCACCCCGGGAGAAGCATGGTCCGGCGTTTTTTCATCGGCCACCTCGGCGATCGTGAGACGGCAGTAGCTGCCCAGACGCTTGACGTATTCCGCCGCGGCGTCCCGGTAGAACCGTTCCTTCACCTTTCCCACACAGGCCACGGTAACGCTCATGCCCGCCGCCATCAGCCGACGATCTCCACATTCATGTTCAGGTCCATGGCAAGCCTGCGATACGCGTCGGCATCCTTCGTCTCCTTGTCCCGTATGTACATCCTGTCAGGCTGGATAATGTTAAAGAGCTTTACGACCACAGTAAAAATGCCCCGGTAGTAGTCAAATCCGTCTCCGCCTTCCGACCACTCTCTGCAGGTGACGAAGGAACTGAACTGTCTGTCGTACATGACTCCCGTCTCCGGGCAGAATACAAGGTGGACGCCCATTTCCTCGCAGAGCGCCAGATCCCTTTCCAGGTCGATCTGATACGCCCTGAATTCCTCTCTGGTAGCAAACTGAAGCGGGTTGACAAACACGCTGACTACCACACGGTCGTTTTCCTTCAGCGCACGGCGGATCAGCTGGATATGCTCTTCGTTGATATTGCCCATGGTCGGCACAAGCCCGATGGTCACATCCTGTTTTTTCCAGTAATGAATGATATCCCTTGTCTGAAAAATATCTTTTGCCGTATGCACGTTATCCTCCCCTTCCGGCGCTTCCGCCCATGCAGGTCATTTTTGCAATATATACACTTTATTGTATATAATAGTGTCATCATATCATTTTTTTCATCAAAAGGCAACCGCCTGCCACGCAATGTTTTGGATAAATCATGCGCCGGAGATGCTTTCCGTACGGAAGCGTCTGAAAAGCAACTATTTCCCATATCGGTATTCGTCATAATTTTTTTCATGGCGGGTATAATAATCACGCTGATGCACAAACTAGCAAAAAAGGATAAAGGAGTCATGAAAATGAATTCAAAATGGTTAGATTACACGACTTTGACGCTGGTCATCATTGGCGCGGTCAACTGGGGACTTATCGGCTTTTTCAGCTTTGACCTGGTATCATTCCTCTTTGGAGAAATGTCCTGGCTTTCCAGAATCATATACGCACTGGTAGGACTTTCCGGTCTCTATCAGATCAGCTGCTACGGCAGGATCGGAGCGCTGGGAACACAGAGAGCTTCCTGATAGGTCTTCACAAAAAAAACAACCCGGCACATGTCCGGGTTGTTTTTTTACAGATCATTTATCCTTCATCTCGGTGAGCAGGCCCTTGATATCGGACAGCAGTTCCTCTGTGGTGGGAGCGGGCTCCGCGGGAGCTTCCTCCTCTTCGCTGCGCTGGAACTTCTTTTCCGCCGTGTTGATGGCCTTCACAACTGCAAAGATACATGCGGCGATGATAATGAAATCGATAATGTCAGTGATCAGGGAGCCGTACATCAGCTTTGCCTCTCCCACCGTAACAGAAAGGCCGGAAAAGTCGATGCCGCCGGTGATCATACCGATGATGGGGGAGATGATGTTGTCCACCAGAGACGTAACGATCTTGGAGAACGCACCACCTACAACAACGCCGACTGCCATGTCCATGACATTGCCTTTCAGGGCAAAATCCTTGAACTCAGTCATTAAACTTTTGATACTCATTTCGTTTGTTCCTCCCAATTTCATTCCTTTTGTATACAAGCTGCATGCCAATATTGTACATAAAATTCCAGAAATTGTCAATCAATTCTTGAAGCTGTGTATCGGCGCGGGGATCCGTCCGCCCCGGTGAACAAACCGGTCACAGGAAAAGGAGGAAACCGGCATGATGGGGGCATACCCCAGCAGGCCGCCAAACTCTACCGTCTCTCCCACATCCTTGCCAATGACGGGGATAAGCCGC
>CANQHX010000144.1 GCA_947623905.1 uncultured Lachnospiraceae bacterium
CCTTGCCAGAGATACCCGCCTGCTGATCCTGGATGAGGCCACCAACGGACTGGATCCGGTCATGCGCGCGGAGATCGTCGGCCTGCTGCAGGCCTATGTGGAGGATGGGGCCCACAGTATCCTGTTTTCCACCCATATCCTGAACGATCTGGAGCAGATCGCCGATTACATCGTGTTCATTGACGACGGACAGATGCTGATGAATGAATCCAAGGATGAGCTGATGGATTCCTTCCTGCTGGTGCGGGGCGGTACGGATACTCTTACAGAACAACAAAAACGCAGCCTCATAGGAGCCGAGTACAACGCTTATGGTTTTACGGCTCTTGTGAAGACTGACGATGGGGCGGTATTCGGCAGGGAATACGCGGTGGAGAAGCCTTCTATCGACCAGATCGTGCTGCATACCATCAGGCAGCGGAAGGGAGGAACCATATGAGTACTGTAAAATTTATGGTGGTGGACATGATCCGCAGTAAAAAAGTGTTGTGGTTCCTCGTGTTTTTTACGGTGATATCCTGGGTGATGATGCGCTCTGTGGAGAAGCCTATGGCGGCTATGGTTTATATGGTGTTTGTTGCCATCATTTTCTCCAACCAGCCGTTTTTGATGGATCAGAGGTTTGAAGCGGGATTTCTGGAGCTCTTGCCGGGCACGAAAGCCCAGCGGGTGTGGGGCAGGTATCTGTACGGGGCCATTCTGCTGGCAGTGTGCGTACTTCTTGGAGCGGCGGTGACCTGTCTGGGAGATCCCGCAGGTGCGCGCTCTTCCTGGCTGGACGTCTATGTGACAGCAGCGCTGGGCATTGCCATGGTGGTGCAGGGGCTTCAGTATCCGCTGATGTATTATGCCATGAGAAAGATGAAGAGCAGAGAACTGTTCAGCGTTCTGATGATGGCGCCGGGATTTCTCATATTTTTCTTCGGCCTGAACCTGATCGACTATATAGGAGAAAACGGCGCGGGGATCTTTCTGTGGGCGCTGGATCACATACATCTTCTGGGTGTGCTTTTGCTGGCGGCGGGGATCCTTGTGTGGATCGCGGGAGCGTTTATCTCCGTGGCGATCGTAAAGAAAAATGATATCTGAAACGCAGGAGGGGACTCCGGAGCAATGCCATAACAAAGTGACATTGCCTGGGGTCTCTTTTTTTATAGATAAATTTGTCGAAAGTTAACATAATTTTAATGAAATAACCTGAATAACCTGTTGATTTCTCTTGTAAAAAAATGTATAATATGGAAAATATGGTTCACATAATATTTCATTATTGTAAAGTATATATTTTCGATCGGAGGGATTGAAATGCGTAGATATGATCTGGAACAACTTGGCTATTGCAGAAGCTGTCTCAATGAAGTGTACGGTCTTCATTTAAAACGCGATAATGTTCAGATTTCGTACTGCATGAACCATTGTAAGCGCTGCGGAAAAGTGAAAAATATCGTAGTGGATGTGAGTTCTGCCAAGCGGGTTCGCCTTTTTATGGTGAGAAAAGACCATGTGGCAGGAAAAGCCGTTGTATAAGTGTGGAAGAGAGCAGAAAGCATAACGCCGCCCGCCGGGCGGCGTATTTTTTGTTCAGGGGTTATAAAAAACAATTTTTTTGCCGAATATCCAAATCCCGCTTGTGTTCTGACATGTTCTGTATTATAATTTGAAAGGATTGTGCCCATAAGGATGGCAGGCCATCCTTAGTGAGGTCTGCCCGAAGGGCGGCCTCGGTATGCGCAGAAGGCTGTGCAGGAAAGGGAGCATAAGGACGGCAGACCGTCCTTTGAAAAAAGGAGATTACTATGGAGAAAAAAGAACTGCTCTATGAGGGCAAGGCAAAGAAAGTGTATACCACAGAGGACGCGGACATCCTCATTGTGGATTATAAGGACGACGCAACGGCGTTCAATGGCGTGAAGAAAGGGACTATCGCGGGGAAGGGAGCCATCAACAACCGCATGACCAATTTCCTGTTTCAGAAGATGGAAGCAGCCGGTATCCCCACTCATCTGGTGGAGGAGCTCAGCGACAGGGAGACGGCGGTAAAGAAAGTAGAGATCGTTCCCCTTGAAGTGATCGTCCGCAATGTGGCCGCAGGCAGTTTTTCCAAACGGCTTGGCATTGAGGAGGGCCGAAAGCTCCTTGCTCCCACGCTGGAGTTCAGTTACAAGAATGATGAGCTGGGGGATCCCCTTATCAACGACTATTTTGCCATCGCCATCGGCGCCGCCACCAGAGGGGAGATCGACCGGATCACGGAGCTGGTGTTCCGGGTAAATGATGTGCTGAAGGAGTATTTTGCTTCTATCGGTATTGAACTGATCGATTTTAAGGTAGAGTTCGGACGGTATAAAGGACAGATCATCCTTGCGGATGAGATCTCTCCCGACACGTGCCGCCTGTGGGATCTGGATACCCATGAGAAGCTGGACAAGGACCGTTTCCGCCGGGATCTGGGCAAGGTGGAGGACGCCTACATTGAAGTATATCACCGCATGGGACTGGACAAATAAGAGCAGAAAGGCGCAGGTAGAATTGCATGAATGACATTTGTCGGCACGATTTTGAAGACGACAGGCTCCGGGAGGAGTGCGGCGTCTTCGGAATGTACGATTTTGATGGAAATGATGTGGCATCTACTATCTATTACGGATTGTTCGCTCTGCAGCACAGAGGCCAGGAGAGCTGCGGCATTGCTGTCAGCGATACGGAAGGCCCCAAGGGCAAGGTGGTGTCCAAGAAGGGCATGGGCCTTGTAAACGAAGTGTTCGAGGCAGAGCACCTGGAAGGCTTAAAGGGCAACATCGGCGTGGGCCATGTACGGTATTCCACTGCCGGAGAGTCCACACGGGAAAATGCCCAGCCCCTTGTGCTCAACTATATCAAGGGAACCCTGGCCCTGGCTCACAACGGCAACCTGATCAACGCGGTGGAACTGCGGGAGCAGATGTCCATGTACGGCGCTATTTTCCAGACTACCATCGACACGGAGGTCATGGCCTATCTGATCGCAAAAGAGCGGGTCATCAGCCGGAATGTGGAGAGTGCCGTCCTTTCGGCCATGAAGAAGATCAAAGGGTCCTATTCCCTTGTGATCATGAGCCCCCGAAAGCTCATCGGGGCCAGAGATCCCTACGGGTTCCGTCCCCTTTGTATCGGAAAGCGGGACAATGCCTACATACTGGCCTCCGAATCCTGCGCCCTGGATACCATCGGGGCAGAGTTCATCCGGGATGTGGAGCCGGGCGAGGTAGTGACCATCAAGCCGGACGGCATCCACAGCAACCGGGAGATGTGTCTCCCGGAGGATCAGCGGGCAAGATGTATCTTTGAATATATTTATTTCGCAAGACCGGATACGGTGTTCGACGGAGTGGGGGTATATGACGCCCGCATTAAGGCCGGACGGTATCTGGCCATGGATTCCCCCGTGGAGGCGGACATCGTCACCGGGGTGCCGGAGTCCGGCAACGCCGCGGCTCTGGGGTATTCTCTGGAATCCGGTGTGCCCTACGGCACCGCTTTTGTGAAGAACGGCTATGTAGGCCGCACCTTTATCAAACCCGGCCAGAGCAGCCGGGAATCCAGCGTACAGGTGAAACTCAACGTACTGCGGGACGCGGTGGACGGGAAACGTGTGATCATGGTGGACGACTCTATCGTCCGGGGCACTACAAGCGCCCGGATCGTAGATATGCTCCGGGAGGCCGGGGCAACGGAGGTCCATGTGCGCATCAGCTCACCGCCCTTTTTATGGCCCTGCTATTTCGGCACGGATATCCCTACCAGGGATCAGCTGATCGCTTATGAGCGCACTATAGAAGATATCCGGAAACTGCTGGGAGCCGATTCTCTTGGCTATCTGGAACTGCCCCGCCTCAATGACATGGTAGGCGGGCTGCCCATCTGTACCGGCTGCTTTACGGGAACCTATCCCATGGAGCCTCCCGAGGAGGACATCCGAGGGGAGTACGAAAAATAGAAAAAACAGGAATGGAGACGGATATGACGGATCGATATCAAAGTCCTTTGTCGGAGCGCTACGCCAGCCGAGAGATGCAGGCCATCTTTTCGCCGGATATGAAATTCCGAACATGGCGGAAGCTGTGGATCGCTCTGGCAGAGACGGAACAGGCCCTGGGTCTGAAC
>CANQHX010000145.1 GCA_947623905.1 uncultured Lachnospiraceae bacterium
TACTCACAGTCAGGCACTACCATAAGGAAGAACGCGGACACAAGCTTCGTGCCGGGCTTTGTCTTCAATATCTGCAGGCTGGGGCGAAGGGTGTCTGCCGTGGAATGGCAGGCGCCGGAAACCATGCCGTCGGCGTCGCCCATCTTTACCATCATCACGCCGTAGTACAGGTACTGGTTCAGCAGGATCTCCCTGGCCTGCTCCGGGGTCATGCCCTTGGCCTGGCGAAGCTCTACCAGCTTGTCAATGTAACCCTGCGTCTTATCGCTGGTGGCGGGATCCACAACAACGGCGCCGGAAATGTCCAGCCCCTGGGAACCCTTGTCCACTGCCTCCTGGCTGCCCACGAGAATGATGTTGGCGATGCCTTCTCTCAGGATCTGGGCCGCGGCCTCATATGTTCTCCTGTCTTCCGTCTCCGGCAGAACGATGGTCTTTTTGTCCGCTTTCGCTCTCGCCTTGATCTCATCAATAAAACCCATAATCTAACGACTCCTTTCGTGAAACAAATAATGTCCGCAACTATTCGGTTTCTTCATAGTTACTTATGGACTCATTATAACTCCCGCTCTAAAAATCTACAAGAAAAAATTTCCACATTTCCGTTTTTTTGCGCCCTTTCTCACGGAAAAATAACAACGGATTTGCTTTTTTCTCCCGCCCGTGATAGACTGAACCAAACGTCCGGTCAAAAAACGCGCCGGGCGAAAGACTGGAGGAGCTATGAAGACCATCGGCGTCATCGGAGAATACAACCCGTTTCATAACGGACACGCCTATCTGATCCGGGAAGCAAAGGCGCAGACCGGAGCTGATTACTGTGTTACGGTGATGAGCGGCTGCTATGTACAGCGGGGCGTCCCCGCCGTATTTGACCAGCATGTGCGCGGCGCCATGGCTGTGTGCGGCGGCGCGGACCTGGTACTGGAGCTTCCTTCCCTGTATGCCGCTTCCTCCGCCCGACGGTTCGCAAAAGGGGCCGTCACCATGCTCTGCCGGCTGGGCTGCGTGGATGTGCTTGCCTTTGGCTGGGAAGGAAGGACAGACGACGACTGGCAGCTGCTGTGCCGGTGCGCCGAAATCCTCGCGGAAAAGCCCTCCCATTGTGACGCGCTGACAAAACAGTCTCTTCTGGAAGGACTGTCTTATCCCGCCGCCCGCTCAAAGGCGCTGTGCGCCCTTATGACCGGCGAAAGAGGTCCTGCGCCGGGACACCTGGAGACCCTGCTCCGCCGGCCCAACAACATCCTGGCGGTGGAATACATGCGCGCCCTGAAAGAGCAGGGCAGCGCCATGACCTGCCTGCCCATATCCCGGAAGGGCGCGGCCTACCATGACACGGACACAGAGCAGACATTTCCCTCTGCCGCAGGCCTGCGGCAGCGGATGGCGGAAAAGGGAGCCCGCTGGCAGGACGCCCTGGCCCCTTACATGCCCGCGCAGTGCGCGCCTCTGCTCTCCATGGCGCCGGGGCCCTTGTATCCGGAAGCCGCGGACCATGTGCTCCGCTACAAGCTGGCCGGCGAGACTCCCGACCATCTGGCCGCCTACCTGGATATCAATCCCGCCCTGGCCAACCGCATCTGGCAGAACCGGCTCCGGTACGAGAGCTGGGAACCGTTCACGGATCTGTGCGATACAAAGGAAACTACCCGCGCCGCCGTCCGGCGGGCGCTGCTCCACATTTTCCTGGATATGACCACGGACGAGTACGCCGCCGCGGAACGGGAAGGACTGACCCCCTTCGGGCGGGTCCTTGCCATGGGCAAAGACATCCGTCCCCTTACCGCCGCTTTAAAGGAAAAGGCTTCCCTCACCCTCATCTCCAAGGCCGCCCGGGCAGAGAAGCGACTGTCGCCCCAGGCGCTGAAGCTGTGGAAAAAAGAAATGCTCCGCAGCCAGTGGTACTGTGCCATGGCCGCGGAGACATTTCATGTGCCTGTGAAAAATGAATACACAAGACCGATCTTTATCCGATAATGTCAGTCCTGTTCTTCCCCGTATTTTCGGAATCGTTTCGGTCTTTATTTGATCTTTTCCTCGATCATCCTCACCAGATCGCCTACCGTCTTGATATCCTCCACCTCATCGATGGCGATGCCGTACTTATCCTCCACATCATTTACCACCTCGATCAGATCCAGGGAATCTGCCTCAAGGCCTTCCTTCACGTCCGTATCCATGGTGATGCCGTCCGTATCCTTATTCAGATCTTTCGCAATGATCTCCTTCAGTTCATCTAAAATCATTTTTCTTTTCCTCCATTCTGCATGTTTCATACAAATTCCGGCGATCCCGGTATTTCTATCCGGTTATCTGCCCTGTATCCTTTATCTTACTAAACTTCAGAGAAAAGTGCAACTGCAAAATTCAACTGCTCACGATCAGCGTCTCATAACCGTTGTCCCGCAGGATGCCCTCCGCTTCTCTTGCCTCCTCCAGAGTATCGTAGCCTCCCACGAGCACTTTGTAGTAGGTGCCGTCGTTCTGAATGGTTGACATAAATCCATCTTCTGCCAGCTGCTCCTGCAGCCTCCGGGCGTTGGCTTCCGAGCGGAAAAGGCCCGTCTGCACCTGATAGACGCCGCCGGGCCGGGCAACGGCATCCAGTATCCCTTCCGCGATAGCCAGGGCAATGGCGTTGAAATCCTGATCGAACCGGGCGTTGTCCTCATCGGAATCGATAAATCCGGCTTCCACCAGAAGAGCGGGCATGGACGTGCGGCGGAGCACTACCAGGTTCTGCCGCTCCTTTACACCTCTGTCCTCAAACCCCAGCGACGCCAGATTTTCATTGATGGCCCTGGCAACGTCTCCCTGCATGCCCTCGTCGGTATATACAAGCGTCTCCACGCCGGACACCGTGTTTGGCGTAGGAAAGGCATTGCGGTGAATGGAGACGAACAGGTCCGCCCCGGAGGCGTTGCCCTTCATCGCCTTCTCATAAGGCGTATCGTACACGTCTTCCGTGCGGGTAAATTCCACATCTACCCCGTTGGCCTCCAGTATCCGTCCTACCTCCAGCGCCAGAGCCAGATTGTCGTCCTTTTCCCTTCTTCCATTGTACACAGCGCCGGGATCCCGGCCACCGTGCCCCGCGTCTACTGCTACTTTATAAGCCAAAAAAACACCTCCCGCATAACTCTCCAATAGCATATGCGGAAGGTGCATGTCATGTGCCGGAACCATCCGGAGTCTGCCGGCATTTTTCTTCTGTTTTCAGACCGGGCCGGCGCCGTCTCCGATATCCACTACATAGAAATCCGCCGCGTAGCCGATCTTTTCCTTGTATGTACGTCCTACGTTTTCAATGAACGCGTCCACCTGTCCGGTTTCCACGATGCTCACCGCGCAGCCGCCGAAGCCTGCCCCCGTCATGCGGGCGCCCAGAACGCCGGGCTGTGCCCACGCCGTCTCCACCAGGGCATCCAGCTCAGGTCCCGTAACCTCGTAATCATCCCGCAGGGAAATGTGGGACTGGTTCATCAGCTGCCCGAACAGCTTTATATCCCCCCGTTTCAGCGCATCCACCGCGCGGATGGTACGTTGATTTTCCGTCACCGCGTGACGCACTCTGCGCGCGCGAACGGGGTCTGTAATGAGATGCCTGGCATTCTCAAACTGTTCCTCCGTCAGTTCGCCCAGACTGTTAATGGGCAGCTCCTTCTTCAGCTCATCCAGGGATGTGTCGCATTCCCTGCGCCGCTCATTGTATTTGCTGTCTCCCAGGCCGCGCTTTTTGTTGGTATTGGCGATAACGATCTTTGCGCCGTCCAGCACGATAGGCGCATACTGATAAGTCAGATCGCTCGTATCCAGGAAGATGGCGTTGTCCTTTTTGCCCATAGCGATGGCAAACTGATCCATGATGCCGCAGTTCACGCCGTTATAGTGATTTTCCCCGTACTGGCAGAACAAAGCGATGTCCGTATTGGAAACGGCAAACCCGTACATATCCCGGAGCATTACCGCGATGACCACCTCCACGGAAGCGGAGGAAGAAAGGCCGGAACCGTTGGGGATGTTGCCGCTGAGCAGAATGTCAAAGCCATAAGGGA
>CANQHX010000146.1 GCA_947623905.1 uncultured Lachnospiraceae bacterium
AGCGAGTCCGGAGAGATCGTCCTGAGCCGCATCGTCGTGCCGGAGATCGTGGTGGTCCATGACGGGGTGCCTACGGACGCCTCCGCTCAGAATTATTTTGTGAAATACCGGGATTACATCAAAAACGTGGCCTGCAGCGAGATCTACTGCACATGGCCCGAGGAGACCATACGGGCAAACGTCCTTGCCATCATGTCCTTTACCATGAACCGTGTGTACACGGAGTGGTACCGGAACCGGGGATACGATTTTACCATCACATCCTCCACGGCATACGACCACAAGTGGATCTACGGGCGCAACATCTTTGAAAATATCTCCCAGATCGTAGATGAGATATTTGATCAGTATGTGGCCCGCCCCGGCGTGCGCCAGCCCCTCCTTACCCAGTACTGCGACGGCCAGAGGACCACCTGTCCCCAGTGGATGTCCCAGTGGGGCAGCAAATACCTGGGGGACCAGAATTATTCCGCCGAGGAGATCCTGCGGTATTATTACGGGGAGGATATCTATATCGCGTCCGCGGAGGAGATCGCCGGCATTCCTTCCTCCTGGCCCGGCACCAACCTGGAGATCGGTTCCAGGGGCATGAAGGTGGAACAGCTCCAGCAGCAGCTCAACGCCATCGCTCAGGCCTATCCGGCCCTGCCGGAGATCGGCGTGGACGGCATCTACGGACAGCAGACCGCCAACGCGGTGCGGGATTTCCAGAGAGTGTTCAATATGCCTCAGACAGGGGTGGTGGATTTCCCTACCTGGTACCGCATATCAGACATATATGTCGGCGTGACCCGGATCGCGGAGCTGGAATAGGATTCCGTGACTTTTCCACAAAAAGGGATTATTTTTGTGCTGCGGATTGTAGGGAAAGCTATTGAATATCCAAAATGTATATGATAAAATTACTTGATATGATCAGACAGCATGCTCCGGGCGTCCTGTGCCCGGAATGACAAAGAAAAGGTGGATACCAATGAAAGCATTCTTGATATTGGAGGACGGCACTGTATTTCCCGGCACCAGCATCGGTTCTCAGAGGGAAGTCATCAGCGAGATCGTGTTCAACACCTCCATGACAGGCTATCTGGAAGTACTCACAGATCCGTCCTATGCCGGCCAGGCGGTGGTCATGACATACCCGCTTATCGGCAATTATGGCATCTGCTATGCGGATATGGAGTCGTCCAGACCCTGGCCGGACGGATATATCGTAAAAGAACTGAGCCGCATGCCCAGCAATTTCCGAAGCGAAGGCACCATACAGGATTTCCTGAAAAACCATGATATCCCCGGCGTGGCCGGCGTGGATACCCGGGCGCTGACGAAGCTGCTGCGGGAGAAGGGCACCATGAACGGCATGATCACCACCAATGAGGATTTTGATCTGGAGAAGATCATGCCCCGGCTGAAAGCGTACCGTACCGGCGTGGTGGTGGACCGGGTGACCTGCTCTGCCCCCTATACCGTGGAGCCCGTGAGCGCAGCAAAAGAAGGGCAGAAGTGCCGGAACGTGGCGCTCCTGGATCTGGGCGCCAAATCCAATATCGTCCGGAGCCTTTCCGGGAGAGGGTGCAGGGTGACGGTGTATCCTGCCCGTACTCCCGCCGGGGACATTCTGGCGGCACATCCCGACGGCATCATGCTTTCCAACGGTCCCGGCGACCCCAAGGACTGCGGAAATATCATAGAAGAACTGAAGATCCTGTATGATTCCGGCGTCCCCATTTTTGCCATCTGCCTGGGCCACCAGCTCATGGCTCTCGCGATGGGCGCGGATACCCATAAGATGAAATACGGACACAGGGGCGGCAATCATCCGGTAAAGGACCTGGAGACGGGAAGGGTATACATTTCCTCCCAGAATCACGGGTATGTAGTGGATGTGGACGCTATGGACAGCGACATTGCCAGACCTGCATTCGTCAATGTAAACGACGGTACCATCGAAGGCATCCGTTATCTGAAGAGAAACATATTCACCGTCCAGTTTCACCCGGAGGCCTGTCCCGGCCCCAGGGATTCCGACGGGCTTTTTGACCGTTTTATGAACATGATGGAGGTGAATGACTGATGCCGAAAAATCCCAATATCAAAAAAGTACTGGTGATCGGTTCCGGCCCCATCGTCATCGGCCAGGCCGCGGAATTCGACTACGCCGGCACACAGGCGTGCCGCTCCCTGAAAGAGGAGGGCATCTGCGTGGTGCTGGTCAATTCCAACCCCGCCACGATCATGACGGACAAGGATATCGCCGACAAGGTATACATAGAGCCCCTGACGACCGGGGTGCTGGAAAAAGTCATCCTGCAGGAACAGCCGGACAGCATCCTTCCCACTCTGGGCGGACAGGCTGCCCTGAACCTTGCCATGGAGCTGGCGGAGAGCGGCTTTCTGGAAGCTCACAACGTGCAGCTCATCGGCACCAGGCCGGAGACCATCAAGAAGGCCGAGGACCGGGAGGAATTCAAGCTGACCATGGAAAAGATCGGCGAGCCCTGCGCTCCTTCCCAGGTGGTGACTACCGTGGAGGACGGCGTCGCCTTTACCAACACCATCGGCTATCCGGTGGTGCTCCGTCCCGCCTATACTCTGGGCGGCAGCGGCGGCGGCATCGCTTACGATCAGGAGCAGCTGGAGGAGATCCTTGCCAACGGCCTGCGTCTGAGCCGTGTGGGCCAGGTGCTTGTAGAACGCTGTATCTCCGGCTGGAAGGAGATTGAATACGAGGTGATGCGGGACGCCAACGGCACGTGCATCACCGTCTGCAATATGGAAAATGTGGATCCGGTGGGCGTGCACACCGGCGACAGCATCGTGGTGGCGCCCTCCCAGACACTGGGGGACAAGGAACACCAGATGCTGCGCTCCGCGGCCCTGAACATCATCGACGAGCTGCAGATCACCGGCGGCTGCAACGTGCAGTTCGCCCTTCATCCGGAAAGCTTTGAATACTGTGTTATCGAGGTGAACCCCCGGGTGAGCCGGAGCTCCGCCCTGGCCTCCAAGGCCACAGGCTATCCCATCGCCAAGGTGGCGGCAAAGATCGCCCTGGGTTACAATCTGGATGAGATCAAAAACGCCATCACCCACAAGACCTACGCCAGCTTTGAGCCTATGCTGGACTACTGTGTGGTGAAGATCCCCCGGCTGCCCTTTGACAAGTTCATCTCGGCCAAGCGTACCCTCACTACCCAGATGAAGGCCACCGGCGAGGTGATGAGCATCTGCGACAACTTTGAGGGCGCCCTGATGAAGGCTATCCGCTCTCTGGAGCAGCATGTGGATTCCCTTATGTCCTATGATTATACGGAGCAGACAGAGGAAGAGCTGCGAAAGACGCTGGAGATCGTGGACGACCGCAGGATCTATGTCATCGCGGAAGCCATCCGCAGGCACATTTCCCCCGATGAGATCCACGCCATCACAAAGATCGACAAATGGTTCATCGACAAGATCGCCATTCTCGTGGAGATGGAGCAGCGGTTAAAAACAGAGCTTATCACGGAGGAACTGCTGAGAGAAGCCAAGCGGCTCCAGTTTCCCGACAAGGTCATCAGCTCTCTTTCCGGCATGGAAGAAGGAGAGGTCAAGGCCCTGCGGGACCATTACGGCATCTATACGTCCTTTAAGATGGTGGACACCTGCGCGGCGGAATTTGCCGCAGCCACCCCTTATTATTACTCCGCCTACGGCGGGGAAAACGAGGCGGAGGCCTCGGAAGGGAAGAAAAAGATCCTGATCCTGGGCTCCGGCCCGATCCGCATCGGACAGGGCATTGAGTTTGACTACTGCAGCGTCCACAGCGCGTGGGCCTTCAACCGGCAGGGCTACGAGACCATCATCATCAACAACAATCCGGAGACCGTGTCCACGGATTTTGACATCGCGGACAAGCTTTACTTTGAGCCGCTGACGCCGGAGGATGTGGAAAATGTAGTGCGCATGGAAAAGCCGGACGCCGCCGT
>CANQHX010000147.1 GCA_947623905.1 uncultured Lachnospiraceae bacterium
CCACCTTTCCGTCCCCGGATATACTGATCTGGGTGGCTGCGTCCCCCGTCCACATTTCCCTGTTTTCTTCTATATCATACCCGCATATGCCGTTTTTTCCGGCACATACGATCTGCTTCTCATCTATAAACATCACATCTGAAAGGGCGGATTCCTCCAGAGGGATCTCCGCCAACATTTCCCCTGTCTGCGTATCATAGACTGCCGCCTGCCAGGCGTATACGGCCGCCAGACGTGTCCCTTCCGGCGAAAGCTGTATCTTCAAAGGTTCTGACGGAAGGGTGACTTCCAGATGAGCCTTGTAGCCGTCAGCCAGGTCATACACGCCCAGCGCGTCCGTGAGCGCCGCCTGCGCTTCCGGCGCGTTTGCGGGAGTAAACAGACCCGGATGCACGGACAACGCTTCCACTGCATAGTCCACGGCCTCTTCCACATTTCCGTCCCGCAAAGCGTTTCGGGAATATTCCGCCAGCTTCAGATTGTTCTCTGATACCTGCATGCGCTTTAATCCCACAAAGGCTGTGGCGGCGCCGCCCAGAAACAGTACGCCAAGGACAATGCCCGCAGCCATATTCCGCCTTTTCCGTGCTTTTACCCGGGGGTCATTTTCCCGCAGATGGGTGAAGTCATAGAGCATCTCCTCCGCTGTCTGATACCGCAGGTCAGGGTTGGGATTCATGGCCTTCGTGATGATGTCGGCCACAAGAGGGCTGAATTCCTCTCTGGAGAGAGGTGTTACCTGCAGCGCATCTCTGGATGGCCGCTGTCCCGAAAGAAGATGGTACAGCGTCGCGCCCACGCTGTAGATGTCTGACCGGACGTCAGGCACTATATGCTTTACGCTGGACGAGCCGGACTGTTCTTTGTACATAGTCACCGTTACGGTATCCTTGTCATACACAGAAGTCCCGCTCCCGGCAGTGGCTGTCTCATCCCTGGAGGAGAAGTCCAGTCCATAATGCTCCGGCGATGCGTATCCCGCGCTCCGGCCAATGACATTTTCTTCTCCCAAAGCCAGGGCGATGTTGAAATCAATGAGACAGATATCCCCCTGAGGCGTTCGCATCAGATTGGCCGGCTTGATATCGCTGTGTACAAATCCTCTGGGCGGATCCCCATGGGTGGGACTGTGAAGATAGCACAGCGCCTCCAGCAGCTGTATCGCCCATTTGATCACCTGGGGCTGGGAAAACCGTTCCCCTCTTTTCAGAGGTTTGTCCAGGCTTTCCCCCTGAATGTAATCCATGACCGTATACACGGTCTCCCCTTCCACAAAGAAGTCATAAACCTGAGGAATGTAGGAATGGCTTAATTCTTTTAATATATCCACTTCTCTGCGGAGCAGCTCGGGATGGGTAGTAAGCTTTCGCTTATCTGCCTTCAGCACCACTTTTTTCCCCAGCCGCAGATGATTGGCCAGCCAGACATTTCCGCCGCCGCCGGAACCTATCTTTTCTATGATCTCATATGTTGATGCGATTATCTCTGACATAAGCAGTCATCACCGATCTTTCTTTTTTCTGCTTTTACATCCGACCTCTTTCCGTATTCTTCATCCAGTCTGGCTTCCAGACGGGTTTTTCCCATGATGGAACAGACCAGACAGGTGACTGCCGCCAGGGCAGATATACCGGAAATCGCCAGTCCTCCGTAAAATAAAATCTCATTGGTCATATCTCTCACCCTTCTCAGCTTATGCGTCCGTCAGTGTGCACGAACGTGATGTCCTCCAGCACCTTAAAATCTCCCGGCCTGTACAATCCATCCTCATTGGCCGGGAATGTGGGAGTTTCATCACATTCCGGTCCGGTTTCTCCCGCCGCCGCATATTCCTTTTTCTTCATCCTGGCTGCCAGAAGAAACGCAGTCAAGAGTACTGCTCCAAGGATCAGCAGTCCGGCCAGTATCCAGAGCCAGTGATCAGCGCACCATGACAGTAACGACTGAAATATTATCTGTTTCTCCCCGCTGTTTGTTGAGTTCAACCAAATATTCCTCCTGCTGCTTTATTTCCTGCTCTTCTCCACCAAAACATTTTTTAAAATGTTCTCTTATCTCTTCCATTGAAATGTGATGGCGAAACCCGTCTGAACAGAGAATGTACAGCGCATCTTTTTTAGTATCTCCGAAAAACATGTCTGGCTGCACTTCTTCCATGACGCCCACACACCTTGTCAGCACATTCTGCATGGGAGCCTGATCTGCCTGTTCCCTGGTCATATTTCCGCGTCTGACCTCGTCCGCTGCCAATGTATGATCTTCCGTCAGCTGCCGCGCCCTGTCAGACACCTCGTATGCTCTGGAATCGCCGATATTCAAAAGAAAATACCTGTTTTCAGTCAGCAAGAGCGCCGTAACAGTGGAACCCACATTGCAGTTATGCTCCCGGCCAAAATGGCGGATTTTTTCATTTTCGGCAATAATGATATCTGTCCACTGCTCCCGGATAACATGGTCTTCCAAAGGCTTTTGCGACAATACCGGAAGATACGTATACATCCAGTCTGTAAATGCTCCGATGAGCGACGCGCTGGCCATTTCACCAAATCGCAGGCCGCCCATGCCGTCGCACAATACGGCCAGCACCATGGGTCCGGTTCTGGTCGCCAGTTTTCTTACTGTCAGGCTGTCCTGATTTACAGTACGTTTAATACCTATATCCGTTGTGGCTGAAATATAAAAATCCATATGCATCCTTTATACATGGGCACCAACAGCGTCTAATACAGCTTAAATTCAAATTCTTCATCCGCCAGGGAAATCGTCTGGCCATGAGAGATCTTCACTTCTGTACCGGACGGGATCATAGCGCCATTGACAAACGTATGGTTTTTGGAATTGTCGTCCACCACGAAAAATTCATCGTCACGCGTCACGATATGACAATGACTGTGTCCTACAAAACGATTGTCCGGGATCACATAACTGTTAAAATCTGCTGCCCTGCCAAGACGAAACACCGGTTCATTGACAGGAATGATCTCATTGTTTTTCTTTCTGACCAAACGGGGATGCAGCTGAACGCTCTGTTCCGCAGTGCTGTTCATAAATGTCGTCTTATCATCCTCGTCTGCCCCGTAAAACACTGTGTTTCCAAAGTCCGCGCCGCCCGCCTTTTGTCTGTCTTCTCTGTACAGATCCTGACTCTTCTGAGAAGGCATCTGCCACTCCACATCCTGGGGAGCCTGCTGTGCCACGTTTTGGGATGACTGCGCCATATTCTGAGGAGCCTGTCGCTCTGCGTTTTGCCGCGCATGATCTGATCCGGCATTCCCGGTTTCTCTTCCAGGCATATTAAAATCGGGCTGAGCCTGCTGTTCCGCTTTTTTCTTCTTTTTCGGCTCCTTCCCCGGTTTTTCTGTCCCCTTCGGCTGTTTCTGTGCCTTTCTGGCCTCTTTTTGCGCCTTGTATATAGCAGCGTTTTCCTTATTATAGTGCTGCAGCAGATGGAACAGGGACATCTCCGGACCACTGGCCTCCACCGATATCTCCGGTTCTGCTTTCTGCGGAGGTATGATCATGCCGCCAGGTACTGCCGCCTTATCTTTTTCCGGCTTCACGATCTTTTTCTCCGGTACAAAGACAGGCGGAATGTTTTTTATTTCCGGCCTTCTGTCCATTTCTTTGGGAATCTGGGGGAGGGGAGGCGTTTCAATATCTTTTGCCGCCTGCCTTCTGACCGGCTCCGCAAGGGGCTCCTGCCCGGACTTACGTCCGGCAGCCTGCTGCCCTTGCGGCCTAACGTTATGCTGACCGGCGGCTTGCTGCCCTGCTCCTGCTTCCCGCAGTTTTTCCTTAAATCCTTCCAGAGAAAACGACGATGTATGCTTCAGATACTCCAAAAGCTTGTACATATAATCTCCATTTTCATTGGGATCCAGAGGCGTGTTCACCAGGATATCCTTCAAAAAACGGTT
>CANQHX010000148.1 GCA_947623905.1 uncultured Lachnospiraceae bacterium
ATCTTTCAAAAAAAACGACAGCTGCTTACGTTTACCCGATGGGAGCTATATTTTACTGCAATCTGCGGAAACTCAAAAAGCATTTTTTAATCCTGCGTTTTCCGGTACTTCACGTCGCCCAGTCCAAGGATCAGGATAAAGATCGTATGGAGAAAGATCAGTCCGAGCGTAAAGCCGACCCCTTTTCCGAACGCCTGCGCCAGCTTGTAATCAAATACAACGTTCAATACCACTGCCAGGATCAAAAGCACGGCGGCAATGACAAGGTAGATACTGTTGGCGTCCTGCACGCCCATAGAATACAGTGAACCGCCCGCGATCGTCAGGATAAAAAAGATCCAGAAATACAGGCCCTTCCACGCGATCTTGTAAGATACATACCCGTTATATACGGGAATGATGCTCTTCCAGCCGCTCTCACCTGCTTTCGTAAAGATCTTCCAGTTGGCGATGATCTGCAGAACATACCATACCAGCCCGATGGTAACGTACAGTCCCAAAGCTGCCAGGATCGTGTTGTATAATACTTCCGGCGTAATATTGTCCATTTTTTACCTCCTAAATGTTCTTTCAGGCCGCGTGACAGCCTGTGTACTGTTATGTAATGACCAGCGGGAGACCTCACGTATCTTCCTATATCCTTGCCCCGCCGTAATGGTTGATCAGATGGGCGAAGCCCATGTCCTCCACCGGACCGTTGAGCCATTCACTGGACTTTACGATCTCTGTGTCGGAGTCCTTTTTGCCCACTGTCACACAGGGCCTTGCCCCCGCCATGACAAGCAGCTTGTTGGCCCCTACCATAAACCGCTCCATGTCATTCACCGTGTCCTGATAGGCGAGAGGGCTCCATCCGAAGCTCACTTCCACCACATAATAAGCTTCCCCGGAAACGATGTGGGTCTTTCCTCTCCATACGATCTGCACCACTCTGGAAGGACACTGCCACGGGGATACGTTGCTCACCACATACTGATATACACGGTCCGTAAAGGTTTCCAGCCTGGTCTTCAGATCCCATGCGATCTCCTTGTCCCTGTATCTCAGCTGATAACTGAGCACATGATAGGTACCGCCCACGTTCTTTTCCTTCACATGGATGAAGTCCGGTTTTTCTTTTATCGCCCGCTCAAACAGCTGGGGCATAAAATACTCGATCCTCAGTTTTGCTCTGCGCATGCTTTATCCTCCTATCTGCTATTTTCAAAATAATGCATATCTACAAACGATTATACACAAATTTTCAGAAAATTACAATATGATAAATGAAAAAGATATACAGAAAAAGTTCCGCAACGCAAAAAAGACCCTCCGATCACACCGAAAGGCCTTTGTCCTGCTTTTCCTCTGACGTACGGTACGGCCGTCAGTCCTCCTGAGCAATGATCTCGCGCTTATTATAAGAACCGCATGCCTTGCACACTCTGTGGGGCATCATCAGTTCTCCGCACTTGCTGCACTTTACCAGCGCGGGGACAGACATTTTCCAGTTCGCCCTTCTGCTGTCTCTTCTCGCCTTGGAAGATTTATTCTTAGGACAGATAGACATGACTTACACCTCCTTAATCCACATCGCTTTTTAAAAATTGATCAAATACATCCTGAAAGGCCGCCATACGGGGATCGGGAATGTGCCTGTCACAGCCGCACTCGCCTTCGTTGAGATTCTTCCCGCATATGAGGCACAGGCCTCTGCAGTCCTCCCTGCACAGCACCTTTCCGGGCCATTGCAAAATAATATTCTGTGTGAGCAGTTCGTCCACCAGCAGCTGATGCCGGGAAAGATACGGACACGCCTGCAGATCACCGATATCCAGTTCAATGGTTTCCTCTGCAGAAAAGTCTTTCTCTACCGGTTCCAGACACCTGTCACACGGTATGCGCACGGTCAGAGCAGCAGTCACATGAAGCTCCGCCTTACGGTGTGATACATGATGAACGACTGCCTGAACGGGTTCCATACGGGTGATGGGATACGCAACGCCCCGCACTGTGATGCCGGCAAGATCCGGCATGCAGCTTCCGCGCCAGTCTTCCCCGGTATGGTTCAGGGCCTCCGTCAGATCCATTTTCATAGAATCCTCCTCACACACGCATTGTATTATACAATGGCAGATGTTACTTGTCAAATAAAAAATCGCAATTTCATCACAAATATGTGATCCGGCTGCCCGCCCGCAGTCTGCGGGCAGGGAGCCGGATCTGATATATCCTGAGATTTATTTCACCAGCGCCAGCGTCTCTCTGGCAATAGCCAGCTCCTCGTTTGTGGGGATGACGCATACGGTCACTTTGGAATCGGGAGTGGAGATGATCATGTTCTCGCCCCGCTTGCTGTTTGCTTCCTGGTCGATGGTAATGCCCAGATAACCCAGGTAATCGCACACAGCCTGGCGGATCCGTCCGTCGTTCTCACCTACGCCCGCGGTAAAGGCGATGGCGTCCACGCCGTTCATGGCCGCAGTGTACGCGCCCACATACTTGGCCACGCCGTAGGAAAATGCCTTGCGGGCAAGAGCGCAGCGCTTGTTGCCTTCCTTCGCGCCTGCCTCCAGGTCACGGAAATCGCTGGACACGCCGGAAATGCCCTGTACGCCGGATTCCTTGTTGAGCACCTTCATGACGCCTGCCATGTCCAGTCCTTCTTTGGCGGCGATGAACTCCAGAATGGAAGGATCGATGCTGCCGCACCGGGTGCCCATCATCACGCCCTCCAGAGGGGTAAGTCCCATGGATGTGTCAATAGACTTGCCGTGGCACACGGCGGAGATACTGGAGCCGTTGCCCAGATGACACACGATGATCTTCATATCCTCGGGCTTCTTGCCAAGAAAAGCCGCCGTCTCTTTGGACACAAAGCTGTGGCTGGTTCCGTGGAAGCCGTAACGGCGCACTTTGTATTTCTCATAGTATTCATAAGGAAGGCCGTAGATATACGCTTCCTCCGGCATGGTCTGATGGAACGCCGTATCAAACACGCCGACCATGGGAGTGTCGGGCATCAGCTCCTGGCAGGCCCGGATACCGATGAGGTTGGCGGGATTGTGAAGAGGCGCCAGGTCGTTGCACTCTTCGATGGCCTTCAGCACATCATCGTTCAGCACAACGGAAGACGCGTACTTTTCGCCGCCGTGCACCACGCGGTGCCCTACCGCGCCTACTTCTGCCAGGCTGGCGATCACGCCGTTGTCCTTATCGGTGATGGAGTCCAGCACAAGCTGGATGGCCTGCTTGTGGGTGGGCATCGGGGAAACGGTAGTGATCTTGTCACAGCCGGCGGGCTGGTATACGATCTGGCTGCCCTCCATGCCGATACGCTCGCACAGGCCCTTTGCCAGCACCTTCTCACTGGCCGCGTCGATAAGCTGGTACTTCAGGGAAGAGCTGCCGCAGTTTATCACTAAAACATTCATGTCTCTTTACCTCCAAATATTGTTTGCTGAATCTTACTGTGCCTGCACGGCGGTAATCGCCACAACGCCTACGATATCCTCCGCGCTGCAGCCTCTGGACAGATCGTTGACGGGAGCGGCGATACCCTGGGTCACAGGGCCGTATGCCTCTGCCTTTGCCAGGCGCTGCACCAGCTTATAGCCGATATTGCCGGCGTCCAGATCAGGGAAGATCAGCACGTTGGCCTGTCCTGCCACGTCGCTGCCGGGAGCCTTGGAGGCTGCCACTTCGGGAACAATAGCGGCGTCCAGCTGCAGCTCGCCGTCCAGCTTCAGGTCCGGATACTGCTCATGGGCGATCTTCACGGCCTCTACTACCTTGTCTACATCGGCATGCTTGGCGCTGCCCTTGCTGGAATGGGACAGCATGGCCACCTTGGGCTCCGCGCCTACCAGCTGCTTGAACGTAGCGGCAGACGTCTCGGCGATGGCTGCCAGCTCCTCCGGGTTGGGATT
>CANQHX010000149.1 GCA_947623905.1 uncultured Lachnospiraceae bacterium
CCGGCAGCAGGTTTTTCAGGAAAAAGGCCCCCCAGCTCAGACCCTCCGCTCCGCCGCCGGAGCGCATCACGGAAAACAACTGGAAGCAGGCCATGGTGCCGGAGGGCGCCATCGTGCTGGACAACGCCAATGGTACGGCGCCGGGACTGATCATCCTGTGGTCGCCCGGACTGTCGGAAAAAGGAGAAACGGAGCATCACGGGCAGCCGGATGAAAAACAGGGAAAGCACCTTGTCATGCTGCCGGGACCGCCCAAGGAGATGATCCCGCTGTTTGAGGAAGGGGTGCGCCCGTATCTCCACAGGCTCAATGAAGAAGTGATCTATTCCAAGACTGTGCGGCTGTGCGGTATAGGAGAGAGCTGGGTGGAGACTGCCATAAGAGATCTCATCGACGCCCAGGACAATCCCACCATTGCCACTTACGCCAAGATCGGACAGGTGGACATGCGGGTCACCGGCAGAGCAGGGACGGAAGAAGAGGCCAGAGACCTTGTGCGGCCCATGGTAGAGGAGCTGAAACGCCGTTTTGGAGACGCTGTATACACCACAAACGCCCACAAAACATTGGAGCAGGCGGTGCTGGAGGAGTGCCGCAGCCGGAACCTGACGCTGACCGCCGCGGAATCCTGTACTGCGGGACTGTTTTCCGCTACCCTTGTCAATGTGCCGGGGGCGTCGGACGTGTACCGCCAGGGCTTTATCACTTACTGTGATGAGGCGAAAATAAAACAGCTGGGCGTGCGGCAGGAAACGCTGGACCGGTATACGGCGGTGAGCAGTCAGACTGCCGCGGAGATGGCAGAAGGAGCCGCGGCCGCATCCGGCGCGGACGCCGCCGTGTCCATTACCGGGGTAGCAGGCCCTGACGGCGGCACAGAAGCGATCCCCGTAGGCACTGTGTTTATCGGCTGTAAAGTGAAAGATATGCTGCAGGTGAAAGAGTGCCATTTTGACGGCAACCGGGAAAAGGTGCGCACCAGCAGCGTGGTATCCGCTATGGTTCTGCTGCGGGAGATGGTGCGGAAGCTGTGAGCCGAGCTGTCAGGCCTTTGCGCTCCTGAATCGGCGCATGAACAGCACATAGGCCGCCACCAGTGCGGCGGCGGTAACGGCCCAGCTGACAGGGTATACCATCATCAGGGTGAAAAAGCTGGAGGACGCCCGGAATACGGTATAGACCCATGTGATGCGGATGCCGCACACGCCTGCGAACGTGATCACCGCGGGTACAAGGGAATAGCCGTAGCCGCGCATGGCGCCGGACATGATCTCCATGACCACGTTCACCACTTCTGCCGTAACGATAAACTCCATGCGGACGATGCCGATGGAGATGATATCGGGGTCGGAATTGAAGATCATCATCAGAGGCCTTGCAAACAGCAGGATCAGGGCCGATACGGCCACGGTCACAGCCATATCGATGAGCAGGCTGATGCGGGTGACCTTCCGGCACCGGGAGATATTATTGGCGCCGTAATTCTGCCCCACAAAGGTGGTGCACGCCTGCCCGAAGGAATTGATCACATAGTAGGCGAATATCTCGATATTGAACGCGGCGGAGGAGGCGGCCATCACATCGGAGCCCAGACTGTTGACGGCTGACTGGATACAGATATTGGACAGGGAAAACACCATGCTCTGCAGTCCGGCAGGTAAGCCGATGCGGATCATCTGCTTCAGCATATCGCCGTGAATGCGTATGCTGGATATCTGCACGCCGATAGCGTCATCTCTGCGGCACAGGAATACAAAAAGCAGCAGGGAGCTGACAAGGTTTGAGATCACGGTGGCCAGCGCCACGCCGTCGGCGGTCATCCCTACCACCCGCACAAAGAAAATGTTCAGGATCACATTCAGCACGCCGGAGATCACCAGGCACAAAAGCGGCGTTTTGGTATCTCCCTGGCTCCGGAATATGGCGGATTCGTAATTGTATAGAAAGATCACCGGCATACCCAGCAGGTATACCCGCAGGTAAGCCAGCGACATGGGAAAAACGTCCTCGGGCACAGACATGGCGGACAGGATCATGGGAGCCGCCAGTTCTCCCAGCAGGGTAATGGCCATGCCGCCCAGCAGGGCGAACAGGATGGCGGTGTGTACGCTTCTGGAGATCGCGTCCGTGTTTTTCTGCCCGGTAAAGCGGGAGATGACCACGTTTGCGCCCAGGGCAATGCCCACAAAACCGTTTACCAGCAGGCCGATGACGGGACTGTTGCTGCCCACGGCGGCCATGGCGGCTTTTCCGGCGTAATGTCCCACAACGGCCACGTCCGCCGCGTTGAAAAGCTGCTGCAGGATGCCTGTGGCGGCCAGAGGCAGGGCGAACAGCAGCAGCTTATTTCCAATGCTTCCGTTGAGCATGTCCATGTTGTTCCGTTTCATGTATTCACATCTTCTTTCTGTTTCTGTATAAAATTCACCCATACAGTCTACACCTTTCTCTCCAAAAAGTAAAATATTTCTTTTTCCATAGTTTGACAGCGCAGGGAGAATGCGATACACTACACAGAGAGCGCCCGGAGGGCATAAGGAACCGCCGCAGTTCTGCGGTATGTCCCCCGCGGCAGCATATGACGGAAGGATCGGAAAGAAAAATGACGAAACAGGAATTTGCGCAGCTCGTGAAGAGCAGGATACTGGTACTGGACGGAGCAACAGGCTCCAATCTGCAGAAGGCAGGCATGCCAAACGGCGCCTGTCCGGAGCTGTGGGTCATGGATCATCCCCAGGTACTGAAGGATCTGCAGAAAGCCTATGTAGAGGCAGGCAGCGATATCGTCTATGCCCCCACCTTCGGGGCAAACCGTCCGGCCCTCAGGGAACACGGCCTGGAGGATAAGCTGGAGTATATGAACAACCGGCTCGTGCGCCTGTCAAAGGAGGCCGTGGCCGGAAAAGCCCTCGTGGCAGGAGACATTACCATGACGGGTCAGCAGCTGGAGCCGCTTGGATCCATGAAGATAGAAGAACTGATCGGGATATATAAGGAACAGATCAAGGCCATGCTCCCGGCGGAGCCCGACCTGCTGGTCATCGAGACTATGATCAGTCTGCAGGAGGCAAGATGCGCCCTGATCGCTGCCGGGGAAGTGTGCAGTCTGCCGGTGATGGTGACCATGTCCTTCGATCCGTCGGGCAGGACCATGTACGGCACGGACGCCATGACGGCCGCCACGGTGCTGGAAGGTCTGGGGGCCTCCGCCGTGGGCATCAACTGTTCCGCGGGCCCTGACAAGCTGGGCGATATTGTCCGCACTTTTATAAAGTATACGAACCTGCCGGTGATCGTAAAGCCTAATGCCGGACTGCCCCGCACCGATGAGAACGGTAATGCGGTGTATGATATGGACGCTCCTGATTTTGCCGGGTATATGGAACTGATGATCTCCGCAGGGGCTTCCATCGTAGGCGGCTGCTGCGGCACGGACCCGTCCTATATCCGCATGTTAAAAGATGTGGTGAGGGGAGAAAAGCCCC
>CANQHX010000150.1 GCA_947623905.1 uncultured Lachnospiraceae bacterium
CATATTGGTCAGCGGTAAACTTTCAACCCGACCATTTATATACCACATATCGGTCAGTGGTAAACTTTCTTTGTGCTTACATTTTAACAAGCACTTAGTGGAAAGTCAATAGTGCTTCCCACTAAATTTTATGCATTTCTTTCCCTTTTTATTCCTAGATCCTGTCTCTCAGCCATCACTCAAACTGTGAAGCGTACAGCCTGTAATAATGTCCCTTCAGGGCCATAAGCTCCTCGTGGGTGCCCTGTTCCACCACGTCCCCGTGGTCTACCACAAGGATATTGTCCGCGTTCTGGATGGTGGACAGGCGGTGGGCGATAACAAAACAGGTCTTTCCGGCCATAAGGCTGCGCATGGCCTTCTGCACCTGGCGCTCGGTGCTGGTATCCACGTTGCTGGTGGCCTCGTCCAGTATGAGCATGTGCGTATTGTACAGCATGGCCCGCGCAATGGTCAGAAGCTGTTTCTGGCCTTTGCTGATATTTCCCCCGTCCTCGCTGATCACTGTGTGATAGCCCTCCGGCAGCCGCATGACGTAGTTGTGGATGCGGGCCGCCTTGGCCGCCGCGACAACCTGCTCCATGGTGGCGTTTTCCCTGCCGTAGGCGATATTGTCGTAAATGGTCCCCTGGAACACCCACGTGTCCTGCAGCACCATGGCGTAAGCCCGGCGCAGGCTGTCCCGGGTTACGGTACGGATCTCATTACCGTCCACATACACGGCTCCGCCGTCCACGTCGTAAAACCGCATGAGCAGATTGATGATGGTGCTCTTTCCCGCGCCGGTATGGCCCACAATGGCAATGGTCTGTCCGGCTCCGGCCTTCAGATCCAGATCGTGGAGCACCGTCCTGCCGGGCACATACCCGAAGGAAACATGCTCCATGGCCACATCTCCTTTTACATCCTCCAGCACCTTCGCGCCGGGAATGTCCTTTACCTCCTCCGGCTCATCCAGCAGGCGGAACACACGCTCCGCCGCCGCCAGGGCGGAATAAATCTCATTGATGATATTGGCGATCTCATTGATGGGGCCGGAAAATTTGCGGGAGTACAGCACAAAAGACGATATCTGTCCCAGATCCACGATCCGCCAGAAATACAGCACCGCCCCCACAAGGCCGATAAGAGACAGTCCCAGGTTATTGATAAAGCCGATGGTGGGGCCCATGGTCATGCCCAAAGAATCCGCGTCCCGGTAGGCGTCCGCCGCCTGATGGTTGATCTTGCTGAATTCCTCGCACACGCCGTCCTCATAGGCGTAGGCCAGGATCGTTTTCTGTCCGGTAAACATCTCCTCCACAAAGCCGTTCATCTCTCCATAAGCCGCGCTCCGCTTTGAATAGCGCGGTCTGGTCCTGCGGCCCATGTATCTCGTATAGAAAAACGCCATGGGAATGGTGATGAGCATGCACACCACCAATGGCGGAGAGATCACGCACATCATCACAAAAGAGCCCACCACCGTCACCACGCTGATGATGATCTGCACCACATCGGTGGACAGGCTGGTGGCCACCACGTCAATGTCATAGCTGACGCGGCTGATGATATCGCCTGCCTGGTTCTGGTCGAAAAATCCCACCGGCAGCGTCATGAGCTTGTCAAACACGTCCTTCCGCATCTTCCGTGCCACATGACGGCTCACCCGCATCATGCCCTGGTTCACAAAAAATGTCAGCAGACTGCCTGCTATGTAGGCGGCAAGCATGCATTTCCCGTAGTGGAACACCACGCCGAAATCTACCTTGCCCGCTCCTTCTCCTGCGGCATGAATGGCCTTTCCGGCAAATCCGGGGCCCAGCAGGTTGCCCACATTGCTGGCAAAGGCGCACAGGGTGAGCAGGAGCATGATCCACCTGTATGCTTTCAGATATGAGAGAATGCGCAGCAGGGTGCCTTTGGCATCCCTGGGCTTCTCTTTTTTTCCTCCTCTGTCTCCGCGACCCGGCATTTTTCCTCTCCGTTCCTAATATAATTCCCTTACGGCCGGTAAGGGCGCATTTCTCCGTACATTCAGGCCATCGCTCCCATCTGCGTCCGGAAGATCTCCCTGTAGGCAGGGCAGGTCTCCAGCAGATGGTCATGGTTTCCGTAGCCGATACAGCGCCCGTTGTCCATGACCAGTATGTTGGTCATGTTCATGACGGAGCTGACCCGCTGCGCGATCAATATAGTAGTCGTATGACTGTGATGTTCAAAAATAGCTTTTCTCAGCGACGCGTCTGTCTTGTAATCCAGAGCAGAGGAAGAATCATCCAGAATGAGAATTTCCGGGTCCGCCGCCAGCGCCCTGGCGATGAGCAGCCTCTGCTTCTGTCCGCCGGACAGGTTGGCGCCCTTGATATCCGCCTTGTGATCCAGTCCCTTTTTCAGCTGGGATATGTATTCCGCCGCCATGGAATCCTCCGCGGCGTTCTGTATATCTTCCTCCGTCACGTCCCGCCCGAAGGCGATATTCTGCCGGAGAGTGTCATTGAACACCATATCATTCTGGAATACCACGCCGAATTTCCGGTGCAGCTCATCCTTGGGGTACGTGCGCACGTCCCTTCCGTCCACAAACACGCCGCCCTCGTTCACGTCGTAAAACCGCATGAGCAGGTTGATAATAGTAGTTTTGCCGCAGCCGGTAGGGCCGATGATGCCCAGGCTCTCTCCTTTTCGGATGGCAAAATCGATATCCTCCAGACAGTTCTCCCGCTCCAGGCCGTCAAAGGCCTCCGCGGCGGCATTTCCCGTCTCCCCATAACGGAAGCGCACATGCTCAAACCGGATAAATTCATCGCCCGCGGGCTGTTTCCCTTCCTCCGGGGAAAGGACTTTCTGATCCTCCGGCGCCGCCAGGATCACGCCGATACGGTTGGCGGATGCGGACGCCTTGCTGATCATCATAAAAATACGGTTCACCGCCATGACGCTCTGCAGCACCATATTAAAATAGGTGAGAAACGCCAGGATCACGCCGGGCTCCATGGCTCCGCTGTTCACCCGCACGGCGCCGATGAACACCACCAGCGTCAGGCCGATGTTCAGGGCGAGCTGCATCATGGGTCCGGGCAGCGCCATAATGGTGCTGGCTTTAATATCGCTGTGAGCCATGCGGTCATTGCTCTCGCCGAACCGCCGTTTCTCATAATCGGTCTTGGACAGCGCCTTCACCACCCGGATGCCGGAAATATTTTCCCGCATGACCCGGACCACATCGTCCAGACATTCCTGTACCTTGTTGTAAAGGGGGATGCCGAAACGGGACACGCCCACGATCACCGCCAGGAGAATGGGCAGCATGATGCACAGCACCGACGCCAGCACCCTGTCCATGGTAAGGGTAACGGC
>CANQHX010000151.1 GCA_947623905.1 uncultured Lachnospiraceae bacterium
CCCATCGTCCGCTATTCCGCCATTGAAAAGGAACTGACAAAGAGAACCTGTTCCGCGGCGTCCATTGCCGCCGGTTTTACGCGGTTCTCCATTGGCCTTGCCAAAAAGGCGATCTTTGCCAACACATGCGGCCGGCTGGCCGACCAGCTGGCTCCCCTGGACGGCGCCGGGCTCATGAACGCTCCCGTTCTGGGGCTTTGGCTGGGGGCCGCTGCCTATATGCTGGAGATCTACCTGGATTTTTCCGCCTACTCGGATATGGCCATCGGTATGGGGCAGATGATCGGCCTCCACTACAGGGAAAACTTTAACTATCCCTATACCGCTGTTTCGGTGACGGATTTCTGGCGGCGGTGGCATATCTCCCTCAGCTCCTTTTTCCGGGACTATGTGTACATTCCCCTGGGCGGCAGCCGCTGTTCGGTTCCCAGACATATTTTCAACCTGTTTGCAGTATGGTTCCTCACGGGACTGTGGCACGGAGCCAGCTGGAACTATGTGTTGTGGGGACTGTACTATTTCCTGTTCCTCGTCATGGAAAAATACATCCTGCCCCGGCTGCATATCGGCGCGCCCCGATGGCTCAGTCATATAGGACTCCTTTTCATCGTGCTGTTCAGCTGGATCCTGTTCCGGTTTGAGGATTTCTCCCAGCTGGGCATTGTCCTGGCCGGCATGTTCGGGCTGAACGGAAACGGCTTCACAAGTCTTGCCGTTCATGTAACCATGCAGAATCATATTTTCTTTTTTGCCGCCGCCGCTGTGGCCTGCACGCCCTTTGCCAAAAAACTGTACGGACGGCTCGCCGGCATTTACCGAACGCGTACGGAGCAGCCGATATTCCTCTCTATCCTTGAGATCATCGTGCCGCCGGCGCTCATGCTGCTGTCCACTATGGCGCTGGCAGGCAACAGCTACAATCCGTTCTTATACTTCCGGTTTTGAGCGGAGCCTGCGGCATAACACAGCTATTCTGAAATGAGGACTCATGTAAAACGATCATGAAAACTGAGAGAAAAAAACAGATCCGATACAATCGAAGAAGGAAGCTGCTCCACGCGTGGAAGGCCGTGCTGTTTCTGGTATTTCTTTTTGCCATGGGCATCTGGGGAATGCTGCTCTTCTTGCGGCCTTCCTCTTCCCTGCTGGAACGACGGAACCTGACCGCGTTCCCCCAATTCCACATAGGCACCTTCCTGTCAGGAGAATATTTCAAGGACATCAGCACGTGGTACGCGGATACCTTCCCCGGCCGGGAAGGACTTATCGCCGCCAACATGAACCTGAAGACCCTTTACGGTCTGAACAAAGAGCAGGTCACCACCGCGACCACACGGAAGGGCGATCAGATCCCCGACCACTATGTGCCCGCCGGCACCCAGGCTCCGGCAGACGACCAGACGGCCGGCACTGTCTCCGGAGAAAGCAGCGCGGAGATCCTGCCAACGGAAACACCGGGACCGGACGGCTCCCTTCACAACAAAGAGGTGGAAGTCTCCGGCGGCGACGTATACATCGCCCAGGGCAAAGGCTTTGAGCTGTTCTATTTCTCCCTGGAGCACTCCAACGCTTACATTGACGCGGTAAACAGCCTTGCCGCCTCCCTGCAGGGGAAGGCTTCGGTCTACGATCTGCTGGCTCCCATCAATTCCAATATCATCCTCGGGGAGGACATGCAGCAAAAACTGGACAACAGCGACGGGGATCAGGCCAGAGACTACATTTATAACCATCTGGACAGCAGCGTCACCACGGTAAATGTATTTGATACCCTGCGCAACCACAACAGTGAATATATTTACTACAATACAGATCACCACTGGACCGCTCTGGGCGCATACTACGCTTACCGGGAACTGGCCCGCAGCATGGGGTTCCGGCCTCATGAGCTTTCCGATTATACCACTCACTATCAGACCGTGGGATTTCTGGGCACGTTTTATACCCGCACCCAGTCGAAGGATCTGCAGAACAATCCCGACACGCTGGACGCCTATGTGCCGGTGACATGGAACGAAATGACCGGCATCGACCGGTCCGATCATACCACCGGTTTTACGTCCGAGATCGTGAGGGATCCCAATACTCTGGATCCGGTGAACGCCTACAGCGCTTTTATCTGCGGCGACCAGGACCTGTCGGAGATACACAATCCAAATGTCTCCAACGGCAGATCCTGCGTGGTGATCAAGGACAGCTACGGCAACTGCCTCATCCCCTTCCTGACGGACCATTTCAGCGACATCTACATCGTAGACTACCGGTATTTTACCGGCAGTCTGTCCTCCCTTGTCACGGAGCATGCTGTTGACACGGTGCTGCTGGTCAACAACATCGGCGCCGTCAACGACATGTACCAGATCGGGCAGATCACCGCGTGCCTGGGCAACTGAATGGGACAAGAAAACCGGCATCCTTCTATAAAGCAAAAAGACGTGGCTGCGGCCATAGGCCCGCGCCACGTCTTTTTTGATCCGGATGCGTCTCTTCCGAGCACGATCCGGCCATTATTTTTTCAAAGGAGACTCTCTGTAAATGATATCGCTTCTCCCCGGACCGTTGGATATCATAGTGATGGGGAAACCGATCTGCTCCTCGATAAACTCTACATAGTTTCTGCAGTTTTCCGGAAGATCCTCATAATTTTTGATCCCACGGATATCCTCCCGCTGATCCTTCCAGCCGGGCAGTATCTTGTACACGGGCTTAGCCTTTTCCAGCAGAGTAGTGGTGGGAAAATCAGTGGTCTGCTTCCCGTCGATCTCATAGGCTACGCACACGGGGATCTCATCCAGATAACCCAGCACGTCCAGCACGGTAAAGGCCACGTCTGTGGTGCCCTGCATACGGCAGCCGTATCTGGAAGCCACGCAGTCAAACCATCCCATGCGGCGGGGTCTTCCTGTGGTAGCGCCGAATTCGCCGCCGTCGCCGCCTCTGCGCCGCAGCTCATCCGCTTCATCGCCGAAAATCTCGCTGACAAATGCGCCGGCGCCCACAGCGCTGGAATATGCCTTGGACACCGTGACGATCTGCTTGATCTCATAGGGCGGGATGCCCGCTCCGATGGCGCCGTAGGCCGCCAGTGTGGAGGAAGACGTCACCATAGGATAGATGCCGTGGTCCGGATCCTTTAAGGAGCCCAGTTGCCCCTCCAGCAGGATATTTTTATTTTCCTTTATAGCCTTCCACAGATAAGTGGACACATCTGTCACATAGGGGTCCACCATCTCTTTGTAGGA
>CANQHX010000152.1 GCA_947623905.1 uncultured Lachnospiraceae bacterium
GGATGTGAAGATCCTCAACTGTTCCCTGAATGTTTCCCATCCCACCCTGCGCACATACTACGCCAGGATGTATGAAGCCAAATTCCTGGCGGGGGCCATTGCAGGAGCCATGACCACTACGGATAAGATCGGCTATATCGCCAACTATCCCATATACGGCATGGCGGCCAACATCAACGCCTTCGCGCTGGGCGCCAGGATGGTGAATCCTCACGCCAGAGTGTATCTGGACTGGAGCACTCTGAAAGACAGGAAAGTGGAGATCGCCAACGACCCGGAGATCAATTATATCATGGATCAGGATATGGTGACGCCCAGCTCCGGTTCCCGGCATTTCGGCCTGTACCGGATCCGGGACGGAAAGCCTGACAATATGGCCATGTCCGCATGGCACTGGGGCAAGCTCTATGAGAAGATTGTCCGCATTGTCATAAACGGCACATGGAAAAACGATGACGCAGTGGCAGGAAACCGGGCCATCAATTACTGGTGGGGCATGGCGGCAGGCGTTATCGATCTGATCTGCTCTCAGGATATGCCCCGGAGCACAAAACGGCTGGTAGATCTTCTCCGCAATGACATCTGTTCGGATATCCTTGTCCCGTTTTCCGGCGAGCTCAGAGCCCAGGACGGCACTGTCATGAATGAAGAAGGGCAGGAAGTTCCGCCCGAAGAGATCATTACCATGGACTGGCTGCTGGACAATGTGGTGGGTAAGATCCCTTCCATTTCGGAGCTGACAGAGGAGGCCCAGGCAGTGACAAAGCTTCAGGGCCTCGGCAAGACCCAGGAAGCGGACAGCTGATATTTCCGGCAGAGATTGAGGGGGTATGCTTTGGACTGAAGGCATGCAGGCAAAGCAGGAGAAGAGTGGACATCAGATGAAAATTTTGGCGATCGCAGATCATGAATCCAAATTACTGTGGGATTATTTTGATAAGACCCGTCTGGAGGGGATCGATCTGATCCTTTCCTGCGGCGACCTGAAGGCGGAATATCTGTCTTTTTTGGCAACCTTTACCCATGCGCCCATACTGTACGTTCATGGCAACCATGATGAAAAATATGTGGAAAATCCTCCCGGCGGGTGCATCTGTATCGAGGATAAGGTGTATGTCCACGAGGGGGTGCGCATCGTGGGTCTTGGAGGTTCCATGCGGTACCGGCCGGGAGAATACCAGTATACACAGGGACAGATGTACCGGCGGGTGCTGAAGATGTGGTGGAAGATCGCCTTTCACAGAGGTTTTGATATTCTGCTGACCCATTCCCCGGCCTTTGAGGTAAACGATGGGGAGGATATGGCCCACAGGGGCTTTAAGGCCTTTCGCCTGCTGCTGGACAGATACAAGCCGGCCTATTTTGTTCACGGGCATGTGCATCTCAATTACGGGGCAAACATCCCCCGGCTGTCCAGCTACAAAGAGACCCAGATCATCAATGCCCATGAAAAATATATTTTTGAGATCGATATCTGAGCCGGACGCCCCTTCGGGGCGGTCCTGCTCCCAAAAGGGCGTTCCTATTAAAAAACCTGCTTCCGAAAAGAAGCAGGTTTTTTATATATAGGAGTATAGTTTATATGCCTTTATAGATCTCGTCTTCCCACAGGGTAAGCTCTCCTCTTTTGCGCGTCTCGTTCATGTCGATGATCCGCTGGTTGGAGCTGCCCCGGAAACGGAGGGCAATGCTGTACAGATCCTGCACGAATTCTCCGTCTACCAGTACATCGATATAAGACAACATTTCTTCGGTCTCTTCACAGCGGCACCGGCAGGGCTCCTGTCCGGAAAGCTGTTCGTAGGTATAGCCGGAATAGCACCAGACGGTCTTGTCCGGATAAAGCGCCTTGAAGGTGCGCAGAAAGGGGAGAAGGGCCTGCTGGTTTGCCGGTTCCATGGGTTCTCCGCCCAGGAGGGAAAGGCCGGCAATGTAATGCTTGCCGCAGCTGTCCAGTATTTTGTTGGCCACCTCCGGTGTGAAGGGTTCCCCATATCCGAAATCCCAGGTCTCTTCATTGAAACAGTTTTTACAGTGGTGCGTACAGCCGGATACATACAGGCTGGTGCGCACGCCCGGACCGTTGGATATGTCGTAATATTTTATGGTTCCATAATTCATAATGATACCTGCTTACAAATGCAAGACACGCTCTTTGATCTCCTGTGTACGGCCCTGATTCCAGAACTGGGTGCCGATATATCCGCAGGTACGGCGGGCCACATTCATCTTGTCCTGATCCCGGTTGCCGCAGTTGGGGCATTCCCAGAGGAGCTTTCCGTCTTCCTCCACGATCTGGATCTCACCGGTGTAGCCGCAGCACTGGCAGTAGTCGGATTTGGTGTTCAGCTCCGCGTACATGATATTGTCGTAAATAAACTGCATGACAGTGATGACTGCCTCCAGATTGTCCTCCATGTTGGGCACCTCCACGTAACTGATGGCGCCGCCGGTGGAAAGGGACTGGAACTGGGATTCAAATTTCAGCTTGTCAAATGCATTGATCTCTTCTGTTACGTTGACATGATAACTGTTTGTGATATAGCCTTTGTCGGTAACGCCTTCGATGATGCCGAACCGTTTCTGGAGGCACTTGGCAAATTTATACGTGGTGCTCTCGATGGGAGACCCGTAAATGCTGAAGGCGATGTTGGTCTTAGCCTGCCACTTTTTACAGCACGCGTTCATGTAGCGCATGATGTCCAGGGCAAATTCCGTGGTGTCCGGATCTGTATGGGATTTGCCGGTCATATAGCGGACGCACTCGCACAGCCCGGCGTAACCGAGGGAGATCGTGGAATAACCGCCGTACAAAAGCTTGTCGATGGGCTCGCCCTTTTTCAGACGGGCGATGGCGCCGTTCTGCCACAGGATGGGGGCGGCGTCGGACAACGTGCCCTTCAGCCGTTCATGCCTGCACATAAGGGCTTCGTAGCACAGCTCCAGGCGCTCGTCAAATATCTTCCAGAACCGGTCCATATCCTTCTCGGAGGACAATGCCACATCTACCAGGTTGATGGTCACAACGCCCTGGTTGAAACGGCCGTAAAACTTATAGTTGCCGTTTTCGTCCTTCCAGGGATTTAAAGCGCTGCGGCAGCCCATCACAGGGAAGCAGTTGCCTTCCTTCAGTTCCTTCATCTTCTTCTCGGAGATGTAGTCCGGCACCAGCCGCTTGGCGGTGCACTTGGCGGCGAGCTCGGTCAGATAC
>CANQHX010000153.1 GCA_947623905.1 uncultured Lachnospiraceae bacterium
TGACATCCACCCGGAACGCCGCCGGAGAAGCGGGAAGACCGGGCATGGTCATCACATTTCCCGTGAGCACGACCACAAATCCGGCGCCGGCAGATACATACACATCGTTGACACTGATGCGGAATCCTTCCGGCCGGCCCAGAAGTGTGGGATCATCGGAAAGGGATGCCGGAGTTTTTGCCATACATACAGGCAGATTCCCGAATCCCAGTGACTCCAGCTCTTTTATGGACCTCGCGGCGGCAGGACTGTAATCCACTCCCGCGGCGCCATATATCCTGCCGCTGATGGTTTCAATCTTTTCCCTGAGAGAAAGCCCGTTGTCATACAGAGGCCGGTAGCCGCTTTTTTGCGTCTCCAGGATATGCAGCACTTTCTTTGCCAGAGGGATGCCGCCCTCTCCGCCCTTTTCCCATACGCGGGACAGAGCGAACGCGCAGCCCTTCTTTTCACAAAACTCCCGGATGAAATCCAGTTCCTCCTCAGTGTCCGTGGCAAATGCGTTGCATGTCACCACAACCGGAACGCCGTACAGCGCGAGATTTTCTATATGTTTTTCCAGATTGACGATGCCTTTTCTCAGCGCGTCCATATCCGGAACGCCCAGCTGGTCCTTCGGCACTCCGCCGTTGTATTTCAGCGCCCGCACCGTAGCTACCAGCACAATGGCGTCAGGACGGATGCCCGCGGCGGGGCATTTAATGTCCATAAATTTTTCGGCGCCCAGATCCGCGCCGAACCCGGCCTCCGTCACGGTCACGTCCGCCAGCTTCATGGACATCTTTGTGGCCCGCAGGCTGTTGCAGCCGTGGGCGATATTGGCAAAAGGACCTCCATGGACAAAGGCGGGCGTATGCTCCTGCGTCTGGATCAGATTGGGTTTGATGGCATCCTTCAGCAGCGCCGTCATGGCGCCCACAGCCTGGAGCTGCTGCGCCGTCACCGGTTCTCCCTCATACGTATACGCCACGATGATCCTGCCGAGACGGCTTTTCAGATCCTGAAGATCTTCCGAAAGGCAGAGAATGGCCATGATCTCCGACGCCACGGTTATGATAAAATGATCCTCCCGCACTACGCCGTCGGTCTTCCGTCCCAGGCCGATGACAATATTGCGCAGGGCCCTGTCATTCATGTCCAGGCACCGTTTCCAGACGATGCGGTTGGGATCGATGCGCAGCGCGTTGCCCTGATGCATATGGTTATCCAGCATGGCAGCCAGAAGATTGTTCGCAGATGTAATGGCATGAAAATCGCCGGTAAAATGCAGGTTCAGGTCTTCCATGGGAACTACCTGCGCCATGCCGCCCCCGGCGGCGCCGCCTTTGACCCCGAAGCAGGGACCGAGAGACGGCTCCCTCAGAGCAATGGCAGATCTTACGCCAAGCTGTCCCAGCGCCTGCCCCAGCCCTACGGTAGTGGTGGTCTTGCCCTCTCCCGCGGGAGTGGGATTGATGGCGGTCACAAGGACCAGCTTTCCGTCCGGCCGATCCTTTACGGACTCCCAGAGTTCTTCCGAAAGCTTCGCCTTATACTTACCGTAATACTCCAGATCATCCGGAGAAATATCCAACTGCTCTGCCACCTGTCCGATAGGCCACAGCTGCGCTTCCTGGGCGATCTCAATATCTGATTTCATTTTACCAGCATCCTTTCTGTCTGAATATAGATCAATTGTCCTGTCACTATGTATTGCTTTCTCCGTTTTCCAGCCGGACTAGAAGCTCTTCAAATTCCGGTACGGTCATGAGGATCTTTCTGGGCTTGGTGCCCTCCTCTTCTCCCACCACGCCTTCCTGCGCCAGCTGATCCATGATCCGGGCAGCCCGGTTAAAACCGATCTTCAGCACACGCTGAAGCATGCCGATGGAAGCTTTTTCCTTTTCAATGATAAACCGCCCTGCCTGTTCAAAGTATTCGTCCCGGTCATTTTCCCCTCCGCTCTGCGAAGCTGTCTGACCGGCAGATACGGCGGCCTTGTTGATCTGCTCCTGAATATCCTTGCTGTATCCGGCGCCCTGTCCCTGGGTCTTTAAGTATTCTACCACCTGAAATACTTCCTGATCCGACACAAACGCGCCCTGAAGCCGTACAGGCTTGGGATATCCGCTGGGATAAAACAGCATGTCGCCGTTGCCCAGGAGCCGTTCCGCGCCGTTCATGTCCAGTATGGTGCGGGAATCTGTGCCGGAAGCCACGGAGAGCGCCACGCGGGACGGAATATTCGCCTTGATCAGCCCGGTCACCACGTCCACTGACGGGCGCTGGGTGGCAATGATCATATGAATGCCAGCGGCACGGGCGAGCTGGGCCAGGCGGCAGATAGAATCCTCCACTTCCTTGGCCGCCACCATCATCAGATCCGCAAGCTCATCGATGATGATGACGATCTTGGGCAGCTTCTCCAGCTGGGGAGCACCCTCCTGCGGCTTTTTGTTGTACTCTTCCACCTTCTGGTTGTACCCCTTCAGGTCTCTGACGCCCATCTCCGCGAATTTCTTATACCGGTCGGACATTTCCGCCGTAGCCCAGTTGAGGGCGCCGGCAGCCTTCTTGGGATCCGTCACCACCGGGATCATCAGATGCGGGATCCCGTTGTACACGCCGAATTCCACTACTTTTGGATCGATAATGATAAATCGTACCTCACTGGGCTTTGCCCGATAGAGCATGCTCATGATGATGCTGTTGGTGAACACCGATTTGCCGGAACCTGTCGTGCCGGCCACGAGCATATGGGGCATCCTGGCCAGATCCGCAACGATCACCTTGCCGGCCACATCCTTTCCGGCAGGAAACGCCAGTACGCTTTTATTTTTTTTCAGTTCCGGAGACTCCAGCAGATCCCGGAGATATACCGCCGTCTTTTGGGAATTGGGCACTTCTATGCCTACCGCCGGTTTTCCTGGGATAGGGGCCTCAATGCGGATGTCCGTCGCCGCGAGATTCAGCTTCAGGTCATCCTGAAGATTAACGATCCGGCTGACCTTTACGCCGACCTCCGGCTGCAGCTCATACCGCGTCACGGCGGGTCCGCAGCTCACATCTGTCACCGTCACCTTTACACCGAAGCTTTCCAGTATCTTCTGCAGCTTCAGGGCAGTTGTGCGGAGCATTTCATCTGAATCTCCCAGGGCAGTTCCTTTTCCCTTCTGGAGAAGATCCAGCGACGGCAGCTGAAAGGACG
>CANQHX010000154.1 GCA_947623905.1 uncultured Lachnospiraceae bacterium
GCCCGGAACCTGACAGAGAGCAACGACCTGGAGATCCCGGACACATGTCCCGTGTGCGGCGGCCCGGCGGTACTGAAGGAGGAAAACGGCGTGCAGTCGCTGTACTGCACAAATAAGGACTGCCAGATCAAGCACATCAAGTCCTTCGACCTGCTGGCGGACCGGGACGGGCTGAACATCGAGGGATTGTCGGAGGCCACTCTGGAGAAACTGATCGCCCACGGGTATCTGAAGGAGTACGCGGATATTTTCCATCTGGACCGTTACGAGGAGGAGATCAAGGAGCTGGAGGGCTTCGGCCAGAAGTCCTTTGACCGGCTGCGGGACAACGCGGAGCGGGCCCGGCACACCACCCTGCCCCGGGTGATCTACAGCCTTGGTATAGAAAATGTGGGCCTTGCCAACGCAAAACTGTTGTGCAGAGCCTTCGGATATGATATAAACAAACTGCGGAAGGGGACGCTAAAGGAGTTTTCCGCAATTGCCGGCATCGGCCCGGTGATCGCCGCTTCTATCGTGAATTATTTTGCCGATGAAAAGAAATCTCTGCAGCTGGACCATCTGCTGGCGGAACTGGACATCCGGCAGGAACAGGCCGACGGGCCGAAGCAGGACATGGACGGCCTGACCTTTGTCATCACCGGGAGCCTGGAGCATTTTTCCAACCGGAAGGAATTGCAGGAGATCATTGAGAGCCGGGGCGGCAAAGTAGCCGGCAGCGTCAGCAGCCATACAGCGGCGCTGATCAACAACGACGTTCATTCGCAGTCGTCCAAAAATAAGAAAGCCCACAGTCTGGGCGTGGAAATACTGTCGGAGGATGAATTCCTTTCCAGATATGAGATACCGGCAGAATAACAGGACATCCGGGATGCGCGCCGTCCCGGAAAGGGAGGATATTTATGCCTATTAAAGTACAGGGAGAACTGCCCGCGAAAGAAATACTGGAGCGGGAAAATATATTTGTCATGGACGAGACAAGGGCCATTCATCAGGACATCCGGCCTCTGGAGATCGTCATCCTGAATCTGATGCCCATCAAGCAGGACACGGAGCTGCAGCTTCTGCGGGCGCTGTCCAACACGCCTTTGCAGATCGACATTACCTTTCTCACCATGGACAGCCATACGTCCGTCCATACGGCGGCCAGCCATATCAACAAGTTTTATACTACGTGGAAGGAAATACGGCGCAATCAGTACGACGGCATGATCATCACCGGCGCGCCGGTGGAGCATCTGGAGTTTGAGGAAGTGAATTACTGGGATGAGCTGACGCAGATCATGGACTGGACCACCACTCATGTGACCAGCACGCTGCATATCTGCTGGGGCGCCCAGGCCGGGCTGTATTACCGCTACGGCGTCAAAAAGCACGTGCTGCCGGAGAAGATGTTCGGCGTGTTTTCCCACAAAGTGCTCAACAGGAAGATTCCCCTTGTGCGGGGCTTCGACGACCTGTTCATGGCGCCCCATTCCCGCCATACGGGGATCGATGAGGACGCGGTGCGCAAAAATCCCCACCTGACGATCATGGCGGAATCTGACCAGGCAGGCATTTACCTGATCATGGATGAGGACGGAAAAAACATTTTCGTCACCGGGCATCCGGAATACGATCGCCTGACGCTGGATATCGAGTATAAGAGAGACAAGGAGAAAGGACTGGATATTCAGCTGCCCTGCAATTATTATCCCGAGGATGACTGCGAAAGGCGGCCTTATCTCCAGTGGCGCGCCCACGCAAACCATCTTTACACCAACTGGCTGAACTATTACATTTACCAGATCACCCCTTATGATCTGGGGAGGGAGCTGTAGGCGGACCCCGGAATGCAGGATACGGACGGAACTCCGAAAATGCGGTTTCTGTGTTTTCGGAGTTTTTTAAAAATCTGCTGGTATATTTTTCCTGACTTGTCCATATACTATAATAACAAAACTGCGCGATCATTATGCGCAAAAGGAGGTAGCATATGGCCAGAGGTCAGAGAAAAACCATAGAAGACAAGATCCGGGACAAGCAGGAGATCATCGATAAGCTGAGGACCCGCATGGAAAAAGAGGAAGAGGAGCTGGAGGATCTGTACCAGCAGAAGCGGGAAATGTATTACCGCAGCATCGTCCAGATGATGGAGGAAGCGGAACTCAGCGAGACGGAGGCTTCGGAGGCCATCCGGTTTTACATTGAAAACAGAGAAACAGCACACGTATAAAAAATGGGTATGCCATCTTTGGGAAAGAGGGCATACCTGTTTTTTTCGTTTGAGCCTCTTTCGTTTGATCAAGGAGTTTTTCTACATATGAGTTTTGCGGCGGATTTCATCAACCCGATTCAGTATTGCGTAAATCTGAGGTTTTTCTTTTACCGTTTCTTTCTGATCTTGCCATGATCATTCCCCCTTAAACATGTCAAAATATTTAAGAGTTGGAATGGCTCCGTATTTGCCAAGAAGGTAATTTTTTCCGTAGCTTTCATCTTTCCGTATTTTTGTGCCGGCATCGTCCACAAAATCGGCAAGGGAATAAAGTGTGGATACTCCGGGGGGGGATGCCTTTTCCGTGAACCATATTTCATCCCTGCGCAGTAAATTGTTAGAAAGCTGCCATGAATCATGTGTTGTGAATACTAACTGTGCGTGCTTCGGATTTGTTTCCGGATTCAAAAACATAATTAAAAAACCACGGACAAGCAGCGGATGCAGTCTTGCGTTTAACTCATCAATAAAAAGGATACTTCCTGTATTTAACGTATCCTGCAGTGCCGGATACAATGCGAACATTTTCAGTGTACCATCCGATTTATCCTGTAATGGAATGGATGCTGTCTCATCCGACCCGATCACATGATGAATGGCATCGATTTTTACATGTTCTGCATCTTCATCATCACTTTTCATCACTTCAACGTTGAAACCGATGATCGACGGATCAAAAGCCGCAAAATAATCGATCACGTTTTGTTGAACAGCTTTATCATCAGCAAATCCTTTCGGCATTAAGGAGAAGTACCATCCGGAGGATTCCCGGCACAACAGCTACCATGATCCGTATAGCTGGAGTCCGCACACTGTCTCCG
>CANQHX010000155.1 GCA_947623905.1 uncultured Lachnospiraceae bacterium
CTTTGTAATGGATTTGGGAGGCGCAGGCATCCCTTCCGGCACGAAAATAGCTTCATACAGAAAATCTTCGAGTATGCTATATTCTTCCTCTAATATTGACCTGATCTTGTACTCCATAGTATTCTCCATTCCGGAGCGTTTACGCGACGGGGCGACGCGAACCTCCAGTTCGCGTCTGCCATCAGAGCTATTTGTGACGCTCCGGCACAAATAGCAAAACGAAGGAACTTTGTTTTGTGAAACAATCAGCACATCAGTGTGATTTTTCACACTATTCTCTCCGTCAAACAGCCGGGCGGTACATCCCTTTAGCCGCTCACATACAAACAGGATTTTTCAGTGAAACAGCAATGATAGTTTTTTCCCGAAAAATATACCTGCCAGACAACATACAACGCTCAAAAATATATAAAATCCGCCGGACAGATACGCCTTGTTTTCAAACAGCGTAAACGCTTCAAGTGAAAAAGTAGAAAAGGTTGTAAATCCACCGCACACACCGGTTTTCCAAAACAAGACGGTATTCGGAGATACTTCATTATCACTCACCATACCTGCAAGAAATCCTATCAGCACTGCACCTGTGATATTTGTGAGCAGTGTTAATATTGGGAAACCCGTTTTAACCGGCAAAAGACTGATCGCATATCTTCCTGCTGCACCCAGCGCTCCACCAAGAGCGACAAACAAAAATCCCATGATCGATACCTCCTGCAATCCGTGTTTGCTGTATCTCCATTTATTACCTTTTTTATGTTTACAAAAATCCTTTTCCCGCCTTAGAAAACCGGACTTTTTGTTTTATTTCCTGACCCCTCGTTCTGAAACCAGTCACGCGGTTATGCGCTAAAATAACAGCTCCGTATAGAAACTTACGATCGGACAGCCTTCATTCTGATCCTAACATAATCTGCATACCACTTCCCGTTTATAAACAGATCCCTTCTCAATTCCTCTACCGTCCGATTTATGATCTCCGCTTTCTCATGCTCTGACCGTATGACTGTAAACGGCCTTTTTACAAACATATTGATCCATTCTTCCATTCCGTTTTCGCCTTTGAGTTCTGTGAGCCTGTCAAAAAGCACAGCATACTTTACCTGAAAGCCCGCACTCTCTAAAAGAGAGGCATATTCACCAATGGTGGGAAAATAAAAGGGAATTTTATAACAAAAACCGTGTTCCTGAAAAACATTCGCCAATGCACTATGGATGATCCGATTGTTGTTATATCCGCCAAACTCAAAAACAAACTGGCCATTCTTTTTTAGCGTATTATATACGCATTTTATCATATCCGGCTGTTTCTCTTTTTCAATCCAATGAAATACCGCATTGGAGAATACAACGTCAACAGGTTCTGGAAGAACAAAATTTGCAGCATCTCCTTGTACAAACTCGATCGCAGGATGGTTTTTTCTCGCAACATCTAAAAGTTCTCCGGAGGCGTCCATTCCGATCACTCTGTATCCTTTGTCCTGCAAAACCTTTGTCAAAGCGCCGTTTCCACATCCCAGATCAAGGACAAAACTGCCTGGTGCCGCATCGATCAGCTCTGCAACATAGTTCCCATACTGGTGAACAAAAGAAAAATCTGATGTGTATTTTTCAGCGTTCCATGTAATATTCATCTCATTTTTAAGCGCTTCGTTTCGCATCTGTTGGATCTTCATTTTTCACCTCACAACTCCCGATTATATCTAATTCCGTATAACAAAAACCATCCGCACCGGCTAGCTGGACCGGATCCTCTGGATCAGCTAAAAATCTCTCCTGAAGTTCCGGAAAACACTTCGTCTCCAGAACAGTAATCTTACATTCATATTTCATAGGGCTATCCTCCATAAATTCCGACGTTTTTCTTTGAGTATATCAAAAACGCCTCTCCCTGGCAATGCAGTCCGAGATACAACAATATTTTTATCTTCCGGGATATAACAATATTTTCATAATTTTCCTGTTGTAAGATCAGGATTTCATGCATATAATAAAAGTAGGGATTTCCTACTTCCCTACTTTTTGTATAGGAGGATTTTGTTATGTCTGAAAACATATTGGTAAACGATGCGAGAGTCATGTCCAAAGGGCAGGTCACCATTCCCAAAAATATCCGTGCGGCGCTTGGAGTTTCTGCGGGTGACCGCATAACATTTATCGTGGAAAACGGTTCCGTCCGCATCATCAATTCCGCTGTCTATGCCATGCAAAAGTTTCAGAAACAGATGGAAGGGCAGGCGGCTTTGGCCGGCTTTGCTTCAGAAGAGGATATTGCAGACTGGATTACCGACTCACGTCGGGAGGAGAATACTGAATGAAGATCATGATCGACACCAACATCATTGTTTCAGCCGCACTCTTCCCGAACGGCAGAGTCGCTCAGGCCTTTATGAAAGCCCTGCTGCCGCCTTATATTCCTCTTGTCTGTGATTATATAGTGGATGAATTACATCGCAAATTTCGTGAGAAATTTCCAGAACGTGTCACAGAACTGGAAGCGTTTCTTTTTCATGCACTGACATATATCCGCGTAGTACCTACACCGGAAGAACCAATAAATGCAGAAACTATGATCAGAGATCCCAAAGACCGTCCGATCCTCCGGGCTGCATTAAATGCTCATGCGGATCTATTCCTGACCGGAGATAAAGATTTTTTGGAATCATCCATAACGGATCCCCGAATCATTAATGTTTCTACTTTTTTAAATATGAATTGATAATTTGTGGAACACACATTATATCAAAACGGAAAACTGGAATATATATAAACTCTTTAACAAAGTCGTTAAATCCATAAAGCAAAATAGCGTCTCTATTAACAGCCGTTCGTATGTTTATGTTCATTTTCTCTATTCCTTTCTGAATATATCAAGGGTATGATGGGAGTAGCCAACCATATCCTGTCTTTCGCAGACAGCGAGATGGTACTTCAGATACAATTCATACACTCGAGCATCCATTTGGTCAACAGTTTTTCTCATATGATTCGTGTAGCCGTCGGAAGCGACAAAATGGAGCTGCGTGACATGAAATTCAGAGCGTAGT
>CANQHX010000156.1 GCA_947623905.1 uncultured Lachnospiraceae bacterium
ACGGACAGTGCGCCTACGCGGCAGCCAAGGAGGGCATCCGCGGGCTGACCCGCGTGGCCGCCACTGAGTGGGGTCCCGACGGCATCAATGTCAATATCATCTGTCCTCTGGCCTGGACCGCGCAGCTGGAGCAGTTCCAGTCGGCATATCCGGACGCCTTTGAGAAGAACGTGCATATGCCGCCCATGGGCCATTACGGCGACGCGGAGCTGGAGATCGGACGGGCATGCGTACAGCTGGCGTCCCCCGACTTTAAGTTTATGTCCGGTGAGACCATTACCCTGGAAGGCGGAATGGGTCTCAGACCGTAAGGGGAACGAAACATGATCTATATTACCGGGGACACCCATTCAGAGTTCAGACGGTTCAACAGGACCTGCTTCCCGGAACAGCGGGAGATGACAAAGTCTGACTGCTGCATCGTTGCCGGGGATTTCGGCGGCGTCTGGTTCCGGCAGGGCGACAGGATGTACGGAAAAAGTGAAAGCAGTAATCTGGACATGCTGGACGCCAGACCGTTCACCACGCTGTTTGTGCCGGGAAACCATGAAAATTACGAACGGCTTATGAGCGATGAGTTCCCCGTGAAGGAATGGAACGGCGGCCTGGTAAAGGAGATCAGGCCTTCCGTCCTCATGCTCATGCGGGGAGAAATGTACGAGATCGACGGCGCGAAGCTCTTCGCCTTCGGCGGGGCCCGCTCCCATGACATCGGCGACGGTCTGCTGGACGGGGCGGATCCCAGGTGGAAGAGCAAGGCAAAGCGCCTGGAATTGCTGGGCAGATACCAGTACCGGGTTAGGGGCGTTTCCTGGTGGGAGCAGGAGCTGCCCGACAGAGAGGAAATGGATCACGGACTGGAAACCCTGGAAAAGCATCATTGGAAAACGGATTTTGTCGTCACCCACTGCGCGCCGTCCAGCGTGCAGGCGCTCATGGGATACCATGACAATGACGCGCTCACAAGGTACCTGGAGGAGATCCACCGGAAGCTTGCCTATACACGGTGGTTTTTCGGCCACTATCACGATGACAGACAGGTGACAGACAAGGATATTCTGCTCTATCAGCAGATCATCCGGATATGGTAGGAGAGGACTGGAGAACTATGACACCACAGATCACAAGAGACGACGCACTGGCGCTGTTAAAAAAATACAATAAGGAGCCTTTTCACCTCCAGCATGCCCTGACAGTGGAAGGCGTGATGAAATGGTACGCCAATGAGCTGGGGTACAGTGAGGAGGCAGATTACTGGAGCATGGTGGGCCTGCTCCACGACGTGGATTTTGAGCAGTACCCGGAACAGCACTGCATCAAGGCTCCGGAGCTTCTCAGGGAAGCAGGCGTGGGAGAGGACATGATCCGCTCCATCTGCAGCCACGGCTACGGTATCACGGTGGATATTGCGCCGGAGCATGAAATGGAAAAGGTGCTCTACGCGGCGGACGAGCTGACCGGCCTTATCTGGGCCGCGGCACTGATGCGGCCCTCAAAAAGCGTGCAGGACATGGAAGTGAAGTCCGTGAAAAAGAAATTTAAGAGCGCGAACTTTGCCGCCGGCTGCTCCCGGGAGGTCATCAGCCGGGGCGCGGAGATGCTGGGCTGGGAGCTGGGCGACCTGATCCAGAAGACCATATACGCCATGCGTTCCTGCGAAGCGCAGGTGCAGGAGGCCATGGCCCGGGAAACCGGAGCAGAGCAGGCATGACAGGAACATATGCGAGAATGTAAAACCATTCGTATGGAAAAAGCGCGATCGTAAAAAAGAAGCTGGCGCCGGAAAAAATCCGGTACACAGCTTCTTTTTGTTATCGATAAAGCCTGCAGCTTTTCTTAAATTGCATAACTTTACGAAATCTCTCTGAATTTCAATCGGTATTCTAACACAAATCTTTTCTTATGTAAAGCATTTCGGCAAAATGGCTTCAATTTCCTTCAAATCATAGGCAAAAAATGTCAAAAGACGGCCCTGTCGTTTCGTGTTTCTTCCTTTTTTATAAACAGTTTATCTTCCGATTTTTCTTTATTTTTCACTTTCATATTTTTGAAAAATCCCTGAAAACCCCGTAAAATCAACATTTTTTAATCTGTCCCAGGTTGTTTCGTAAAGTTATGCAATATACGAAAAAACACTGAGAAATAATACTGCTTCTGACGGGGCCCGAAAAGCCCCTGCAGAGGAAGGTTCGAGGTGGGAAATATGCCTCCCTCCGGCTGCTACGCCATCACTACGAGAAAATTCAATCTCATCCACGACCACAGGGAATGGTTTGCCGACACCCAGACGCTTTACAACAACGTGCTGGGGTTTTACTGCGGGCTGTACATGGAACTGTGGGGCGGGAGAAGGAGTGATACGGCTGATGGGCAGAAGGACAACAGGCCGCAGATGGACGCTGCGGACGAGCGGCAGGACATACAGGGCCGGAATGACGTGGCTGTCCGCGGACTTCCCAACAACCGGGAGGCCATGGGCATACTGGAAAAACGCACCATCCCCGGAAGGGACGGGAAAATGCCCCTAAATCCCCTGCCTTTTGAAAAGGTGCCCCTGTACTTCCGCAGGGCTGCCATCAACGCCGCCATTGCGGCGGCAAAGAGCGCGCTGGCGAGGGGAGAGAAACCGGCGGGGGAACCTCCAACCGATATTCTTGCCGGAGATAGCCGGCGGAAAGAAGATGCCGTCCCCGCCGGGTTTCCTGAATTTCACCAGTCCGTTACCTATTATAAAGGAATGTACAAAGGCCTGACGGATCATTCCGTGACATTAAAAGTGTGGAACGGAGAGAAGTGGGTCTGGACGGAATGTAAGCTGTCCGGCAACCACATCCCCAAAGGCGCCCAGGTCATGTCCCCTTCCGTGGTGGTAAAGGAAAAGACTCTGGAACTCCATGTTCCGGTAAAGGAAGAAGTAACCGACGGCCGGAACGCAAAGGAGCGCATGGCGGCAGGGGAGAAGATCGTCTCAGCGGTATTTAGCAATGAGGATGCCTGT
>CANQHX010000157.1 GCA_947623905.1 uncultured Lachnospiraceae bacterium
CTGACCGCTGTCGTCCGACAGGGAGGCGAAGCCGGTTACGGACATCAGACGGTACGCGTCCGTAGCATAATCCGCAAATTCCGAAGTGGTGCCGGGAAGTTCCGACAGGAACGGTTCGGCCGACACATCGATCGCATCGGCGGACGGAAGGACCTGTATCCCGCCGATGATCATGCAGGCAGTCAATACAAGGGATATGGCCTTCCATAAGATGTTGTGATTTCTCATAATCCTTTTCCTTTCTTTAAAATAACTGAAACATGACAGGATTGAAATGGAGATCATTTTATCCATATTCAAATATAGTTTACATTATTTGGCAAAAAGGCACAAGAGATTAATCAGTATATAAAAAAATTTAGTGATATTGTATAATCTCAATAGAAAAAAAGTGTAAAAAATGACGATGTGAAATAATGAATATGCCATGCTGTGTAAAGGGTAATTTGTATTACATGATATTATGTAAATTTGTGCAAAATTTTACAAGACATTTTCCGGTAAATGTGCTATAATATAAGTAGTTTTCGGCGTGTAGTCTGCTCTGGCATACGTAAAACCAGTTGAAGCTGCACGCTATTATTATACAGAGAAAAGGAGGTGACAAACATGAAGCGCAGCGTTGGTGAAGTGATTTTGTACGACATCCATGGCGTGTGCCGCGTGGAAGGGATCGAGGACCGGACGTTCGGGGATGTAGAGCGGTCATATTATATCTTAAGACCGGTGTATGAAAGGGATTCCGTCATTTACGTGCCGCTGGACAACAAAGTGCAGACGGAAAAAATGCGGGATATGCTGACAAAAGAACAGGTGCAGGAGCTGATCCGGCAGATGCCGGATACGGAAGCCATGCCATGGATCGCCAATGATAACCTGCGGAAGGAGGAGGCGAGGCATGTACTTGCCAGCCGCAGCCGTAAGGAACTTGTCTCTATGCTGAAGGCTCTCCACCATCACCGCACAGAACTGGAAAAAAGAGGAAAGAAATTTCATGTTTCGGATGAACGGATCATGAAAGAAGCCGAAAAGATACTGTATGACGAATTTGCTTATGTAATGGACCTGGACAGAGACCAGGTGGAAGATTATATTATGTCCCAGCTATAAAATAGAAAGGGCCGGCCGGGGCCGGTACGGTGCGAACAATGGCTCCGCTGACATTTATAGTAGTTGGTTCCGGGTGGCGGGCCATGTACTACGGACGGATCGCCGCACGGTATCCGAAACAGTTCAGAATGTTGTATATGCTGTGCCGCAGCGAGGAAAAGGCAAGATGGGTCGCGGAGGAGACCGGATTTCCTGCCATCTCGTCTGAAGAACGATGCGCGGCGGCAAACCCTGACTTTGTCGTGGTGGCGGTAAAAAAATCTGCGGGCTGTCAGGTGACGCTGCACTGGGCGGCAATGGGATTTCCGGTGCTCTGCGAGACGCCTGCCGGCGCGTCCATGGAACAGCTGGATCTGCTCTGGCAGGCAAAGCTGCGGGGCGCCCGCATCCAGGTGGCGGAACAGTATCACAGGTATCCCATCATGGCTGCCGGCCTGAAGGCTGTGAGCAGCGGCCTGCTGGGCGATCCCTACGCCGCTCATGTGTCCGTAGCCCACGATTATCACGGCGTGAGCCTTATCCGCCGCGCGCTGGGCGTCGTTCATGAGCCGGTGAGGATATGGGGAAGATCCTATGAATATCCCGTCACCGTGACGGACTCCCGTCAGGGACCTGTGACGGACGGTTCCGTTGCGCTGCAGCTCCGCACGGTCATGACGCTGGAGTTTGCGTCGGGAAAGACCGGATTTTACGATTTTACGGGCGTTCAGTACCGCTCCTTTATCCGGAGCCGGCATATCAATGTCCGGGGACAGAACGGAGAATGGAACGATTCCATGATCCGGTATGTCGGGGAGGATCATCTTCCGGCGGAGCAAAGATTGTTTCCCCGGCTGGATCCTGCCTATGAACCGCTGCACACGGAATCCCTGAAGGCTCTTGTCCGGGTATGGAATCCGGCGCTGTCTCTGGATACCGCCCAGGATGAATATGCCATCGCTACCATGCTGTATGATATGAGGGCGTACCTTGAAACAGGAAAGGATGTGTATTCCCTGGAGGAGGCGCTGGAGGATGCGTACATATGGCTGCTGATGAAGCAGGCTTCCCGGGAACCGGGAACGGTCGTTTCGTCGGAACAAATACTCCGGGACGTCCGGAAATAAACAGAAAAAGCAGATATCACAAAGTTCTGCCGCAGCTCTGATCGAAAAAAAGACTGTCCGCAGGCCTTCCTGTAACGGAAGGCTCTGCGGACAGCCTTTTTTATCGGGTAAGAAGTTCTACCAGTTTTTCAAAATGCATGCCGTGGGATGCTTTGATAAGGACGGTGTCGCCTTTCTTCAGGATATGGGGAAGGGCATCGGCAAGCTGGTCCCTTGTATCAAATGCCTGAACATCGGGGGCTTCGGAGCCCTCTCCGCATGGCACGTCCCGGTCCGGCATGTCATGCTCCAGCGCGCCTCTGGATGTTTCTTTTGCAAGGGCTCCGGCAGTAAGCATTACGTCGATCCGTTTTTCGGCCGCATAGCTGCCCACCTGATAATGTAGTTCTTTTTCGTTTGCCCCGAGCTCGAACATATCGCCCAGAACGCACACTTTTCTGCCGGGAGCGGCGGCAAGCACGTCAATGGAAGCTTTCATGGATACAGGGTTGGCGTTGTAACAGTCATCGATAATGGTCATGCCGCCTGCCTGTATGATGCGGCCGCGTCCTGCGACAGGCCGCAGCATTCCGATGCCGCGGATGATCTCTTCATCCGTCAGACCGCAGGCGTATCCCACGCAGGCTCCTGCCAGTGCGTTGTATACCATGTGAGCGCCGGGCACGTGGATGGTGACAGGAAGGCTTCGTCCCTCCGCGCGGATCACGCACCGTGTGCCGGAAAGCCCCAGATTTTCAATTTTTTCGGC
>CANQHX010000158.1 GCA_947623905.1 uncultured Lachnospiraceae bacterium
GCGTCATTGCCGGACACTTTTATATCCGGCGCCGCCTCTTTTGCCGGCGTTTCTTTCCTTACCCCGCCGGGGGAGCCTGTCTCTGTTCTGTCAGCAGAAACCGGCCGTTCCCTTCTCACTCTGGGGATCTGCTCCAGTTCCTCCTGAAGTCCTTTTCCCGCGTCCGAAAGCATCTCTTTCTTCCATGCTTCTCTGAGCGCGGCGTCTTTTCTTTTTTTCTCCTCCTCCGGTTCCGGCCGGGAACGATCCGTATGGTTTGTATTTTCCGTCACCTGTGTTCCGGCAGCGGGTTCCTTCAGATTGGTATCGGTCGTCACGCCGGTCACATGCCGCAGATTTTGCAGGATATTGCTTTCTTCCGCGGCGGGAGTCACAGAATGGAGCTTCTTTTCCCGCATGGACATCTCCCGCTCCAGCTGGGCATTTTCCAGGCTGCGCTTCAGACGCTCCTCTTCCTCCTTCAGCCGTTTGTCAGCTTCCTTCCATTTTGCTTTTTCTTCCCTGCGTTCCTGATGCTTTTCCCTTCTGACCCGGGCTGACTTCACGGCTTTTTGCCCTCTGCGGTACAAAGCCTTCCAGATAGATCTTTTTGTAAGCACCACGGTACAGATGAAGAACAGGATCACCGCGGGGATCACCACACCCGTCATGCCGAAAGACGGCGTCAGGGAGTACAGGACAAACGCTCCCAGCAGACCGCCGCCCTGGTGAAATTCATACGCGTAGGAAAAATATCTGACGATCCCCTCCTGAAAGGTGCTTTCCATGGTAGAACGCATGTCCGGAAAGAACAGGTCCGCAAGCACCTGGAGCAGCACTGCCGTTGAGAGGAACAGGAGCAGCAGTGCGATCACTTTCCCCGCCATCTGTTTTTTGTTTCCCATGGCCGCTATAAAAAAGACGGCAAAGAAAAGCACTGCGGGAAACAGGTAGGCAAGCCAGCCGAACAGCGCGAAAAGACAATTGCTCACCGCGCCGGTCACGGTGCCTCTGCCGATGTTCAGATTGCAGATGAACAGCAAAAGACAAACGCCCAGCCACACGAAAAGGAATATTTCCATGCCCAGTGACAACGATTCCATGCCGGAGGGTCTGCCTGCGGGACTGCTTTTCTTTTTGCCGCGGCTTCCGCCGGCAGAGGTTCCCTTATTACCTGCCGTTCTGCCGGAAGATGAAGTTTTTTTCCCAGCAGACGTATTCCTGCTGTTCTTTTTTGTTGTACCTGACGGCATTCAGATTCCTCCGATATAAATCTTCTTATCAGCCGATGATGCCGAACTGAAAAAGAATGGCAAGGGCGCCTGCGATCATACAGTACACCCCGAAGATCTTAAATTTTTTATTTTTTACAAGAAGCTGTACAAGCCGGATGCAGATAAAGCCTACGAGCATGGCGGCAACCATGCCGGCCACGTAGTACAACATCTCCTGTCTGGGCACGCGGGCGGCGCTGAAATCTTTCAATTCCAGTACTGCCGCTCCCAAAATAGCGGGTATAGACATGATAAACGAATATTTTACCGCGAAATTCCTGTCAAATCCGCTGAACAGGCAGGCAGCGATGGTGGTGCCTGAACGGGAAATGCCGGGAAGGGTGGCAAAGCCCTGGGCAACACCGATCCCCGCGGCGTTGAGATAGGAGACGCCTGCCGGTTTCTTCGTACCCGGCGCGCAGCGATCAGCGATAAAAAGCATTACCGCGGTGGTGATCAGCGCCAGCCCTACAAACAGCATGCTCTCTCCTGCCCGTTCCACAAGATCAGCGCCCAGATACCCCATAAGGCCCGTGGGAATCGTAGATACGATCACAAGCATGACAAATCTCCGGTAGCTGGTGGATACGATACGGCGATACGGTCTTTTCTCCATGGAAAACAGGTTGCGCACATACTGACCCAGATTGCAGAACAGGTCGCCCAGGATGCGGAAGCCTTCCGCGATCAGCCGGCGGATGTCCGGCCAGAAGCACACAAACACCGCGATGAGCGTGGCAATGTGCAGCAGCACATCGTAGATCAGTCCCGAATCCAGTTCCAGATGAAAGACATTTTTCATTATGGCAAGATGTCCGGAGCTGCTGACGGGCAAAAATTCCGTCAGTCCCTGAACAATCCCGAGTATGATGGCCTGTAATAGCGACACAGCGGTCTCCTCCTGTATATCCGATGCTTTTTATCTGCCTTGAAAAGCAGGCAAAAATGCATATTACTCCATGATGTTCACAATCTAAATCAGTATAGCACAAAAATAAACCGCTGTAAACTCTCAATGAGAATTTACAGCGGTTCAGGTCATCCTATCATATTGCTGACAGATCTTCAGCAGAACGGATTCTCGGTCTTATACCGGATATTCTTCGGCTGATTGTAGCCGATCTCCTCCACCGGAACGCCGATATACTTGAATACTTCATACAGCGTCTTGCCGAAATGGCCGAACGCAACGGCGCCATGATGAGGGAAATTCCCTTCTATGAGCACATGACGGTAAAATCTGCCCATCTCGGGGATGGCAAAGATACCGATGGAACCGAAAGAACGGGTGGCTACGGGGAGCACCTCGCCCTGGGCGATATACGCGCGAAGCTTGCAGTCAGCCGTGCCCTGAAGCCGGAAGAAGGTGATGTCGCCGGGAGCGATGTCGCCTTCCAAAGTGCCCTGTGTCACTTCCTCAGGAAGGTTGCGTGCCATGATCATCTGATATTTCATCGAACAGGATGTCAGCTTGCCGGAAGCAGTGTTGCCGCAGTGGAAGCCCATGAATACATCCTTGTTGGTATAATCGTATTTTCCTGCGATATCGCTGCCGTACATATCAGAGGGCACGGAATTGTTGATGTCCAGAAGTGTCACGGCGTCCTCGGAGATCACAGTGCCGATAAATTCGCTGAGAGCTCCGTAAATATCCACTTCACATGCCACGGGAATGCCTCTGGAGGCCAGGCGGC
>CANQHX010000159.1 GCA_947623905.1 uncultured Lachnospiraceae bacterium
AAAAATCTGCATCGATCCGGGACACGGCGCCCAGGATCCCGGCGCCAACCGCGACGACCGGCTGGAGAAGGATGATACCCTTGCGCTGGGCCTTGCCCTGCGGGATCAGCTGAAAGCCATGGGCGTAGAAGTAGTTATGACCCGTGACAGCGACGTCTATCCTACTCTGGGAGAACGTGCCTATATTGCCAACCAGTCCGGCTGCGACTATTTTATCTCTATCCACAGGAATGCCCTGGATAATGACGTGGTGACCAAGGGCGTGCAGATCTATTGTAAGAACGACAGCAAGGAAGCTCTCCGTCTGGGCAATCTTGTGATGGATCATCTTGAGTCTGTGGGTATCAGCGCCAACAGGGGCGTGGGATACGGTTCCAATGACTCGGGCGATTTCCAGGTAAACCGTGATGCGGAGATGCCGTGGGCCAACGAGGACAACGATCTGCTGGACGTACACATGGAAGAATACGCGAAGGGGATCGCCCAGAGCTTTCTGGATATGCTCAGTGACGAGACAGAAGTGACGACCTACCGCGGGCTGAAGCTGAGCAATGATTATATTGCCGACATTACCCAGGTGGACGATACCCAGATGGTATGGGCGCCCGGTGCTTCCGATGTGGACGATCAGATGCGTTCCCAGAAGGCGCTGGAATACAACAACACATACGCGTCCTACCGGGCGGATTTTATCAAGGATACCACAGAGAAGATCATGTATCTGACATTTGACTGCGGGTATTCCGCGGCCTATACGGGGCAGATACTGGATATCCTGAAAAACAGGGAGGTGTCCGCCGTTTTCTTCATCAATGAATCCTTTGCCATGGAAAATCCTCAGCTCGTGGAGCGGATGATCGAGGAGGGCCATATCATCGGTTCAAGGGGAAAGTCTGCGAGAGAGGATTTTTCCAGACTCAGTGATGAGGAGGCGCAGGAGGAGATCAGCAGTTTTCATCAGTTTATGCTGGATACGTTCCAGTACCGCATGTGTCTGTTCCGCTATGTGAACGGTAATTTTTCGCCCCATTCCCTTGCGCTGATCAACAACTGTGATTATTCCAGCGTATTCTGGAGCTTCTCCTACGGGGATGATGACACGAGACATCAGCCGGACATCAGCGAATCGCTGTCAGTGCTGAAACGCTATGCGCATCCGGGCGCCATTTACCTGCTGTCTGCCAGCTCCGCTACAGACGCGGCTGTCCTTGACAGTTTCATCGCCCAGATGCAGGAGGCGGGATATACGTTTTCGGAGTATTCCATCCGGACGTATACAAAACGTACGACTACAAATATCAAGACAAATGCCATAACGGACGACACGGCCGTGACCGAAACGCCGGATGAAGGCTCTCAGAACGGTTCCGGCGGGGATTCCGAGGCGGAAAGTACCGAAAAAGATACAGAGGACGACAGCTCCGGGGAAGACGATTACGGCGACTCCGGAGAGGAATGACGGTACCGGTTGTTTGATCCGCAGGATCGATCCTTATCGTTACGCTTCCTTCTCCAGATTCTTAAAGGCCGTTGACAGCATCAGCTTGATGCGGTTCAGCTGGTTTACCTCGCTGGCGCCGGGGTCGTAGTCGATGGCCACGATATTGGAGGCGGGATAGTGGTGGCGCAGCGTCTTGATGACGCCCTTGCCCACCACATGGTTGGGCAGGCAGGCAAACGGCTGGGTGCACACGATGTTGTTGACGCCGCTGTGGATCAGCTCCAGCATCTCTCCGGTGAGGAACCATCCCTCGCCGGTCTGGTTGCCCAGGGACACCACGTCCTTGGCGTAATCCGCCAGCTTGTCGATGTGGGTGGGCGGTTCAAAGTGCACGCTTTTTGCCAGTGCCTTCTTGCCGGGGCTGCGGAACCATTCCAGAAAATTGATGCCGGTCCGTCCCGCCATGGCTAGAGATTTTTTGTAGCCCAGCTTTTCGGACTTGAACTGGGTGTTTTTAAAGCAGTACATGAAGAAGTCTGTCAGGTCGGGTACTACCGCCTCGGCCCCCTCCTTTTCCAGCAGCTCCACGAGATAGTTGTTGGCCGCGGGCATAAACTTCACAAGGATCTCGCCCACTACCCCCACGCGGGGTTTTTTTATGTCCGTGATGGGCAGCCGGTCAAATTCCGACACGATCTTTTCACACAGCTTTTTGTACTGGCTCCAGGAGGGATGCTCCTGGGATACAAACTCCCGGCACTCCGCGGCCAGCTTTTCGTGAAGGGCGTCGGCGGAGCCGGGCACCTTCTCATAAGGCCGCATGCGGTACAGTACCCGCATGAACAGATCGCCGAACTGAAGGCCGAACATGCAGCGCTTCAGCAGAGGATAGGACAGCAGGTTAAAGCCGGGATTGCTCTCCAGCTTGCTCAGATTCAGAGATACCACCGGGATCTGGGGATAGCCCGCCTTGGCGAGGGCGCGCCGGATAAAGCCCACGTAGTTGGAGGCCCGGCATCCGCCGCCGGTCTGGGTCATGATGATGGCGATATGGTCCACATCATATTTTCCGGAGAGCATGGCCTCCATCACCTGCCCCACTACCATGAGGGAAGGGTAGCAGGCGTCATTGTTTACGTATTTCAGCCCCACGTCCACGGCGCCGCGGTTGTCATTTGGCAGTACCTCCAGGTTGTAGCCGGACGCTTTCATGGCCGCCTGGATGATGTCAAAGTGGATGGGCGACATCTGAGGACAGAGAATGGTATATTCCTTCCGCATCTCCTTCGTGAACAGCACCCGGTCATGACTGGTGGCGTGAATGGTGCGGCTTACCTTCCGCTCCTCCCGCACGCGGATGGCGGAGAGAAGGGAACGGATGCGGATACGGGCGGCGCCCAGGTTGTTTACCTCGTCGATCTTCAGCACTGTGTAGATCTTGCCGCTGCCGGTAAGGATATCGCTGACACAGTCTGTGGTCACC
>CANQHX010000160.1 GCA_947623905.1 uncultured Lachnospiraceae bacterium
TACGGCGGCATCAGCGACGGCGACCAGGTGGTGCTCACCGCCTATTTCAAGCCGACTCCTTCCATTGCACAGCCCCAGATGGCCCGAAACAACCGGGGGGAAGTGGAGGAAGTGATCATCACAGGCCGTCACGATCCCCTTATCGTACCCCGGGCCGTAGTGGTGGTGGAGAGCATGACCGCCATCACCATACTGGACGCCATGATGAAAAACATGTCCGCCACACTGGAGGGAATGCAGAAGTTTTATCAGAAATGATCCTGTGCCGGACTTTCGTAATCGAAAACTGCCCCGCAGCCTTTTCCAACAGGCCTGTGGGGCAGTATCATTTCCTGAAAAATCATCTGTTTTTCGCTTTATCCGTTTTCTATCTCCGCCAGATTTACCACCATTCCGCAGTTGGGCGTCTCGATGTAGAGAGGCGGACCGTTCATGATCAGCGTCTTTTTCTCGTAATCCACTTTGAAGATGGTAATGGAATTGCTCTCATGGTTCAGGGCGATCACATGACGGTTGTCGGGGAACACGTCCAGATCCTTGGGATAATCGCCGCTGATGGGCAGGATGCAGACAGTCGTCAGATACCCCGTCTCCTTGTCCACGGAAAAAATGCCGATGCTGTTGTTGCCCGCGTTGGAGCAGTACAGGTAATTGCCGTCCCTGGAAAATTTCATGCCGGAAGCGGCGCAGCCTCTGGGATTGGAATTTTCCGGCAGGGTGGATACCCGCTGTACCTTGTGGAACAGCATCTCCCCGCTGTCATGGTTTTCCTTATAGCCATACACGGTTATGTTATTTTTCAGCTCGCTGATAAGATAGGCGAATCTGCCATCCTGGCTGAACAGCATGTGCCGCGGGGCGGACTCCAACTCACACCGGAGGATATCCGTGAGGGTCAGCAGACCGTCCTCGTCAAATTCATAGACCTTCACATGATCCACGCCCAGATCCACGGCGCACACGTACCGATTGTCAGGAGTGGGGATCACACACTGAACGTGGGGCCGGAAATTCCGCTCTGCCACGCTGCCCAGGCCCTGATGGAAAATGCCGTCGCAGATCTTTCCGATGCTGCCGTCCTTCTCCAGTTTCATCACCGTGATCTTGCCGTCGTGGTAGCCCGCCACGAACAAAAACCGGTCCTCAGCGTCGACAGACAGGTAACAGCCCCGCATGCCGCGGATGCCCTGCTGGTTGATGAATTCCAGATTGCCGTCCGGCTGGATGCGGAAGGACGCCACGCCTTCATCACAGATGGAATACAGATAAGGACCGTGATGTGCCCTGGTGATATAAGACGCGTTGTTGATGGGCACCATGGTCCGCTCCTTCAGGCGCCCTTTCTCCACATCCATGTCGTAAATATGGATGCCGACGCTCGTCCCGTGTGTATAGGTTCCTACATACATTACATACTGGCTCATAATAATCCCCATTCCGGAGCGTTTACGCGATCGAGGCAAAAGAAAGCTACGCTTTCTTTGCGAACACTTCAGTTCGCGTCTGCCATCAGAGCTATTTGTGACGCCCCGGCACAAATAGCTGTGTGAAAAATCAGCACATCGGTGTGATTTTTCACACTAACCTCATTCCAAAGTTCCCGTGGCAGATCGCCGGAAATCTCCGGTCCCGGTCCTCTCGGCAAGCGCCGCGGACTTCCGGCTCCCGTCTGCCATCCGGGCTTCTTTCTTTTTATCAGCGGATCCGGTCGGGGAACCCTACCTTTCGCTGTACCTTCCGCAGCGTTTTCATAGCGGTACGGCTTGCCCGCTCCGCATTGTTTTTGATCACACCGTCAATGTACGCTTTATCTTTCTGAAGCTGCGCGTACCGCTCCTGAAGAGGCTTTAACTGGGCAACGACCGCCTCTCCCACTGCCATCTTGAACTCACCGTAGCCTCTTCCGTCAAACTCCCGCTCCACTTCCGCCGGCTGTTTGCCGGTCATGGCGCAGTAAATATCGATCAGGTTGTGAATGCCCGGCTTATCCTCTGAATAGAGTACCTGGCTGTCGGAGTCCGTCACGGCCCGTTTGCACTTGCGCATAATGGTGTCAGGGTCGTCCAGAAGATAAATGCTGGCGTTGGGATTCTCGTCAGACTTGCTCATCTTCTTTGTGGGATCCTGCAGGGACATGATCCTGGCGCCGCTCTTGCCGATATATGCCTCGGGGATCGTAAACACATCCCCGTAAATATTGTTGAACCGCTGGGCCACATCTCTCGTCAGCTCCAGATGCTGCATCTGGTCTGCGCCTACCGGCACCACATCCGCCTGATACAGCAGGATGTCCGCCGCCATGAGCACAGGATACGTAAACAGCCCGGCATTGATATTATCCGCGTGTTTGGCGCTCTTATCCTTAAACTGGGTCATACGGCTCAGCTCTCCCATATAGGTGTAGCAGTTTAAGATCCACGCCAGCTCCGCATGGGCGGACACGTGAGACTGATAATAGATGCAGGCCTTCTCCGGGTCCAGCCCGGCGGCAATGTACAGGATCATCAGATTTCTTGCCCGCTGCCGCAGGGTAGCAGGATCCTGCCGGATGGTGATGGAATGCATATCCACCACGCCGTAATAACACTCATATTCGTCGCTTAAGGCCACCCAGTTCTTCAGCGCTCCCGCGTAATTTCCCAGCGTCAGGTTTCCCGTCGCCTGCATACCGCTGAACAGTACCTTTTTACCGTTTATCATTTTTCTTCATTTCCTTTCCCGGACGCGGAACCCCAAACAGGGGACCTCCCCGTCCCAAAGTCTCTTTCTCCTTATTCTATGCCCGTGTCACCGTCCGGCAGTCTGTCTCCCATTCGCCACAGCGCCTGCCGGATCCTTCCCCGTCACCACAGCGCCT
>CANQHX010000161.1 GCA_947623905.1 uncultured Lachnospiraceae bacterium
CTGTCAGCAGCAGCGGTCCCAGATAATAGACCAGCGACGGCGTACCTGTGATACACACGGCCGCCGCGATCTGTCCCGTCTGGAACCCGGCGCTTCCCGCCACGCTGACACCTGTGACCGAAAACAATCCGGACCGCCTGGAAAGGATCATGGCAGGCAGGGAAAGCACGCATCCGGCAAAGCTGTAGAGGATACCGAACAGATTGCCGAACAGCAGGCCGCTGACCAGGATCCGCAGGGTGTTCACCAGCACCGCGTCCCGCCAGCCGTACCGGTACAGCAGGAACATTACCGCCAGATTCGCCAGTCCGACCCTGGCTCCGGGGATCACAGGGATCAGGGGAAACAGGCTTTCTATATAATTGAGCATACACGCCGCCGCTGTCCAAAGTCCCAGCTCCGCGGCTTTCCGGCTGTTTCTGTGCCTCATCCGATCCCTTCCGTCATCCTGCGGCCGCTGGGCGGCCACACGTACATTTGTTTCCTCCGGCTTATTTTATCACAACAGCGAAGGTTTTGCAACTTTCCCTTAACAGAGAAGGCCTCCCGGGCCTTACCAGAGAATCTTTCCGGACTTCACCGGGAGACGGCGTCGTAGGGCGTATCCGCTTTCCGGCCGGAGACTTCCACGACGATGCGGGCGGGCAGACAGACGATAGTCTGGCCGCTCCTGTCAGCGGCGCCCTGGCGGACACAGCTCTTATCCGGACAGCTGGCGCGTTCCACCCATACCCTGCCCTTTTCCACAACGATATCGCATGTATACCCGTCCGCTCCTGAAAATGTCTTTGTCATATCTTCCCTCAGAGATCCCTGCCACCGCACTTCTCCGTCCACGGAAACGGTCACGGTATTTCCCGGCGCCAGGCCGGACAGACCCAGCGCCATGATCCCAAAGGAGATCACGGCGATACACGCCATTAGTATCCAGTCGGCCTTTCTGTAGGTTATGGTCCTCTTGTTTTTTGTTTCCAACGATATTCCACCCCGCTATGTTACATCATTGTAATGATTTGCCGGCGGATTGTCAAATTCCTGCCCCTGCATTCTGATAAAAATTCCTTTTCAACCGGCAAAAAATGCATTATAATAAACCCATACAGAAACGGACACAGTGCATATCGCAAACAGAATGGAGGTACGCTGCCCTGTTCCGGGGCGCCGACCCTCCGGAATGGAGATATTTATGGAAACACGCTGGGATCTCTCTACCATATACAATTCATTTAACAGCAGACAGCTGCAGGAGGATCTTGACCAGATGGCGTCCATTATGGATACGACCATTTCCCTGTACAGTACGCTGGACAAGGAAGCTCTCTCCGGGGAAGTGATCGTCCACCATATCCGTATCGTCAACAAGCTCAACAGCCTGATCCTGAAGCTCATGTCCTATGCCCGCATGGTGTCATCCCTGGATGTGGAAAATGCCCAGGCGAACAGCCTGAAGGAACGGCTGGACGCCCTGATCCCCCGCCTCAACGAGATGAATGTGCCTTTTCTGCGGTACCTTACCCGCATCGACAACCTGGAATCCTGGATACAGGGAAGTCCTCTGCTGGAAGAACACCGGATGCTCCTGTACGACATGCAGGAACAGGGCCGCCATCTTCTGTCAGACGACATGGAAGCGCTCATCGCCAACATGCAGCAGACCGGATCCTATGCTTTTGAAGAGCTGCACAACCGGCTGCTGGAAACCCTGACGGTGGACTTTGATTTTAACGGGGAGGTCCGTCAGATCCCCTTCTCCGTGATCCGCAACATGGCGTACGCCCAGTCGCAGGACATCCGCAAGGCAGCCTATAAGGCGGAGCTACGCTCCTACCGGAAGATACGGGATGCCGCCGCGGCCTGCCTGAACGGCATCAAGGGCGAAGCGCTGACTATCTGCCGCTGGAGAGGCTTCAAATCTCCCCTGGAGATGACGCTTCTGGACAACCGCATGAACCGGCAGACACTGGACGCGCTGATCCAGACCATTGACGCCGCGCGGCCCAAATTCCGCCAGTATCTGAAGAAAAAAGCGCAGCTGCTGGGACACGAGGGCGGCCTGCCGTTCTACGACCTGTACGCGCCCATGGGAGAATTCGGCTGCCATTATACAAACGAACAGGCCCGGGACCTGATCCTCTCCACGTTCACCCGTTTCAGCACGGATCTGGGCGATTACGCGCGAAAAGTGTTCGACAACGGCTGGATCGACCTGGAGCCCAGGGAGCACAAGGCCAGCGGGACCTACTGCTGCAACATCTACGAGCTGGGGGAGAGCCGCATATTTGCCAATTTTACGGGCACATTTTATGATGTGACCTCTCTGGCCCATGAGATCGGTCACGGCTACCACTACGAAAAACTGAATCAGAACACCATGCTCAACACAGATTACACCATGCCCATGGCGGAGATGGCGTCCATCCTCTGCCAGAAACTGGTGACAGACCGTATACTGGAGGATGCCGACGACAAACTGAAGTTTGCCATTCTGGAAAATGATCTGATGAATTACACCCAGATGCTCATCGAGATCCTCTGCCGGCACACCTTCGAGAACAATCTGTTTGAAATGCGCAAGAACGGCCCTCTCACCGTACAGCAGCTGAACCAGCTGATGCTGGACGCTCAGGATTACGCTTACGGAGACGGCATGAGCAGCGAACGGCACAAATACATGTGGGCCTGCAAGCCGCACTACTATTTCCCAGATTTCCACTACTACAACCTGTCCTATCCTTTCGGACTGCTGTTTGCTCTGGGGATCTACGCGCTGTACAAGGAAGACGGTCCCGCATTTCTGCCCCGCTATGAAAAAGCGCTGTCATT
>CANQHX010000162.1 GCA_947623905.1 uncultured Lachnospiraceae bacterium
GAACCGGAGCAGAAAAAGACAGGAAAAGAACGGAGAAAGAAAATGGACAGGGAAATGACAGGCCTGCCGGATGAACAGGCGGAAACGGAAATCACGGACAGGCTGAGACGACAGATGGAGTTTGTGCTGGAGGCCGATAAGCTGAAGGAGATCGGCAGACAGACCTATCGGTCGGATGGTGTACAAAAGGAAAACGACGCGGAGCACTCCTGGCATCTGGCGCTGATGGCCTTTTTGCTCAGTGAGCACGCCAACGACTCCGTGGATGTGCTGCGGGTCGTGGAGATGGTCATCTGCCATGATCTGGTGGAGATCGACGCGGGAGATACATATGCTTATGATGAAGCCGGAAAGCTGACCCAGCGGGCCAGGGAAGAGAAGGCCGCAGAGCGGCTGTTCGGCATACTGCCGGAGGATCAGGCCCGGTGGATGCGGGATCTGTGGGAGGAATTTGAGGCCTGCCGGACGCCGGAGGCCAGATTTGCCCGGACACTGGACCGGGTGCAGCCCATTTTGCTCAATGACGCCACGGGCGGCAGAGCGTGGCGGGAGCATCAGGTCCGGGCGGAGCAGATCTTCACCCGCAACCGCACGACCCACGAAGGGTCCGAGGCGCTGTGGCAGTACGGAAAAGGATTGGTGGAGAAAAATATAGAAAAAGGAAATATTCGGAAGGAATGATCAGATTGATGAAGAAAGAATCAGAGGAGCGCGGCATACAGAGAGAACGGATGGATCTGGCCCTGAGACGGCTGGATGAGATACCCCGGGAGCGTCTGGTGCGGGCTCCTTTTCGTGTTTATTTTGAAAAAACGGCCGAATTTCTTCAGGCCGTTCACGGAGCCGCCATGGCAAAGAGCAGCGGCATGCTCCGGAGGATGACAGCGGAGGCCCTGCGGGGCGTCCAGCGGCAGCTGTACAATGATATTCTGCCGGAATGGTACGAAGAGAGTTATTTAAACCCCGACTATGCCGTAACCGTGCTGGGGGCGCAGCACGGCCCGCTGCTCTGTTTTCTGGCGGCGCAGCTTCGGGGCGCCATCAGCGCGGCGTACAGGGGATATGAGGAAGAACTGCTTATCTACACGGAATTGTTCCTGCAGGTGTACCACTGCTATGTGACGGAGGACGGCAGCCTGCCTTCCACGGAGGAGATCCGGGATATCCTTTACTGGTTCATCAGCGATTACAGCGACGATTTTGCCGCGCGCCGGACCATGGAGCAGCTGGACCCGGAACAGACCTATTTCCAGGATATCATCAGCGGATGGGACCTGTCAGATACCCGGTACCTGTACCAGTACGGCCTGTATGTATCTTCCGGCGACGTGGAGCTGGCGGAGTATATGGCGTCACTGCCGGAGGAGCTGATCCGGAAGATGGCCCGGACCTTTACGGAGGGCTACCGCACCGGTTTTCAGGTGACCGGCAAGGATATTTCCATCAAAAAGACGGTGAACATCCGTTATCCCCTTGGCTTTGAGCGGGTGATAAAGGAAGCCGTGAAGCTGTTTGCGGATATGGGTCTGAAGGCGGTGATCTACGGCCAGTCGGAGGGCGTCATGGGCAATTCCCTGGGCGTTGGCGGCAGCCGTCCCAACCCCCAGTACACCTATGACCACAAGGATGATATGGCGCTGTATCTGGACAAGCGGTATGTAGAGCGCCGCCTGGGTGCGCAGAAGGCGGCCTATGAGGCATATAAGGAGCAGGCGGCGGTCCACGGCGGTCCGGCGGTGATGGAGACGTTTGGCGAGACGCCGTTCCATCCTCAGGTGAAGGACACGGCGTGGAAGCTGAGCAAAAAGCAGCAGAAATTGTCTGTGGAGCTTCAGGCGCGCCTGAGCGACATGACAAACGAATATATTCCCGGGGAGGAGCGGAGCTTTACCATTATCGCGTTTCCCGTGCCGGACATCGGGGAACGGTTCCCGGAGATCTTTCAGGAGACCGTCCGCATCAATACCCTGGATTACATGCTTTACAGGAACATCCAGCAGACGATCATCGACACGCTGGACAAGGGCGTGGCGGTGCACATCGAGGGCGCGGGGAACAACCGCACGGATCTGACGGTCATGCTCCGGCCCCTGGAGCATCCCGATAAGGAGACGATATTTGAAAACTGCGTGGCAGACGTGAACATTCCCGTGGGGGAGGTATTTACTTCTCCCGTGCTGGAGGGGACAAACGGCGTGCTCCACGTGAGCCGGGTGTATTTGAACGAGCTGCTGTATGAAGATCTGGAGATCACCTTTCAAAACGGCATGACTACCGCGTACACCTGCTCCAATTTCCCCGACGCAAAGACCGGCGCGGACTATATCCGGGAAAATGTGCTCCGTTACCATGAGCAGCTGCCCATGGGCGAGTTTGCCATCGGCACCAACACAGCGGCCTATGTCATGGCAAGAAAATTTCACATAGAAGACAAGCTGCCGATCCTCATCGCGGAGAAGATGGGTCCCCACTTTGCCGTGGGAGACACCTGCTACAGCTGGTCCGAGGACAACGCGGTGTTCAATCCCGACGGCCGCGAGATCATCGCCCGCGACAACGAGGTCTCCATTCTTCGGAAGGAGGACCCGTCGAAGGCGTATTTCGGCTGTCACACGGACATCACGATCCCCTACGAGGAGATCGGGCATATCGAAGTCGTCTGCGCGGACGGGCGCAGGATCACGCTTCTGAAGGACGGGCGTTTCGTGCTGCCGGGGACGGAAAAGCTGAATGAACCTTTTGAGGAGGCCGGGCTTTGCCAGA
>CANQHX010000163.1 GCA_947623905.1 uncultured Lachnospiraceae bacterium
GAGCTTGATAAATCCGGTGACCATATCCTTCGCGTACTCTTTCTTTACTTCCGCAAATACATAGCCGTCGGAGATCGTTGCCAGCACGGCGGCGGCGTTGCCCTTCATGGAGGCCAGTCCCTCGCAGGCACGGTTCAGGTCGTCTGTGCAGGCCGTTGTCACATCTTCTTCATTGTTGCCGGGGAGCATACTGATCAGCGTCCGGGCCTGGGCGATGACGCCCGCCTCATCTGCTACGATGTCAGCCACGCCGGTCTCTGCAGCCTGGAACGCCGCGCTTGCGGTGTCGCACTTGGACTTCTCATTCCCCTTGATAGCGTCAGGGCTGTTGACAAACAGCCTGCCTCCGTCGGCCATCAGCGTAAAGTCAGACATTGCCGCGGACACTGCCATGCCGCCGCCGCAGCTGCCGAACACGATGTCCACCTGAAGGATGGCGCCGGATGCCAGCGCTTTCTTCCCGTATATCTGTCCGAATCCGTGAAGGGCATCGGTGGCTTCCTGCAGACGCATGCCCGCGCAGTCGATGAGGCCCACCACGGGAGCGCCCATCTTCAGGGCCATGTCGTACATCCTGGCGATCTTGCCCGCATGCATCTCTCCCAGCGTGCCGTTCATCACGGAAGCGTCCTGGCTGTATACAAATACCAGTTTTCCATCGATGACTCCGTATCCGGTGATGACGCCGTCGGAAGGAGTCTGCTGCTCCTGCATGTTAAAATCAGTGCTGCGGGCAGTTACGCCGCCGCCGATTTCAACAAAGCTGTTTTCATCCAGCAACGCGGCAATGCGCTTGCCTGCTGAACTTGTGCTTGTCGTACTCATACTAAGCCTCCTATTGTATTATTTCATTTTACCCGGAAGGCTGGTCCCGGATAAAAAAATCAAATTTCTGCCGATAATAATTATAGCGGTTTTCCTCTGGAAAGGCAAGCCAATAATGTATAATTTTATGTAAAATCCAGGTAAAATATTCCTCACTGCCAGGCAAGAAATCCTTCCATCAGCTTTCCCATCCACCACAGCCAGCTTTCCGCCTCCACGGTTTCGTTGGCGCACAGGGCATAGCTGACGATCAGTTCTCCGTCAAGAGAATATTCCACTGTTCCCACCGGCTGTCCCTTCTCCACCGGCGCGGAGAGTTTTTCCGGCAGCTTCACGTCCATTACCGCCTGCTCCCCGCTGCCCATGAGAACGGACAGATCCGTATCCGCCTCCGGCTCCAGGACCACTTCCACCGTATCCTGCTGCCCGTCTGTCACGGGCACGCTCGCCGGTTCCGGTATCCGGCTGCACACATTGGAAAGGTCATATTCCTCCAGGCCGTATTCCATCAGCTGCCGGGTATCCTTCCACTTATAGCTCTTGTTATTGGGCCAGCCGCAGGCCAGCAGCGCCACCACGAAGCATTTTCCGTCCCGCTCCAGCGCTCCCACGTAACAGTATCCCGCCTTTGCGGTAAACCCGGTCTTTCCCGAAAGCGCCCCGTCCATCATCCCCAGGAACGAATTGTGATTGCTGCAGGAAAACTGCCGGCTGCCTCCTATGTCCGTAAAAGAATGAGAAGGCGTGCGGGTGATGGCGAGAAACTGCTCCTTCATGGGAGATTCCAGGATGCAGTAGCTCATGATCCTGGCAAGATCCCTTGCCGTTGTATGATGCTCGTAGCTCTGCCCGTCCTCCCCGGTAATGGAAGCATCCAGCCCGTTGGGCGTAACAAAAAAAGTATCATAGCACCCCAGGTCCCTGGCCTTCTGGTTCATCAGAGCGGCAAAGCCCTCCACGGAGCCGCCGATGTGCTCCGCGATGGCCACGGCGCTGTCATTGTGGGATTCCAGCATAAGGGAATACAGAAGGTCTTCCAGCTTGAACTGCTCATCCTTTACCATACCAAGATGGACCTTGGGCATGGAAGACGCATAGGAGGACACCGTTACCGTGTCCTCCGGGCTGCCCAGCTCCAGGGCGAGGATGCAGGTCATGATCTTTGTGGTGCTGGCCATGGGCATGGGCACCTGGGCGTCCTTTCCGTACAGCACCCGGTGCGTCCGGGCGTCCATTAGCACCGCCGACTTCGCGTAGAGAGGCAAATTTTTTTCCTCCCGGAGCGGGGACGTTTCCTGCTCCCCCGCGCTCTCTCCCGGCGCGGACGTCTCCTGCGCCGCGCCTGCCTGCCCGGTCCCTGTCTGCCCGTCCTGCTCCACCGCGCCGCTCTGTCCCGCCATGCACAGCACGCACCACGCGCAAACGATCACGCCCAACGCCATCCACCTGATTCTGCCCATCCTGATCTTCCATTCTGTTCCTATCTCTGAAACTATATGCAAAAGTGCCTGTCCTCATGCAAAAAGGACAGGCACCTGGTATTTCTGTAAGGTATGAACTTATAACACCCGCCACAGGATGACAGCCATAATGGGAATGGTGATCATGGACAGCAGGGTAGTCAGCACCACGCTCACCGAGGCGGCTTCTCCCTGCCGCTTGTATTTGCTGGACCCCATAGCCACAAGTGATCCCACGGGCATGCCCATGGTCAGCGTCACTACGCGGATCAGATCCGCGTTGTCCGTGAGCAGGCACATAATTCCCGCCCACAATGCGGGGATCAGCAGGAGACGGATCACGGCGATGATATACATCTTCCGCTCTCCCAGCACTTTCTTCAGGGAATACCCGGCCATATTGCTGCCGATGACGACCATGGAAAGGGGCGTGGTGATGCCGCCTACAAAGCTTATCGGCTCCATGATG
>CANQHX010000164.1 GCA_947623905.1 uncultured Lachnospiraceae bacterium
TGCCCGCATCGGACGCATATGCCCCGGTGTCGGGATCATAAAACGTATCCACAAAATGACGCACCTGATCCACCGCTCCGGAGATCTGGCTGCTGACCGACGCCGCCGTTTCCGGATCTACCACGTGTACCTCTTCGCCGATCTCCATCGCGGCAGGAGGAAGCGTGGCGTACACCGCGCTGCCGTCCGACCCGCCGTCCGCCTCGGAGGCAGCGGGAGGGAGCGTGGTATATACCGTATAATCCTCGTCGTCTGCCACATAATTGGCCTTGTCATAGTAATGCATCTTAAAAATGCAATATCCGGCCGCAAATACCGCCACAATGAAAAAAAGGAAAATAGCCGCGATGATGAGCGCCGCCCTTTTTTTACTGCTGCGCCGGTGCTTTTTATCCGGCGGCCTGTCTCTTTTGTTTGATGTACTGTTCTTCTGTCCCGCCATATACCTGCTTATCCTCCGTCCGGAAGAAATTTATCCGATCCGTCTGCACTCCATGTAGTATCTCTTCTCGTAAGCCTCGCCCATGGAAAACGTCTTCCGGGGAAGAACGCCTCCGGCGGCAATGGCAGGGAACAGGCCGTTTTTGTCGATGGGTCCCAGGAGGATCCCAAGATTTCCGTCTTTTTCCGCCAGTTCTCTCACAGCGTCCTCACCATGCACATAGTCGATCTCCACGCCGGGATGTGCTTCCAGATACCGGTCCAGGAAGCTTTGCAGCACATCGACAGGAAGCCTGTCTCCCGCGCCCTTTAAAGCAAGTCCTTCCCTGGACGTTCCGTGGACGTATACGATATCACTGCCGGGGACAGCTTCCATACCCCGGCCGGCCAGATCCGCCAGAAATGCTTTTTTCAGGTCATCCACATCCGCGCCGAACAGCACTCTGTGGATAGGTTCAAAGATCAGCGCCGGGCTGTGCAGATTTACAAGTTCCACAAGGGCATAGCGGGCCGGATGTTCCTTCTGTTCTTCCTCCGTCAGGGACGCCTTTATCTGCTCCCAGCACGCCTTGGCGGTGGCAAGGGAATGATTGCCGTCGCCTACGGCCAGGAAAAAGCCGCCGCTCCTGCTTTCCATGGCGGCAATGTGTTCTGCCGTGCTCCGTGCCGTCTCTCCGGCAATGCCGTATCCCGTGATATGGCCGCCGCCCAGCATCAGATCCGTATCATACAGCACCGGCAGATCATGGCGGCTCTCATAAAGGGCCTCGATCAGTTCCTTCTCCGGATCATCGATGAGCACCATCACATGGGGGCTTTCAATGGGCGCCCCCTGCCGGATCCGCACTCTCGGCGGGATGCGGGACGCGATGGTTCCTTCTGTAGCCCGCACGGGCGCGTCCGTCCCCGGAGTAAAGTCATAATGTTCCAGATCCAGCGCCCCTACCAGGCCGAGCCGGATGCCGGAGGGCACGGTCCGCGCCACCAGAACAAACCCCTGATGGATCTGCTCTGTCAGCACACCGGCCTCCAGATACCGGTCCATGGCGCTGCGGATGCCGGCGATCCGTTTCTCTCCTTCCGAAAGATATACTTCCGGATATACGATGTTCAGCGCGGAAGGAACTCCCTTCGTCAGTTCTTCCGCCTGCTTCCAGTAATGGGGCTGGCTGGTGTACTGGTCGCACGCCACAACGGCCCATCTGCCCGGATCAACGCCCGGAGCCGGCAGTAAAATATCCGCCGGGATAAAACTGCATTCCATAAGATCATTCCTCCCTTTTCCTGCTTATTGTTCTATGGACAGCTTTGTTTTTATGATCCAGCACCATTCTACAGAACACAAAAAAATCTGTCAATATGCACTTCTCGATTTTATCGCGCATTTCCCTATTGCAAAAAGCTGCAAGCCCTGTTGGAATTGCAGCAATTATAAACTAATCTATTTTCTTATAACCAAGAACAACTTCCAATATTGAATGCAGACAAACTCTCTTTGCAGAACTTGGGCGACCTCACTCATCTATGTTCACCAAATCGTAGGTGCGGCTGCCTAAACCGATTTCCTCGGCGTGTTCCAGCGTGTGAAGTCCATTCTGCCGCTCCACCCGCTGCTGTAAGCTCTCGCTACCCTAGCTTTACCGCCACATTACCGGTAGGCGTCCAGCCGAGAGCTTCAAAGACGGCCAACATCCCCTCTGGGGAAATGTCGGAAGTGAAATAGACGACAGAGCCTTCCTTATCATTTTCGGAAGGTTCCGACGTTTCCGAGGGGCTTTCTGTCGGAACGGATGGTTCCGATGTGTCGGACGAAGCAAAAGGTTCCTCCTGTTCCGCAGGCGACGGTGGATCAGTGGTATCTTGACCGACAGACGGCCCCGCCCCACAAACCGTCATAAGGAGCAAAAGACATATTGCCAAAATCCATGAAACTGTTTTTTTATACACAAAACCTCCTCATCTCCATCCGTTCGCATAGGCTAGATGGCTCTCATATTGGCACTGCTGCATGGCAAGTTCCCGCATGAGATCCTTTACCGCAATTTTTTCCGGACAGCAGGAGGTACATGCCCCGCACTCAATGCAATCCTCCGGCCCGGCAGGTTCGGGTTGCGTCTCTTTCACAGCTTGGCATTTTTTCTCATGCCGCCCGTATGCCCCGATGACTGCGGGAATGTCGATGCCTGCAGGACACGCCGCTTTGCATCTTCCGCAGTTTGTGCAGACTCTTTTTGCTCCTTGAGCAGAATGGATCGTATTCAAA
>CANQHX010000165.1 GCA_947623905.1 uncultured Lachnospiraceae bacterium
CCCCTGGGAAATACCCGGTCAGGTTGATGGGGATGGATAAAGCTATCATTGAGGTAGGCGCCTCTCTATGACAGAATTTGAACAAATCCTTGTGATCACACCTTCTAAACACGATCGCTCTGCGTCGTTTCGAAATTAATCCTCTTCTCCTCAACAACAACCGGCATTCGGGCTACTTTTGTATTGATGGAGAGAATATACTCGCCTATCATACCCAAGAAAAATAGCTGTACGCCTCCCAGGAAGAACACACCTGTTGTAAGTGCTGCCATGCCAAATTGAAAATCATTCCAATTGATAAGTTTATTAACAACCGTAATCAAAGCCAAACAGAGCGAAATGATAGATAGAATAAGACCAACGAATGTACAGATACGGAGCACAATCTTTGACGATGCTGTGATGCCAATCATTGCATAGTCATACATACGGAAGAAATTTGTCGTTCCTTTCCCTGCTGTGCGTTTATCCTGCTTATATGGTATCTCTTTTATTGACGCCGCGTAGGTTGATACCAATCCCTTCATAAATGGGTCGCGCTCATCGATTTGACGCATGATTTCAATAAATGAACGGTCATAGAGTCCGAAGCCATTAAAATTGGCGATCTGCTTTTCATTTGACAACATGCAAATTACTTTATAGTAGATCATTCTCAAAAAACGGATAAACAGAGACTCCTTGCTTCCGTGCTTTATACCGATGACAGCAACCGTCCCTTTCTCCCATTCCTTGACAAACTCAGGAAGTAACTCTGGAGGATCCTGCATATCTGCTGTTGTAAAAAATGTCGCATCACCATCAGATTCTGTGAGGCCATGATAGAAAGAGCGATACACATGGAAATTGTGGACATGGAAAATGCATTTGACCTTTTTATCTCTGCTGCATAGGTCCGACAGGATTTCTCTTGTTTTATCTGTTGATTTATTGTCCACAAACAAGATCTCGTAATCGTATTGTGGAAGATCGTGTTGAAACACTGCTTTAACTCGCTCATAAGCAGTCATAACATTGTCTTCTTCGTTATACGTAGGAATAACAACACTGATTTTTTTCATGCTAATACTCCTTATTTTATCAGTTCATCCAAAAATTCTTTTTCATCTGTTCGAAAACATCAAATGCACGTTCGACCGCTTGATCCATATTATAGTATTTGTAATCTGCAAGTCTGCCACACGGAACAACATTTTTAATATTTTTTAATTCCATCAGATATTTGTTGTTCTTTTCTACATTTTCGGCAGTCAGGATGGGATAATAGGGCTCATTTCCTTTCTGTGCAGTTTTATCATATGGAACGGGATATTCAAATGCTACGACTGTCTTGCCTTTTGGCGGTTCCTGCATAAACTTTGAATACTCTGTCGAGCGAAGATATTCATGTGTCTGAGGATAAGTGTAGATTGCCGTGGGTTGATAGCTATCCATATTCATGGTCTTATAATCAAACCACAAAGATCTGTATGGTAGTGGCTCATTGCTCTTGAATATATCCTCCAGGGCACCCGTAAACAAGACAGGTATCGTTATGATCTCCTCGTCCTTACGGCACTGTCCCTGTTCCCAGTCAAACTGAAGAAACTCACAAGCGTCTGTGTTCAGCTGGATATCGATATTCTCGTGAGACAGCATATTTTCAATAAAGACAGTGTACCCATTCACAGGTAGAATCTCATGCTTAATAATTGTATGATCAAAGTAGTTCTCCCTGTCTGATAGGATGATTGGCATTCTTTCCACAACGCTCCTATCTAGCTCTTTAGGGTCAAGATTCCATTGCTTTGCCGCATAGGGCCGATAATCCTTCTCAAACAACATCTCTCCCAGCGCTGATATGGTTCCATCTGAAGATTCTATAAGGTCAAGCACTGGAACGCTATCACGCTTTGGATATGTCTCCTTGAGAACTGCTATAATGTGATCCGCTTCATCTGCTGGATACAGCTTCTTAATCGCCGCAAACCCGAACGGCGCCGGTACACACTCCCCATCCAGCTCTACACCATAAGATGTCGTGTATGGGAACCAGTCAGAAAAACGCATGACAAAATCGTATATCCAATCCTCGGTCGTGTGGAATACATGAGGTCCGTACTTCTGGACCATAAAGCCGTTCTCGTCTTCTTCGTCATACATATTTCCCGCAAGGTGGCCAGTCTTTTCCAGTATGAGTACGTGCTTCCCACATTCCTCTGCTGCCCGGCGGGCGATAATGCTCCCACAAATCCCACATCCAACTACGATCAAATCGTACTTATCTTGCAACATACCTTTTTCTCCTTTAGCCATTACCATCTTTTAGGATGCCCTGAATCGTAAGTCTGACACCATCAGTTAAGCTCGTTGTTAGGTCCCAGCCAAGCATCTTTAGTTTTGTATTGTCCAGTTTGATCCCAGGACTGCGTTTTGCTTCATTTTGCTTATAAACCACACGCACTAGATGGTCAAGGCCACAGCATGCGTTCGCCTCTGCTGAGATCATCTGAGCTATCTCATCCACTGCAGCGAAGTTACCCTTTTCGCCGTTGGACGAGATATTGTACGTCTGTCCGCTCTCACCCTTCTGGCAGATACAAACGAGCGCTGCCACGGCATCATCGATATAGATATTGTCTCTCCTCTTGGCTCCGGAGCTATTCACAAGAATATCGCTGCCCGAGAC
>CANQHX010000166.1 GCA_947623905.1 uncultured Lachnospiraceae bacterium
GAAATCGTTTTCCTTCCATATGTGTTCCTCTATACCATTTTGTCCAGTTCTTCCTTCAGGGCGCCCAGAAGCTGATCCTCCGGCAGCTTCCGGATGATCTCTCCTCTGCGGATCAGCACGCCTTCGCCGTCTCCTCCGGCAATGCCCAGATCTGCTTCTCTGGCTTCGCCGGGGCCGTTGACCACGCAGCCCATAACTGCTACTTTCACGTCGAGAGGATAATCCTGTACCATCCGCTCTACCTTTTCGGCCAGACCAATGAGGTCGATCTTCGTCCTGCCGCAGGTAGGGCAGGAGACTACCTCAACGCCGCCTTTTCTGAGGCCCAGAGTGCGGAGGATCAGCTTCGCGGAACGCACCTCCTCCACCGGATCGCCCGTGAGGGACACCCGGATGGTGTCTCCGATGCCCTGGCTCAGGATCAGTGTCAGCCCCACAGCGGACTTAATATTTCCGCTGGTGACGGTGCCCGCCTCGGTAATGCCCACATGGAGGGGCAGGTCGGTCTTGTCCGCGATGAGTTCATGGGCTCTGGCGCACATGAGCACGTCAGAGGATTTGATGCTGAGTACCAGCTGTTCATATCCCATGTCCTGTATCATAGCTGCCTTGTCCAGGGCGCTTTCCACCAGCCCTTCCGCCGTGACGCCGCCGTACTTTTCCACGATGGATCTCTCCAGCGACCCGCTGTTGACGCCCACCCGGATGGGGATCCCCTTTGCCTTTGCCATATCCACTACGGCCCGGACCCGGTCCTTCCCGCCGATGTTGCCGGGGTTGATGCGGATCTTGTCCGCTCCGTGTTCCATGGCTGCCAGCGCCAGCCGGTAGTCAAAGTGGATATCTGCCACCAGGGGGATATGGATCTGTTTTTTGATCTCCTCAATGGCCCCGGCCGCCTCCATAGTGGGCACCGCCACCCGGATGATCTCGCAGCCGGCCTTTTCCAGGGCATGGATCTGGGCCACGGTGGCCTTCACGTCCTCCGTGGGGGTATTGCACATAGATTGTATCAAGATAGGTTGGCCGCCGCCGATCACGCGGTCGCCGATCAAAATGGATCTGCTCATACTGCGCCTCATTCTGCCTTTCAGACATTACTCTCCGGAATTTTCTTCGCCGCCGGAGTCTTCTCCTTCGCCGCTTTCGGAACTTCCTTCGTCGCCGCCGGAGCCTTCCCCGCTGCCGGAGTCCTCTCCTTCGCCGCTGTCAGAGCTTCCTTCGTCGCTGCCGGAACCTTCGTCGCTGCCGGAACTTTCTCCGCTGCCGGAGCCTTCTTCTTCGCCGGAATCTTCCCCGCTGCCGGAGTCCTCGCTCCAGCCTTCGTCCTCATAACTCCCGCTTTCGTCGCCGGAGCCGTCTTCCTCTGACCAGCCGCCTTCTTCTCCGGAATCGCCGTCCTCCTCCGACCAGCTCTCCTGATAAGGTTCCGGCGTAGGTTCCGGCGTGGCAAAGGGACCGTAGTCTTCCACATTGAGCCACTTTTTCTGTATCTTCACGGCAAGGATACGGGCTACCGACTCATTGATGCGGTCCTCGGTGATCTCTCCGTTCTTCACCGCGGATTGCAGCGCGATAAACGCGGCCTCCAGACTGGAAGGCATGTACAGGATATCCGCGCCGGCTTTGACGGCGCTTACCACCGCCTCGCCTGCGCCGTAACGCTGGGTGATGGCTTTGTCATTTAACGGCGCCGTCATCACTATACCCTGGTAACCCATCTCGCCCCTCAGCAGATCCTGCATGATCAGGGACGATACGGAACAGGGACATTCCTCCTTTTCCACCAGGGGAAGCTGCATGTCGGACACCATGATCACGTCTACACCGGCCTCTATGGCTTTTTTATAAGGCGCCAGCTCCGTCTGCCGCAGCTGCGTCAGAGTCCGCATGCTGGCAGGGAACCGGTCTGTATCCGTAGCGGCGGCGCCTCCCATACCGGGAAAATACTTTGCCGCGGCTGCTATGCCGGAAGCCTGCAGCCCGGATATGACGTCCGCCGCCATGGAAGCCGTTTTATCAACGTCGCTGCCGAAGGTCCTTCCGGCCAGATATTCGTTGGCCACATCGTCTATGTACACGTCCACGTCAGGTCCCAGCTCCATGTTGAAGCCCAGGGCGGACAGATTTCCCGCCATGGTAACGCCTGCTTTCCGACTGTCCTCCCGGGACATTTTGCTCATGTCGGGGGTCCCTTTCGCGTCCATGGCCTCCACCTGGTCCAGTATGGAAGCCGCTCCCAGCTGCTCCTCCAGGGCGCGGATATCCACCCGGATCTGCTTTTTCTCCGCCTCGTCCATCAAATTGACGCAGACCACCACATTGCCGGTGATCTCCATGGTCTGGAGCACCAGGTTCAGGTTCCGCTCCAGACAGGTGGCGTCGCAGACGACCACCACCGCGTCCGCCCCGCCAAAGCAGATGGCATCCCGCGCCGTCACCTCGTCCTTGGAGCGGGCCATGAGGGAATAGGTCCCGGGAATATCCACCAGTGTGTAAGCAACGCCGCCGTACCGGTACTGGCCCGCGGCGTTGCAGACGGTTTTCCCGGCCCAGTTTCCC
>CANQHX010000167.1 GCA_947623905.1 uncultured Lachnospiraceae bacterium
GACGTGGACGAGGACAATCTGGCAGAAGAGATCGGGGAAGCGGCGGCAGAGCAGCTGCTGGAGGAGATCGAGCTGTTGGACGGCGCCAGCGCGGAATTTGACCAGGAAAAGGTCAGCGCCGGGGAACTGTCCCCCGTGTTTTTCGGCTCGGCGCTGACCAACTTCGGCGTGGAAACGTTTTTAAAGCATTTCCTGAAAATGACTACGCCGCCCCTGCCCCGCATGTCGGACGAGGGGCTCATCGATTCCTTCGACGATTCCTTCAGCGCCTTTGTGTTTAAGATACAGGCGAATATGAATAAGGCCCACAGGGACAGGGTAGCCTTTATGCGGGTGTGCTCCGGCAGATTCGACGCGGCAAAGGAAGTGTACCATGTCCAGGGCGGCAAAAAGCTGCGGCTGTCCCAGCCCCAGCAACTCATGGCATCCGAGCGGAAGGTCATCGACGAGGCATACGCCGGGGACGTCATCGGCGTGTTTGATCCGGGACTGTTTTCCATCGGCGATACCTTCTGCGAGCCGGGAAAAAAATTTGCCTTTGAAGGGATCCCCACCTTCGCGCCGGAGCATTTTGCCAGGGTGAGCCAGGTGGACACCATGAAGCGGAAGCAGTTCGTCAAGGGCGTCAACCAGATCGCCCAGGAGGGCGCCATCCAGATCTTCCAGGAGGTCAACGCCGGCATGGAGGAGATCATCGTGGGGGTGGTAGGCGTGCTGCAGTTTGACGTGCTCAAATATCGCCTGGAAAACGAGTACAACGTAGAGATCCGGCTGGAGCCCCTGCCCTATGAGTATATCCGCTGGATCGACAATCCCGATATCGATATCGCCAGATTGTCCGGCACATCGGACATGAAGAAGGTACAGGATTTAAAGGGCCGGTACCTGCTGCTGTTCATCAACAGCTGGAGCATCGGCATGACCCTGGAGCGGAACGACGGATTGATCCTGTCAGAGTTTTCAAGGAACTGAGAATGTGAAAGGAGGAAGGTAGCAAATGTTTTACTCCATCAAAAATTACGCACAGTATTCACAGAGCGGCGCCGACTGGACGGAGGCCTTCGCAAAGGCTGTGGCGGACATGGAGCAGCAGGGAGGCGGTACGCTGTTCGTGCCGGCAGGCAGATATCCCACCCGCTCTATTGAGCTGAAGAGCAATATGACGCTGTATCTGGACAACGGCAGCGAGCTGTTTTTCCTGGACGACATAGAACAGTACGAGCTGCTGGAGGGCAACTTCGAGGGCATTACCCGGAAAATGTACAAGCCCTGTATCTATATGTACAAGGCGAAAAATGTGGCGGTCAAAGGCGAAGGCGTCATCAACGGCAACGGCCGGGCATGGTGGGAGCGGATCTGGGCGAAGACTCTGGAGGAGGCCCGCCCCTGCCTTGTGTATTTTGAACGCTGCGAGAACGTGAAGCTGGAGAGCGTGACGCTGACCAATTCTCCTGCCTGGACGGTGCATCCCCTCTTTTCCAACAATGTGGAGATACGGGGCGTTACCATCAAAAACCCTGCCGACAGTCCCAATACCGACGGTATCGATCCCGACAGCTGCACCAATGTGCGGATCACGGGCTGCCTCATTGATGTGGGAGACGACTGCATCGCCATCAAATCCGGCGTGGAAGAGAGTCTGGTAAAGGAGCCCTGCGAGAACATTACCATTACCAACTGCAATATGATCCACGGCCACGGCGGCGTGGTCATCGGCAGCGAGGCCAGCGGCAGCGTCCGCAATGTGACCGTGTCCAACTGTGTGTTCCAGGATACGGACCGGGGCATCCGCATGAAGACAAGGCGGCTTAGGGGCGGGGCCATGGAACAGATGACGTTCAGCAACATCATCATGGACCGCGTTATGTGTCCTTTTGTGTTCAATATGTATTATTACTGCGGCAAGCGGGGCAAAGAACCCTGGGTCAGCGATCCCAAGCCTGCTCCCGTGGATGAGGGGACCCCCGTCATCCGCAACATCAACATCAATAACATCACAGTGGTCAGCGCCACCCAGTGCGCCGGCGTTATGGCCGGCCTGCCGGAGCGTGCCATTGAGAATATTGCCTTCAGCAACTGCACCATCACCCTGAGGGACGACGTGGAGCCTACAGAGCCGGCGGCCATGATGGCCAACCTGGAGCTGATGAAGGCCGGCGGTTTCGTGATCCGCAACGCCAAGGATATCGTGTTTGAAAATGTACACATGAAGGGCGTTGCAGGCGAAACATACATAATCGATGACGTGTCCGGGGTGACGGTACGGTAAAAGTAACAGCAAGACAGTGATCTTTTGCCGGCCGTAAGGGATGCGAATCATAAAAAAGCAGTAGAAAGAGAGGAATTTAGTGTGAAAGAAAGTAGAGGAAGGCCGTAAAATGGCGCACTGAATCAAGCTATTGAAAAATAGCCTTTTGAAACAAGGTTGATTTTATAGTGATAAGCTAAGAAGCAAGTAAGGGTTGCTCAATAAGCCCCTCTGCAATCAAAAGCTTCATGGCCTGTTTGATCGCCTTTTCCTTCTGTTTATTTTTCAGGGG
>CANQHX010000168.1 GCA_947623905.1 uncultured Lachnospiraceae bacterium
CTCTGTTTGGTCTTCCGTCCGATGGCCACCTCCGTCATGAGCAGCGCGAAGCCGAAGGTAAGCGCCAGGATGATGTAGACCACAAGGAACAATCCGCCGCCGTCCTTGGCGGCCAGATAGGGGAACCTCCAGATATTGCCCAGCCCCACGGCGCTTCCCGCCGCCGCGAGGACAAATCCCAGGGACCCTTTGAATGAGTTTCTTTTCACTTTCTTTTCCATAACTTCTCCCTTTATATAAAATTTTCAGTTTCTCACCGAAATGTTATCGTTATGTCGCAGATCTCCGCAATGGTGCCTACCCGCATATTGGGGCCGAACAGGCCGACGCCGGAGGTAACGATATTGTGCATATTGCCTTTTTTCAGATAACCGCAGGGATTTTCCCACATCAGGCCGGTGAGCAGGGTGCCGGGGAACATCTGGCCATCGTGGGTATGCCCGCACAGATCCACGTCCACCCCGGCGTCCGCCAGCTCCTGGAGCTGGGCGGGCTGGTGGTCGATGACGATCACCGGTCTGGACAGATCCATCTGCGCCGTCACCTCCCGGGGCGTTTTTCTCTCGCTGATCCCCCTGCCGGGGCGCCGGGCGTCAGGCCGGCCATACAGATACACACTGTCCCCGATCATCACATATTCATCCATGAGCAGCCGGATGCCGGCCTGCTCCAGGAACTCGTCCATCCGCGGGTCGCTCATCTTCCTGCCGCTGCCCCCGAAAGTAAATCCGGCCAGTATCTTCTCATCAATATCATGATTGCCGTAGCATGCGTACACGCCATAAGGGCTGTCAATGCCCCGCAGTATCTCCGCCAGACGCTCCGGATCCTCCAGAGCATCATACTCGTTGTCAAAAATATCCCCGGCAATGACCACAAGATCCGGAGCAGCCGCATTGATCTTCTCCACCATCTGCTCCATGTGGCGGCAGCCGATGTTGTAGCCCAGATGCATATCCGCCACGAGCACCACCTTCAGGGAATCCAACTCGCCGCCGTCCTTATCAACAGCGATCTCATAAGGGGTGGTGTGAATGATCCGGGCGTTGACGGCGCCCCATATGCTGAACCCGGCAATGACCGCCGCGCACACGCCGCCCGCCAGTACAAACGTCCTGCGGGAACAAAGCTTTTTCCTGTCGATCTTCCCGCAGTGCAGGAGGATCAGCCGCGCAAGGAGCGCGAGGAACACCGTCAGCACGAGATAAAGGATAACTCCCAGCCAGTAATTGCCGATAAGCTTCATGATCCGCTCTGCCGGGCCGGGCTTCATGAGAAAGCCCACCAGCATAGCCGAGGCAAAAAGGCATACACCAGGATCACGGCAGCCTTCACCCATTTCCTCGACAGGCCATTGTGACAGGCGCCAAGCCACCGGAGGATCCAGATGAGGATATATGCATGGATCAGCACATACACCGGCGATAGAAACAGCGCGATCATCCGCGACCTCTTTCCCCGGAGCCGGGCACATACAGATCCGAAACCGCCGCGGCAAACGCCTTTTCACAGCTTCTGTCCCCGCCGTCCGCCTCCTGGGTATAATCGTTGATGCCCTTGCCGGTATTGGGATGCCTGGCAGAATATATCTGGTCCGTGCAGTACACCACCAGCAGCACGGCGCACAGAGGGATCAGTACCTTCGTCTTGATCTTCTTGAAATGGTTGTCCAGCACCGGGGCAAGCAGATAGACGATGGCCATGCCGCCCAGGCCGAACACCAGAAGCCCCTCGGCGCAGATCCGCCCGTTGAGGTTGAGGAAATAACCGCTGTAATCCCACCACTTCTGCCCGCCATGGGTCGTCTCCAGATACCATGCCGTAAAGTATTCCACACATCCGCACAAAACAATGGTCGTGACAAACTCCGCCAGAGGCTTGCTGCGCAGTTTGTTCAGCACGATCAGGATCAGCACGCCGCCGGACCCGTAAATGGGCAGCCACGGGCCGTGGAGCACGCCGCGGTTGACAAATACGCCATCGGAAATCAAAAACAGCGTGACCTCCCACACCCATCCGATAAAGGAAAAAGTAAAGAACAGCAGAATCAGGGACGGGATCGAATAGTGTCTCAGATAATGAAGCGAATCCACCTTGCGGCTGTTCTTTCCGTCCGGAAGCGGAGAAAGGCGTCCCGGATAGGACTCCCCGTTCAGTTCCTCATCCAGCGCATCAATCATCATCTTGCGCTCTTCATTTTCCTCGTAGAGCTGCTCGTCCTTCCGGCGCAGGATCGTGATGCCGAAGACCTTTGCCAGGAAGCCGGTAAAACCGGTCATCGGCTTACTCTCCTGATGTCTGACGGCCTTCTGCGCGTCAATGACATCCTTGTAGGCCGCGCGCAGGGACTGGCTGTCCGCGATCTCGAACAGATAGCGGTCATTCAGCTGCCCGCTGCCCTCCAGATTGTTTTCCCTGCAAATCTTCCTTACCCCGGCATAAAACTCACAGAAAAATGCGGTCCTGTAAGCGTTTGTGAAAAAGATATCCGAAATCCCCAGCGTCACAAGACCAAGAAGATACCAGGGCAAAAAGGA
>CANQHX010000169.1 GCA_947623905.1 uncultured Lachnospiraceae bacterium
GCAGGGCCGCCGTAAGGCACGTTGACCATATGGGGTCCGTCCACCTTCCCGCTGTCCCACAGCTGTCCCGGCACATCCGGGTCCGTAGTCACCTGTATCCGGCAGCTCTCCTGCCGCCAGTTTTTCCGGTCCGTAGCCACGTTCCAGCCGAACACCGGCCTCTCCTGATCAACACCCAGGGGATCAGTCATATATTCTGTCTTTAAATTTGTGATTTTCATACGCATTCTCCAATCTGTAAGGGAATGTAGCGGGTGTCGTGTGATCCTCATATGCCAAATGGGTACAAAAAGGCACTTTATAGGTATTATAGCATAGATTGGCACGCAAGTGGGAAGATTTTCATGTTTTCTTTGTTTTTTTTATATAGCAAAACAAAAGAGCCGCGGAGTCCAAAAACTCCGCGGCACACAGATCACACGATAAAACAGCATTTCAATAATGTCAATTTACAATCTCTTTTTCTCAACACTTTTTAAAAAAATTTTCTTCAATTCCCGGGGTTTATAAAAGAATTTTTCTTCTGATCTGCTTAGACGTTTCTCATCTTTTTTAATCTTCAGCAATTCCATAAAGGAAATAAAATCTGCTGCCTGTAACAACCTGTATTTTTGTGGTTCAGCCTTCCTAAATTCAACATCCGGTAGCTGTATCGAAAAAACGGCATTCAAAATAGCGCTAAGTTCACTCTGTCCATTATCATAGTACACGATATATTTATCATAATGAGCAAAAAAATCCCGATACCTATCTAAAGCGTTCTGTATCGCCCTGGCGAGTTTCCCCGACAAAGAAATCTTATCCGCCGCCTCTCTTCTGTCTATCACAACTGTAAAATGCCAGAGCGGACACGCTACGATAAAGTTTAACATCTTATACAGCAACTTTCGTCTTTCATCAACAGAATATTTTTCAAAAACTTCTTCTCTGCGCACTACCGGGCCAGTATGTATATACTCTACATTAAATCCGCTGCTTTTTACGCTTTCCTCCAATTTGGCCACTTGCTGGTCTATATTGTTGCCCTGATCGTGCAGAACAAACGTAACCAGATAATAAGCCGGACGTTCTTTTATTTCTCCAAAATCTCCTGATTCATCAATAAAAATACTGAGTACTTTCATATATGTTTCCCTTATAATTAGAAATGGCGGGAAATTCTTCCCGCCTACGGTGGTCCAAAGAGCTTTCGCCCAGACCAAATCTGTAACTAGTTACAATGTTTATCTTATTCAAAGAATACCACAAATATACGTCTATTGCAAGCAGAACTTACTTTCCCCTCAATCCTTCTTGACAAACTTCGTCCGCAGCATATACCAGATGGAACCGGTAAGGAATACGGAGGAGTATACGCCCGCGATCAGGCCTACCATGATAGGTGCGGCAAATTCCCGGATGCTGGACACGCCCATGATCCACAGCACCGCGATGGTCACGAAAGTGGTCAGGGTGGTATAGATACTCCTGGTCAGCGTCTGGGTAATGCTCTTGTTCACCACTTCCTTCAGATCCGGCTTCGCGGACATCTTCAGGTTCTCGCGGATACGGTCGAAGATGACGATGGTGGCGTTGATAGAGTAACCTACGATGGTCAGCATACAGGCGATGAACGTATTGCCCACGGAAATACGGCTGAGAGCGTAGAAGCCCAGCACGATGAGCACGTCGTGAAGCAGGGCGATAATAGCGCTGCCGGCGAAACGCACATCGCTGAACCGGAACCAGATATACAGCAGCATGCAGATGGTGGCCAGCACGACGGCGATCACGGCGTCGCTGCGCATCTCGTCGCTGACGGTAGCGCTGATGCTCTCCGCGTTGATGAGTTCTTTATCAATGCCGAATTTCTCTTCCAGAGCGTCGTTTAACTGGATCCGTTCTTCACTGTTGAGGGTGCGGGTCTTGATGATCACCTCGTTGGTGCCTTCCACTGTCTGGAACTGCACGTTGGCGTCTCCCGTCACTTCCTCTACCACAGGTCCAACCTCTGCGGACAGCCGGTCGATATCCATAGCCTCATTGAACGTCACGTTGCTGGACGTACCGCCCAGAAACTCCATGCTGAAGTTCATGGCGTGGTTGCCGGAAAAATGCTGCACGGCCATCACCGCGAAACCGCCCACGATGAGCACCAGGGAAATGGCGATGCAGATCCACCGCTTGCTCACAAAATCAAATACCTTGCGCTCCTTTGCCCTGCCGTAGAATTTCTCGTCCTGCAGGCCCACAGCATACAGCGCCAGGAGGATCAGCCTTGTGATCACCAGAGCGGTGAACATGGACAGGATCACGCCGATGAGCAGCGTCTGCGCAAAGCCTCTCACGGTACCGGAGCCTCTGAACAGCAGGATCACGGCGGCGATGATGGTCGTCACGTTGCCGTCCACGATGGCCGACAGAGCTTTCTTGAAGCCGGACTGGATGGCGCTCTTCACCGACATGCCGGTGGCGATCTCCTCCTTGATAGCTGCGAGGAAATCTTCGACCGTCTTCTGGCCTTCGTCGCCAGCGAAGCGGCTG